>JBKCKE010000263.1:0-3320 GCA_046301395.1 Verrucomicrobiota bacterium | reverse complement strand
CTACCCCTACCTCTGCCCCTTTGTGGTCTCATATCGCTTTGCTCTCTCTCCTTGGGCATGTTTTCCTTGGTCCATGCGTCTCGGCATCCTTTTCCTCCTCCTCGGTTTTCTTCCGCTCTCCGCCCAGAACGCCCAGCTCGCCGGCATGCAGCAGGATCTCGCTGATCTGCGCACCGAGGTCGAGAAGCTGAAGCTCGAGAACGCCGACCTGCGGGCCGCCCTCAACCGTCAGAAGGCCGGCCAAGGTCAGTCCGCCTCCACGAACGATGCGGTCGCCAAGGCCCGCGCGGAAATCCTCAACGAAGTCGACCGCCGCCTGAAGCAGCAGACCGACGACGTGAACGCCGCGCTCGCTGAGCTGACCCGCCAGGTGAACGCCGCCCTCGGCAAGTCGGGCTCGGCCCCTGCGACGAAGTCCGCCAAGTCGACCGCCCAGGCCACGGAGCCGTCCGAAGGCGCCCCTTCCGATCAGCCGCAGACCGGAGCTAAATACCGCGTCAAATCGGGCGATACCGTCACCAAGATCGCCCTCCGCCACGGTTCGAAGGTCGAATGGATCCTGAAAGCGAATAACCTTTCCTCGCCTGCCGCCCTGAAAGCGGATGTCGATATCTTCGTCCCGCAGCCGGAAAACGCCGGTCGCTGAACCCCTCACAAGCAAAGCCCCCATGGCCACCCCTCCTAAGAAGTCCCTCGGTCGCGGTCTCGGTTCCCTCATCGGAGGCGGCGTGAAGCCCGCGCAGCCGGTCGCCGCGCCCGCCCCCGCTCCCGCGGCTGCGCCGGCTCCGGCCGCCGCTCCGGTCGCTCCGGGTCTCCTGCTGCAGGAACTCCCGCTGACCTCGATCGTCCCGAATCCCCGCCAGCCGCGCCGCGACTTCGACGACGCCCAGGTCAAGGAACTCGCCGACTCGATCCGCTCCGAAGGCCTCATGCAGCCGATCGTCGTCCGCAAGGTGAAGGACGGCTACGAGCTCATCGCCGGCGAGCGCCGCTTCCGCGCGTTCAAACTCATCGGCCAGAAGACCATCACCGCACGCATCATCGACGCCAGCGACGCTTCCAGCGCCGTGCTCGCGCTCATCGAGAACCTCCAGCGCGCGGACCTCAATCCGATCGACGAAGCCCTCGGCTTCGCCTCGCTCATGCGCGACTTCAACCTCACGCAGGACGCCGTCGCCGAGCGCCTCGGCAAGCCGCGCGCGACGATCGCCAACAGCGTCCGCCTCCTCGCCCTCGACAACGACATCCAGGGCTTCCTGCGCAAGGGCCAGCTTTCCGCGGGGCACGCCAAGGCGCTGCTCGGCATCGAGAACGCCGCGCACCGCATGCTCGTCGCCCGCCTCGTCATCGAGAAGGGCCTCTCTGTCCGCGCCACCGAAGCCGAGGTCAAGAAACTCGCCGCGACCAAGAAGGGTGAGCGCAAACAGGCCGTCCAGACCGTCGTGGCCGACGTCCAGAAACGCCTCGCCACCCACTTCGCCACGCCGGTCTCGGTCGTTCGCAAGGGCACCAAGGGCAGCATCTCGATCCCCTTCAGCAGCGACGACGAACTCGCCCGCCTGCTCGAGAAGATCGGGATCAAACTCTGAGGGGGCAAGTGGGCAAGGTGACACGGTGACACGGGGTGATGCGGCGGCATTGCCGCCCCTTGGAAAGGAAGACTTCTGCCTCGCTTGGCGGTGTAACCCCCTTGTCCCCGTGTCACCATGCCAGCGTGTCCCCTGCGCTTTTAAGCGCTGAGTTCCGCTGCGCGGAACTCAGTGCTTAAAGTGGCGCATGCCGGTGAAGACCATCGCCATGCCGCGCGCGTCGGCGGCGGCGATGACGTCGGCGTCCTTCACGGAGCCTCCCGGCTGGATGGCGCAGGTCGCGCCGGCGTCGGCCGCGGCGAGCAGGCCGTCGGGGAAGGGGAAGAAGGCGTCGGACGCGATGGCCGAACCTTGCAGCGAGAGCTTGGCTTCGCCGGCCTTCCAGACCGCGATGCGGGAGGAGTCGATGCGGGACATCTGGCCGGCGCCGACGCTGAGCGTACGTTCCTTGCCGGCGTAGACGATCGCGTTGGACTTCACGTGGCGGACGACGCGCCAGCCGAAGAGCAGGGCGGTCATCTCGTCGGCGGTGGGCTGGCGCTGGGTCACGACCTTGAAGTCGCGCGGGTTGACGGGCTTCTGGTCGCGGTCCTGGACGAGCACGCCGCCGATGACGGCGCGGACTTCGCGGAGGGTGTCGGCGCGGAGGCCGACCTTGGCGCGCATGAGGCGGAGGTTCTTCTTCTTGCCGAAGATCGCGAGGGCGTCGGCGTCGAATTCCGGCGCGATGATGACTTCGGAGAAGATCTCGGCGATGGCCTCGGCGAGGCCCTTGTCGACCGTGCGGTTCGCGACGATGATGCCGCCGAACGGGGCCTGCTTGTCGGTCTCGAAGGCCTTGTGCCAGGCTTCGAGGAGGGTGTCGGCCGAAGCTACGCCGCAGGGGTTGGTGTGCTTCAGGATGCAGATCGTCGGGCGCTCGAACTCGCCGATGAGGTAGGTCGCGGCGGTGATATCGAGGATGTTGTTATAGCTGAGTTCCTTGCCCTGCAGCTGGTCGAAGGCCTCGTGGAAGGAGCCGTAGAGCGCGGCCTGCTGGTGCGGGTTCTCGCCGTAGCGGAGGCGCTGGGCGATGGGCAGGGTGGACGTGAAGCGGGAGGGCAGGCCGAGGACGTTGCCGAGGCCGGGCTGGGCTTGGGATTCGAGGTAGTTCGCGATCGCGGCGTCGTAGGCCGAGGTGCGCTGGAAGACCTTGAGGGCGAGTTCGCGGCGGAGTTCGCCGAGGGTCTCGGGGGCCTTAATCGCGGCGAGCACGCGCTCGTAGTCGGCCGGGTCGGTGACGACGGAGACCGAAGCGTGGTTCTTGGCGGCGCTGCGGAGCATGGACGGGCCGCCGATGTCGATGTTCTCGATGGCGTCCTCGAAGGAGCAGTTCGGCTTCGCGACGGTGGCTTCGAACGGGTAGAGGTTCACGACGACGAGGTCGATGAGCTCGATGCCGTGCTTCTTGGCTTCGTCGAGGTGCTCATGCGAATCACGACGGCAGAGCAGGCCGCCGTGCACCTTCGGGTGCAGGGTCTTCACGCGGCCTTCCATGATCTCGGGGAAGCCCGTGTGCTCGCTGACGTCGGTCACCGGCAGGCCGGCGTCGCGGAGCATCTTCGAGGTGCCGCCGGTCGAGAGGAGCTGGTAACCGTGTTCCTTGACGAGGGCCTGGGCGAAGGGCAGGAGGCCGGTCTTGTCGCTTACGGAGAGGAGGGCGATAGGCATGGTGAAAGAAAGGGGAAGGGG
>JBKCKE010000262.1:0-6759 GCA_046301395.1 Verrucomicrobiota bacterium | reverse complement strand
GCCAGGCGGAGCTTCATCTCCTGCGCGCCGGGGCGGGCGACCTGGACCCAGCGCCACTTGCCATCCTGGTCGCGAGCGTAGAGGTCGAGGCCGCTGACGCCCGTGGCGGGCATGTGCGGCTGGGCGAGCTGCGACTTGGTGACCTTGTAGTGCGCGTAGATCGTCGTGGCATCGGTGCGGAAACGGAACATCAGGCCGGCGCTGTCGCGACTGAGGCCCCACACCGCGGGCGTGACCTTGCCGTCGGCCTCGGCGGGCAGGCGGTCGAAGAAGCTCTTACGTTCGGCGTCGGGGAAGGCGCGGCCTTCGAGGTCCGTCGCGCGGACGTCGTGCCAGGAGACTTTCTCGTCGGGACGGATCGCGAAACGGTCGACGGACTTCGGCGCGGCTTTGGCGGCGGGCTTGGCCGATTGGGCTGGGAGCGTGGCGCCCAGGCAGAGCAGGGCGAGCAGGAGGGCGGAGGCGGGGCGCATGAGGAAGGTCAGAGGGCCGAACCGACGGAAATCGCCAGCGCGCGGATTTCGGCGAGCGGCTTCTCGTAGGCGGTCAGCGCGGCCACGTAGGTGTCGCGGGTTTCGTCGGCGCGGCGCAAGGTCGCTTCGGCGGAGCCTTGCGTGCGGTCGAGCGCCGTGGCGGCCTTGGCCTCCTGCGCCTCGGCGGCGGTGAGCGAGGCGTCGGTGCTGCGGATCTGGTTCTGCAGGAACAAGATTTCGTTGAGGTCGACGTTGGGCAGCGTGCGGAGCAGGGCTAATTGGCTGCGCAACGATTCCAGGCTGCGGCTGAGCCGGGCGACGCGTTCGTTCTCGCGCGTGAGGTTGGCCTGCGATCGACGGATCGTCGCCTCGGCCTTCTCGCGCTCCTCGAGCGCCCGCTTGTATTCGTCGAAGAGCAGCTTCGTTCGCGGATAGTTGGCGGAGGACATCAGGCGGGCGACGCCCTCCTTGGTCGGATAAGGCATCTGGTAGCGACGATTATCGATGCGCAGGATGTAGCGATCGCCCGGTTGGTCGTACAGGATCGGCAACGACTGCGGGGCTTCGGGCGTCGACGCGGCGGCCGTCGCGGTCAGGGCGGTCAGAAACGCGAGCAGGGCGGGGAAGGCCTTCACGGGGAGATTTCTAATCTGCCGGCCGGGTCCAGTCAAACCGCCTTCTGCGGGGAAGCGCGGCGGCGGCTCGCGACGTGCGCGGCGATGATCCGGTCGACGTCTCCGCGGAGGGCGCGGCCGGACTCGTCGGCCAACCAGAGCTTCAGCAGGCCGGCGTAGAAGCAGAAAGTCTCCTGGGCGGCGAGGCGCGGGTCGAGGCCGGGAGTGGTCAGCTTCGCCTGCCTGGCCGCCGCATAGAGGGCGGTCGTGTCGGCGAGGAACTGATCGCCGGCCGTCATCAGGTCCTGACGGACGCCGGCGAAGGCCCCGATGTACTCGCATTTCCACAGCATCACCTCGTAGGTCTCTTGGGCGGCTTTCTCTTCGGCCAGGCGATGTAGCGCCGAGCGCAGGCCGAGTTCGAGCCGACGCAGGGGGTCTCCCGCCGGCTCGTCCGGGAAGCGGAGCAGGACCCCGGTCTGCTGCCGGACGGCCATGAACAGGTCCGCCTTGTCGCGGAAGTGCCAATAGACCGCCCCGCGGGTCACGCCCGCCTCTTTGGCGACCTCTTCGAGCGAGGTATTCGTGACCCCGTGGCGGCTGAAGACCTCGCGGGCGCAGACGACGATTCGGTCACGGGTCTGAGCCGCTTCGGCTTTGGTCTTGCGAGCCATGTCGGGGTGCCTAGATTTACATACATGTCTGTATGTAAAACCCTTTCTGTCGAGCGCCTTCTGCTCGGAGCCGCCTTGCTGGCCTTGGTCGGTTGCCGTCAGGAGAGCGCCCCGCCGGCCCCCGGCCCGCTGCCCGTGGCCATCATGACCGTCGCTCCGGCCGACCTCGCCCAGCAGGCCGTCGCCCCGGCGCAGGTGGAAGGCGTGCGCGAAGTGGAAGTCCGGGCGCGCGTGACCGGCATTCTCCAGACCGTCGATTACGCCGAAGGCGCCAAGGTGAAGGCGGGCGAACTCCTCTTCCGCATCGATCCGGCGCCTTATGCCGCCGCCCACGCGCTCGCGCGCGCCCAGCTCGCGCAGGAGGCCGCCCGTGCGGAGCAGGCGAACGCCGAGGCTGCCCGTCAGGCCGCGCTCTTCAAGCAGAAGGCCGCGAGCCGCAAGGAAGCCGATGACGCCCAGGCCCAGGCCGCCGCCGCCGTCGGCGCCCGCGACGCCGCCGCCGCCCGCGCCGAGCTCGCCAAGCTCGACCTCGATTATTGCGAAGTCCGTTCCCCCATCGCCGGCGTGGCCGGCCGTCGCCTCCGGACGGAGGGCACGCTCGTCAACCCGATCGGCCCTGACGGCCTGCTCACCACCGTCGTCCGCGCCGACGGAGTCTGGGGGCGGTTCGGCCTGGGCGTGGGGGATTTCCCTCGGCTCTTCCCCGCGGGCGCCGCGGGCGCGCAGGGCGCCGACGTCGCGCTCCTGCGGCCGGACGGTTCGACGCATCCCGCGCGCGGCAAGATCGATTTCGCGGCCACGCAGGTCGACACCCGACTCGGCACCGTCCAGCTCCGCGCGCGTTTCGCCAATGCGGACGATGCGTTGCTCGCCGGCCAGTTCGTGCGCGTGCGCATCACCGGCGGCAAGGCCAATGACGCTTATCTCGTGCCCCAGCAGGCGTTGGTGCAGGCCCCTTCGGGCCGTTCCGTCTTCGTCATCGGCGCGGGCGACCGCGCGGAAGCGCGGACCGTGACCTTGGGTGAGACCCAGGGCGCGGACATCGTCATCCTCGCCGGCCTGCGCGCCGGTGACCGCGTCATCCTCAACCAGCTGCACAAGCTGCGCCCGGGCGCCCCGGTCGTCGTCGCTCCGGCCAAGAAGTAAATGGGCTGGGACTTCTTCATCCGCCGCCCGATCTTCTCGGCGGTCCTCTCGGTCGTCATCGTCCTGATCGGCGGCCTCGCGCTGCTGAACCTGCCGCTCTCGCAGTACCCCCAGATCGCGCCGCCGACCGTGACCGTCGTCGCGAGCTATCCCGGCGCCTCGCCCGAGGCTCTCGTGAACAACGTCGCCGCCCCGCTCGAAGAGCAGATCAACGGCGTCGAAGGCCTCCTTTACTATTCCTCCAACGCCTCCTCGAGCGGCGCGCTGAGCATCACCGTCACCTTCGAGAACGGCGTGGATCCGGACATGGCCACCATCCTCGTGGCCAATCGCGTCAAGCTCGCCGAGCCGCGGCTGCCGGAGGAAGTGCGCCGTCTCGGCGTCATCACCAAGAAGCGTTCGAACGACATCCTCATGTCCGTCTCGATCGTCTCGCCCAACGCCACGCGCGATTCCGTCTTCCTCAGCAACTACGCCTCTTCCACCGTCGTCGAGGAGCTCAAGCGGCTCCCCGGGGTCGGCGATTGCGGCGGCTTCGGCGCCCGCGATTACGCCATGCGCGTGTGGCTGCGGGCGGACCGCATGGCCGCGCTCGGCGTCAGTTCGGCCGAGGTCGTGCGCGCCATCCGCGCGACCAACACCCAGTACGCCGTCGGCCGCCTCGGCCAGGAGCCGTCGGTCGACGCCGCCTTCGTGGTGCCCGTCGTCGCCCGCGGCCGCCTCGCCACGCCGGAGCAGTTCGGCGAGATCGTCCTGCGCGCCGGCGCCGGCGAAGGCGCCCTGCGCCTCCGCGACGTCGCCCGCATCGAGCTCGGCTCCCAGAGCTATGAGCAGCTGAGCATGCTCGACGGCAAGCCCGTGGCCGGCATCCGCGTCTTCCTGCAGACCGGTTCCAACGCGCTCGACACCGCCGACCGCATCGTGAAGCGGATGGACGAGCTCACGCGGCAGTTCCCGCCGGACGTCGCGTACGCGATCCCCTTCGACACCACGCGCTTCGTGCGCTCCGCCATCGGCGAAGTGCGCAGCACGCTCTTCGAGGCCGCGCTGCTGGTCGCGATCGTCGTCTTCCTCTTCCTCGGCTCCTGGCGCGCGACGCTCATCCCCATGATCGCCGTACCCGTCTCGCTGATCGGCGCCTGCGCCGGCCTGTGGGTGATGGGCTACGGGATCAACATCCTGACGCTCTTCGCGATGGTCATCGCCATCGGCATCGTGGTCGACGACGCCATCGTCGTCCTCGAGAACACCGAGCGGCTCATGCGCGAGCAGGGGATGAGCCCCTTCGACGCCGCCCGGGAATCGGTGCGCGAGGTCGCGGGCGCGATCGTCGCCATCGTCTGCGTGCTCGTCTGCGTCTTCCTGCCCGTCGCCTTCCTCGGCGGCATCGCGGGCGTGCTCTACCGCCAGTTCGCCGTCACCGTGGCCCTCTCGGTCATCCTCTCGGGCTTCGTCGCGCTCACCCTGACCCCGACGCTCTGCGCGCTCATGCTCAAGCCGCACGTCCCCGGCGACGGCGGCCGGCTCGCCTGGCTGGTCGACGGTTTTGGCCGAGGCTTCGGGCACGTCGCCGCCTGGCATGGCCGCGTGGTGCGCTGGCTCCTCGATCATCCGCGTACGGCCGCCGGCGGCTTCCTCGGCATCATCCTCGCCAACGTCGCGCTCGTCGTGACCATCCCCCGCAGTTTCCTGCCGCCCGAAGACCAAGGCTACCTTCTCGCGATGGTGGCCCTTCCGGATGGCGCGGGCATCAACCGCACGAAGACCTTCATGGATGACCTCACGCCCAAGTTGCGCGAGAACCCGGCGGTCCGCCACACCTTCGCCATCAGCGGGTTCGACCTGCTGGGCGGGGGCGAGCGCACGAACTCCGGCACGATCTTCCTGCCCCTGAAGGATTTCGGGGAACGTCCGCCGGGCGGCGATGTCCTCGCCCGCCAGCTCAATGCCATCGGCATGACGCAACCCGACGGCATGTGTCTCGTGGTGAACCCGCCCGCCATCCGCGGCATCGGCACCGCCGGCGGCTTCGAATTCTACCTTCAGGCCAAGGAAGACGACGACCCGGCCCGGCTGGCGGCCAACATCGAGAAGCTCGAGGCCGCGCTGCGGGCCCGCCCGGAGCTCACGGGCATCCGCGTCTTCCTGCGTCCCTCCGTCCCGCAGGTGCTGGCCGAAGTCGACGAGGTCCGCGCGTCCACGCTCGGCGTGTCCCTGCCGGAGCTGCATGAAGCGCTGCAGGCCACCATCGGCGTCGTCTACGCCAACGATTTCACGTTGGCCGGCCGGACCTACCGCGTCCTCGTGCAGTCCGAGGCCGCCGACCGCATGGACGCCGCCGCGGCCGGCCGCGTGCACGTGCGCGCGGGCAACGGCGAGATGATCCCGCTCTCCACTTTCGTGAAGTTCAAGCCTTCGGCCGGGCCGGAGCAGCTCGAACGCCACATGGGCTTCCTGTCCGCCCGCCTGATCTGTTCGCCGGCGCCCGGCGTGAGCTCGGGCGAGGCCATCGCGCTCGTCGAGCAGATCGCCGAGGACATCATGCCCGTCGGCTACGGCATCGACTGGACCGCGCAGGCCCTGCAGGAGAAGCGCGCGGCGACCTCCGCCTTGCCCGCCTTCCTCCTGGCCCTGCTGATGGTGTTCCTGATCCTCGCGGCGCTCTACGAAGACCTCGCGCTGCCGCTCGGCGTGCTGCTCACCGTGCCCTTCGCGCTCCTCGGGGCGCTGCTCGCGATCTTCGCGCGCGGCATGCCCAACGACATCTACTTCCAGATCGGCCTGGTCACGCTCATCGGCCTCGCGGCCAAGAACGCGATCCTCATCGTCGAGTTCGCCGAAAGCGCGCGACGCGCCGGGCGCTCCGCGGCCGAGGCGGCGATCGAGGCCGCCCGCATGCGTATCCGTCCGCTCGTCATGACCTCCATGGCCTTCGTGCTCGGGGTCGTCCCGCTCGCCTTCGCCGGCGGCGCGGGCGCCGCGGCGCGTCAGTCGATGGGCACGGGCGTGCTCGGCGGCATGCTCCTCGACACCTTCGTGGCCACGCTCTTCATCCCTTGGTTCTTCCACCTCCTTTCCGGCCGTAAGGAGAAGGCCGTCGTCCAGCCATGAAGCCTTTGCCTTTGATCCTCTTCGCCGGTCTGCTCGCCGGTTGCGCGCTCGGTCCTGATTATCAGCGACCGGCGACGCCTACGGCCGAAGCTTATCCCGAGGCAGGGAAGGGCGGCGTCGCCGTCCGCGCCGAGTGGTGGAAGTCCTTCGATGATCCGGAGCTCGACGCCCTTGTGGCGCGCGCCTTCGCCGCGAATACCGATCTCCGCCAGGCCGTCGCGCGGGTCGAGGAGGCCTCCGCGGTGCTCAGTGAAGTCGAGGGCGCCGCGTTGCCGCAGGTCGACGCCTCCGGGACTTCGCAGCAGATCAAGATCAGCGAAGGCGGCTTCAATCCCAACCTCGCGCTGAACGGACGCATGCGCACGAACCAGCGCGCGGCGCTTTCCACCGCCTTCGAACTCGATTTCTGGGGTCGGCTCCGTCGTGCCGAGGAAGGCGCGCGGGCCCGTCTCCTCTCGGCTGAAGAAGGCCGTCGCATCGTCGGCCTCGCCGTCGGCGCTTCCGTCGTCCGCGCCTACGCCCAGCTGCGCGCCGCCGAGGTCCGGGCCGCGTCGGCCGCCGAGATCCTCGCCGCGCGCGAGGCCGAGGTCGCGCTTGTCGGGCGTCGCGTGGTCGTCGGCGCCGCCGGTCCGGCCGAGGTCGCCGCGGCGGAAGTCGCCCGGGCGGAAGCCGTCGCGCGTCGTTCGTCCGCCCGGCGGGCCCGCGCTCAGGCCGAGCATCTCCTCGGCGCGCTGACCGGTC
>JBKCKE010000261.1:0-31917 GCA_046301395.1 Verrucomicrobiota bacterium | reverse complement strand
GCCCATCTCTAAAGTCGCGCCTCTTTTCCTACCCATAACACCTCATGCACACCCTTCCCAAACTTCACAACGCGATGTGGCCCGGCCTCGTCGGCAAGGAGCCCAACACCGATCACCCTCCGATTGCCCTCGAGCACATGCTCGACATGACCGTCGCCGCCAACGTCGACGGCCACAAGTTCGACGGCGTCGACCTGTTCCTGTTCCACCCGCACACCGACCCCGACATCTCCGAGGACAACCTCAAGCAGATGGCGGACCTCATCGCCTCCAAGGGCCTGAAGGTCGGTTCGCTCGTGGCGCCGGTCTGGGGTGGCACGGTGGGTGACTCCGCGATGGGCACCGACGAACAGCAGCAGAAGTTCCTCCTCGCGATCGAGAAGGCCTGCCGCATCGCCAAGCTCCTCAACAAGCACGGCGTCCGCCAGTACGGCGTCATCCGCGTGGACTCCGCCGAGTTCGGCGTGCAGAAGTGGCGCGAGAACCCGAAGGCCAACACGGCCCGCATCGTCGACACCTTCAAGAAGGCCGCGAAGATCGCCGAAGGTCATGGCGAGCGCATCGCCGCCGAAGGCGAGATCTGCTGGGCGGGCATGCACTCCTGGAAGGCGATGCTCGACACGCTCGAAGGCGTCGGCATGCCGGGCACGTTCGGCTTCCAGGCCGACCTCGCCCACACCTACCTCTACCTGATGGGTTACAACGAACCCGAAGCCGCGCTCCTCAAGGAAGGCTACACTTCGGAACAGTTCTGGCCCGCCTACCGCGAGATGGTCGGCAAGCTCCGCCCCTGGACCCTCGACTTCCACGTGGCCCAGAACGACGGTACCGTGCACGGCACGGGCTCCCACGAGAAGACCGGCCGTCACTGTCAGGCCGACGACGCCAACGGCAAGCTGGACATCACCGCCTGCTCCAAAGTCTGGCTCGAAGGCGCCACCGCTCGCGGCATGAAGCACATCTGCTGGGATGGCTGCATGTTCCCGAACGCGACGCTCGAGAATCCGAAGACCTGGAACACCATCCTCTCCGCGATGGTCAAGGTGAAGCAGGCCCTCTGAGGATTTGACCTAACCGCTATCCGCCAACCGCTTACTCCTAAACATATGTCTAAAGCCATTCGCATCGGTCTCATCGGTTACGGCTTCATGGGCCGCACCCACTCCAACGCCTACTCGCAGGTCGGTCACTTCTTCCCGAAGGACAAACTGACCGCCGGCCACCACATCGTCCGCCAGGCCGTCTGCGGTCGCGACGAAGCCAAGGTCAAGGACTTCGCCGAGAAGTGGGGCTACGCCTCCTACGAGACCGACTGGCGCAAGCTGGTCGCCCGTGCCGACATCGACGCCGTCGACATCTGCACCCCGAACGACTCGCACGCCGAGATCGCCCTGGAGTGCATCAAGCACGGCAAGATGATCCTCTGCGAAAAGCCCCTCGCCCTCAACGGTGCGCAAGGCGAGCAGATGGTCGCCGCGGTCGAGAAGTCGGGCCTCCCGAACCTCGTCTGGTATAACTACCGCTTCCTCCCCGCCGTGACGCTCGCGAAGAACATCGTGGCCGCCGGCGAGCTGGGCCGGGTGTTCCACTACCGCGCCAACTTCCTCCAGGACTGGACGATCTCCACCGAGCTGCCCCAGGGCGGCGCGGGTCTCTGGCGCCTCGACGCCGCCGCCGCCGGTTCCGGCGTGACGGGCGACCTGCTCGCGCACTGCATCGACACGGCCCGCTGGATCAACGGTGACATCACCGAGGTCTCCGCGATCACCGAGACGTTCATCAAGGAGCGCGTCCACACCGCCACGGGCAAGAAGCAGGCCGTCACCATCGACGACGCCGCGATCTTCCTCTGCCGCTTCGAGAACGGCTCGATCGCGCAGTTCGAATCCACCCGCTACGCCCGCGGCCACAAGGCGCTCTACACGTTCGAGATCAACGGCGAGAAGAAGTCCCTCCAGTGGGACCTCCATGACCTCAACCGCCTCAATTACTTCGATCACTCCGTCCCGGGCGATCGTCGTGGCTGGGCCAGCATCCACACCTCCGACGGCGACCACCCGTACGCCGGCAACTGGTGGGTCCCGGGTCTCTGCCTCGGTTACGAGCACTCCTTCACCCACGCCCTCGCCGAGTTCCTCAAGAGCCTCGACGATCCGAAGGCCGAAAAGGCTTACCCGGACTTCCGCCACGCGCTCGGCACCCAGTACGTCTGCGACGCCGTCCTGGAGTCCGCCAAGACGAAGCAGTGGGTTAAGGTGAAGAAGGCCTAAATAGCCCTCCAGCCGCCTTCCAGAAGCCCCGGATCACCCGATCCGGGGCTTCTTTATGCCCACAGGTAAACGAGGTAGGGACAGCACCACGTGCTGTCCTAGGCCGGCTATGTCGTGACGCGGCCCCGACCCTACCTTTAAACGCCTCACGCTTGACACTAAACTGTTACCACTTATAACTGTCAGCAATATCACCCAATGCCGCGTAAAGCCTCCATTTCTCACATGGTTTGCACCTACAAACTGTACCTACTCAACCGTCACCTGTTCCTCGACCTGCCGGAAGGTCGGGCCCTGATCGATACGGGCGCTCCCTTCAGCTCGTCCACCACCGGCCGCCTCACCTGGCAGAACCAGAACCACGGCGTCAACCAAGGGGGCTACATGGGCTTCACCTTCGACAAGCTGTCCGCCGAGATCGGCGTGCAGGTGGACGCGCTGCTGGGCATGGACCTGCTCGCCCAGACGACCCTGCTCTTCGACGTCGCCCAACGCACGTTGACCGCCGGCGACGAGATGCCGGCCGGCTTCCAGGCCCAGGCCTACGAGCATGCGCCGATGTCTGACATCCCGCTCTTCCACGTGACGCTCAACGGCCAACCTGCCCGAGTGCTCTGGGACACGGGTGCGCAGTTCGGTTACGTGACGGACCGCAAGTTCGTCGACGGCGCCAAGCCACTGCCTGGCTTCAAGGACTTCAGTCCGATGTTCGGCGACCTGAATATCCCGCACTCCTATGTCCTGCCCTTCACGCTCGCCGGCCACGAGCTACTCGAGACGGTCGGCGAAGCGCCGCAAGTCGTCGGTGGCGGCGTCTCGCCGGTGGCGATGGGCAAGTTCCTCCGCGCCCTCGACATCGACTCGATCATTGGCCCTTCGTGGATGCCCAGGGTGAAGGTCTGGCTTAATCCTCAGGACCAGACGTTCGCGATCACGGTCTAAGCCAAAGAGCCTGCCAACAAAAAGCCCCGGTCCGCATCCCTGCGTCCGGGGTTTTCTTTCGGCTGAGAGGAATTACTTCTTCGCAGCGGCCTTCGGGGCGCCGGGCGAATAGAAGCGGTTCATCTTGTCGAGGATGGCGTTCTCGGCCGCGGCGCGGTCGATGATGCCGGTGTGGCGGTAGACGATGTCGCCGCCGGGAGCCACGACGATGGTATGCGGGATGGGGCCGGGCATCTCCTTGTCGAGCGCGGCCGCCAGGTCGTCGGCGCTACCGGCGAAGAGGTAGCTGTTCGTGGTACGACCTTCCTTCTTAAGGGTGTTCTCGACCTTCTTGCTCAGGCCGGCGGCTTGCTTGAAGAGGAAAGCCTCGGCCTTGGCCTTGTCCTTCGGGTCGTCCATGGTGATGGTCACGAGCTCGAAGTCGCGCATGTCGAACTTGCGGGAGATCTCGACGAGGTCCGGGAACTCCTTGACGCAGGGCGGGCACCAGGTGGCCCAGACGTTGATCATGCGGTACTTATTAGACTTGTTGGCGCGGAGGTCGGCGATGCCGGCCTTATCGATGAGTTCGACGGTGACCGGGGTCTTGGCCCAGGTCTCGTGCTTGGCGTCATGCAGGGCCTTCTTCTCGCGCCACTTGGTGGAGCAGCCCATGGGCTTGGTGAGCTCGACTTCGACCGGCTTGCCGGCGAGGATGGCGTCCACGGCGTTCTGGCAGTCCTTGGACTTCACGGTGCTGTCATCGTAGAAGCGGGAGTCGTCGAAACGGCCCTGGTAGCGGAGCTTGAGATTCTTATCGAAGACGAACACGTGCGGGGTCGCGAGACAGCCGTAGGCGCGAGCCACGGTCTGGGTGTCGCCATCATACAGGTAATCGAAGGTCCACTTGTTCTTCTCGGCGTAAGGCTTCATCTCGGCGTAGGAGTCGCCGAACTCGCCGTAACCGAGCTCATCCTTGCTGAGGCCGTCCGGGTGGTTGGGGTTGATCGCGAGGAGCTTCACGCCCTTGCCCTTGTATTCTTCGTAGAACTTCTGGAGGCGGCGCTCGATGCTATGCGAGGTCGGGCAGTGGTTCGAGGTGAAGAGCACGACGAGCGCTTCGCCGCCGGTGTACTCGGCGAGCTTGTGCTTCTTGCCGTCGGTGCCGAGCAGCTCGAAATCCGGGGCGGCATCGCCGGGCTTGAGCGTGCGGATATCGGGCGGATGGCCGTTGACGAGACCGGGGGCGTCGGCGGCGCGGACGCCGACGACGGCGGCCAGGACGGCGAGGAGGGACATTAGGCTCTTCATGGGGATAAGGGGTTACGGGTTAGAGTCCCGAAATCCCTCGGTGTTCCAACCCGAAAATAGTCAGACCAGGCCGAACGGCCGTCCCAGGTCCTCGGACGAGCCATCCTCGCAATCGACCAAGGTCAAAGCCCCCGCCTGGACGTAAAAGACGGCCACCTGACGATATCGGCGCCCGAACTCGACCGCGCCGGGGAGCCCGATCGGAACACCCCAGCCCGGCTCGAGATGAACGCCATCCGCCGAGCCCCCGGTGATCCGATGCAGACGAAATCCCGCGGCCCGGAGCTCAGCCTCCAGCCTGGCATCAGCCTCGACATTATCTGCCGACGCAGCTGTCGTGCCCTCCGGATCGTAAGCGGTGATGATCGCGAAATTCGTCGGCCAATCGGCTGGCAACGGCTCTCCGCGGAACACGGCCTGGGCGAAGAGACGTCGGAGTGACGGATGCACCCATCTAACTTCGGAGAACTCCCTTTCGGTGGCGATGGAAAACCCTTTGCCATCAGGACAACCATCGCCTTCCCTATCCTCATGCGACCCCTGCTGCTGACCCTGCTGACGGCCCTCACCCTCGCCGCCCACGCCGCCCCGAAGCCGAACATCGTCATCATCCTGGCCGACGACCTCGGTTACGGCGATCTCGGCTGCTACGGCCACCCGACCATCAAGACGCCGAATCTGGATCGCATGGCCGCCGAAGGCCTCCGCTTCACGCAGTTCTACTCCGCCGCCGAAGTCTGCACGCCCAGCCGTGCCGCACTCATGACCGGTCGCTACCCGGTCCGCTCCGGCATGGCCCACAACCAGTTCCGCGTCCTGCGCGCCATTTCCACCGGCGGCTTACCTGCCTCCGAAGTCACCCTCGCCGAAACGCTGAAGTCTGCCGGCTACGCCACGGGCATCATCGGCAAGTGGCACCTCGGCGTCTGGGCCAACAACCTGCCGCAGCATCACCCGCTCGACCACGGCTTCGATTTCCACTTCGGCCTCATGCACTCGAACGACATGAACCCGACGGCGGGCAATCCGCCCAAGGCAAACTCCCTCGTCGGACAGGATCCGGCCTGGTGGAATGCCGCCCTCTACCGCGGTCGCGAACTCCTCGAGCCGCGCACCGACCAGACCCAACTGACTAAGCGCTACGCCGAAGAGGCCGCTAAGTTCATCGAAGCGAACAAGGACAAGCCCTTCTTCCTCTACCTGCCACACACCTTCCCGCACACGCCGCTCTTCGCGTCGGAGCGCTTCAAGGGCAAGAGCTCACGCGGTATCTACGGCGACGTGCTCGCGGAGCTCGATTGGAACGTCGGCGAAGTGCTCAAGGCGCTCAAAGCCAATGGCGTGGCCGACAACACGCTGGTCTTCTTCACCAGCGATAACGGCCCGTGGACGCTCATGGGCACCGAGACCGGCGGCAGCGCCGGCCTGCTCAAGGACGGCAAGGGCAGCACCTGGGAAGGCGGCATGCGCGTCCCCGGCATCGCCTGGTGGCCCGGCAAGATCAAGCCCGGCGTGACCGACAACGTCGCCACCATGCTCGACCTCTACCCGACCGCGACGAAGCTCGCCGGAGCGAAGACGCCGGCGGACCGCCCGATGGACGGCGCCGACCTCTCCCCTCTCCTGCTCGAGGAACACTCCGTTGACCGCGGTCTGTTCTGTTACTACCGCGGCGAGAAGCTCTACGCCGCCCGGCTCGGCGACTGGAAGATCCACTTCCTCACGCAAGGCTCCTACGGCGACCCTAAGCCGATCGAGCATGCCAAGCCGCTGCTCTTCAACCTCGCGGTCGACCCCTCCGAAGCCCACGAGATCTCCGCCAACCATCCGGACGTCGTCGCCCGCCTGACGGCCGCCGTGGATCAGCATCGCGCGACCGTCACCCCGGTCCGTAGCCAGCTCATCGACGTCGTCGCGAAGTAAGGGTTCTGCCTTCCCTCAGGGCCGTTTTAGCCCTATCTCCTTCGCACGGGCCTATAGCTCAACGGTTAGAGCACGGAACTCATAATTCCTTGGTTCTGGGTTCAAATCCCGGTGGGCCCACCAACTTTCGCCTCTGATAATAAAGGACTTACGGATAAGAAAGCCCTTGATAATAGGGGCCTAAGTCCGCTTTTCCTCCGATCTGCGAGTTTGCTAAGGATTCCGAGCAACTTTCGGCACCCTTCTTGCGGGATTTAGGTCCTATTAAGGTCCCGATTTAGGGCCCACTCCAGGAGGCACCCCGGAAGGAATCTCTTCCCAGCCCCCTTTTCGAGCGTGGCACGTCACCCCGAGGGTTTTACGCGGGGTCATTTTGCGTTTTCATGCTATTTCAATGCGAACCCCAGGCAGCTCCTGCCGCCGCCTCTGAGGGCAAGCCAGAGGGGTGTAATGGGCCTCGCAGAACCGCCTCACTTGCCCGCCTGCTTGGCCTCGATCTCTTTCTGCAACTGCTTCGTGCGCTGTTGACCAGAAGCGATCTCGTCTCGCGACATCTTCTTTTCCAGGATAGCAAGATTCGTGCGGGCATCTTCGACCGTTATCCCGGCGAGGTTCCAATAAGCATACGCCTCGACAAAATCCTTCGCCACGCCTAAGCCTTGGGCGTAGTAATACCCCAGGTTGTATTGGGAATCGGCATCCCCCTGCTCCGCAGCCTTGCGATACCACGACAACGCTTGCACGAAGTCCTTCGCCACGCCTGAGCCGGTTCGGTAGCAATGCCCCAGGTTGACTTGGGCGCCGGCATTCCCCTGCTCAGCAGCCTTGCGCCACCATGACACCGCTTGCACGAAGTCCTTCGCTACGCCTAAGCCGGTTCGGTAGCTGCTTCCTAGGTTATTTTGGGCCATGGTATGCCCCTGCTCAGCGGCCTTGCGCCACCACGACACCGCTCGCACTTGGTCCTTCGCCACGCCTTCGCCGCTGGCGTAGCAATGCCCCAGGTTGTATTGGGCGCCGGCAAGCCCCTGCTCCGCGGCCTTGCGATACCACGACACCGCTTGAACTTGGTCCTTCGCCACGCCTAAGCCTTCGCGGTAGGAATGCCCTAGGTTGTGTTGGGCAACTCGATCACCTTTTTCAGCCAATACCTTGTCCTGCATAAACTTCCTCACTTCCGCTTCGGTCATTCCCGCGTGCGCAGGTGAGGGCAGGAACACCAGGACGGCAAACAAGACAGCGACGAGCCAAGGGCGGGCGGCGAGGGGCATTGCACTCTTGTAGAATGGCGCACCCATGGCGTCAACCTGTCTCCCGCTTGGCCTGTCCTCAAAGGACAAGCCAGAGGGGCCTAATGGGCCTCGCAGAACCGCCTCACTTGCCCGCCTGCTTCGCCTCGATCTCTTTCTGCAACAGCTTCGTGCGCTGTTGACCAGAAGCGATCTTGTCTCGCGGCATCTTCTTTTCGAGGATCGCAAGATTCTTGCGGGCATTTTCGTGCGTTGTCCCGGCGAGGTTCCAATAAGCATACGCCTCAATCTCGTCCTTCGCCACGCCTTCGCCCTTGGAGTAGCAATACCCCAGGTTGTATTGGGCGCCGGCAAGCCCCCGCTCCGCGGCCTTGCGATACCACGACACCGCTTGCAAGAAGTCCTTCGCTACGCCTTCGCCGGTTCGGTAGCTGTTCCCTAGGTTGAATTGGGCGTCGGCATGCCCCTGCTCCGCGGCCTTGCGCCACCACGACACCGCTTGCACGAAGTCCTTTGCCACTCCTTTGCCGTCGTAGTAGCGATTCCCCAGGCCGAATTGGGCATCGGCATCCCCCTGTTCCGCGGCCTTGCGCCACCACGACACCGCTTGCACTTGGTCCTTCGCCACGCCTAAGCCGTTGGCGTAGTTAATTCCCATATTGTATTGGGCCGTCCGATCCCCCTTTTCAGCCAATGCCTTGTCCTGCATAAACTCCTTCACTTCCGCATCGGTCATTCCCGCGTGCGCAGGTGAGGGCAGGAACACCAGGACGGCAAACAAGACAGCGACGAGCCAAGGGCGGGCGGCGAGGGGCATTGCACTCTTGTAGAATGGCGCACCCCACAGCGTCAACCTATGTCCCGCCCGGCCTGTCCTCAGAGGGCAAGCCAGAGGGGCCTAATGGGCCTCCGCTTGGACTCGCTGAGACTATCAGCTGAGGAGACGACACCGGCAGAGCTTGCACGAGATTCTCCAGGAGAGCACGAGGCACGAGATACACCCTTCCGCTTCCGAGCCGGACCTCCAGAAGCTCGAGCCGATCTAATGACATAGGCCGAGAGCGTCCGGGCCTGGAGCTCTGCCGGCAAACCTAAGCCAGAAGGATTATCTCTTAGGGAAAGGCCTAGGCTTACTTCTTTCTAATGTAGTAGTAGGCAATGGCAATGAACAAGCAGATGAGAGAAATAGCCCCCAACCCTTTGGCCACCCATTCGAATAACACCCTCCCATAAAATTCATTTTTATCCAAATCTCGACTGCTGAGGAAAAGGTATACTGAAAAAAAACCACAAATCAGGGATATTAATAATCCGCAACCTCCGCAGCAGGCGCCCCAGGTAATGGATTTGGATTCGTTATCACTTTGTGACTTCACCTCGGGCTCTGCTGGCAACCTCAGCCCCTCGGAGACATCAAGCTTAGACAAGAGCTCCCATCCACCCATCCCCTCGTGCCAATAGATGTCCGTTGGCTTGAGCGTGCCCAACCCCAGGAGACGCAGGACCTCAGCTGCCTCATAAGTCCCGATCTCCTTGCCGGCCCGGACGATTTTGACTTGGATAGGTGTGCTCATCTTTAAACTTCTTAGCCCTTAGCCCCGCACGCCTTAGCCACAACTCGCTTCAACGATGCCTTAATCGTCTCGAGGGCTTCTATCTGCTCCTGGACACCCTGGAGCTTATCAATCTCCTCCCGGATGGAGACAAACTCGGGCCAAGATAGGGCCTCATCCAGAGCCGCCGAAGCCCCAGCATCAACCATCGCAGAGCGATCTCCGGCAAGGAGAGCGAGCCAGTGCCGGCAGAATTGACCGTTCACCCCTGCCTTACAGGTGCATTGAACCCGAATACCCTTCTCTCCCCGAGTGAATGAGACACGATAAATGTCTCCCTCGGAACCGGTGACTTCAACGAATGGAGAAGGATTACTCACCATAATTGTAATGTTCTAATCTATGTCACCGGGCAAGACACAACGCAAGGAGTCGCAACGGAGCTAAGGGGGTAATTAAACCTCCCCCTAAAGAGAAAGAGTTAATTCCACCCCAAGGACTTGATCCGCTCCCAGAACGGGAAATACCCGCGAGTGGCGTGAGGGAAGAGACGAGTATCCCAAGCCCGGCGGCGCCAGGTGATGGCGATGCCGGCGTTGACGAGGGCGGACTCGATGGTATGCGCTTCGACCAACCAAGGACCGACGAACGGACGATAAGCGACGACCCGCTTGAGCTCATGCTTTCGGGCCCAGTCGACGATGTTGGCGGCGAGGTCGTCCGATGACTCAGAGGAGACGTCCGCCCCGAATTGCGCACCCGCCCTTGCGGCTCCATCATGCAAGGCCGCCTGCGTCCAAGTGGCAACTGCCTCCGACCAGCCGGCCTTCTTGGCTATACGTTTAGGCCATGAGGCGTTGATCGCCACGAACTTCTCCGCGGAGAGCTCTCCGCGTTCGACGGCGAGGTCTTCTGGGTGAACCCAGAGGCCCGCCCTACCCTCCGCCGAGTTACTCCATAGCGGGTCTTCCGTCCACGCAGCGACCTTCGGCAAGGCAGGCTCCGTGATCGGGAACGCCGCAGTCGCCAACTGGCTGGCCTGCGGCACATGGCGTCCATCGGTGTAATGGGCGATGTTATCGGCTCGGGCGACATAGGTCTTCCCCGGGGTCTGTAACCCGGCGACCCAGCGCCAAGAGAGCGTATTGCTGGCGACATCCCCATCGAGCAGGTGTTCGTAAAAGAACGCGGCACCGAGCTCCCACGGCAGCTTCAGGGTGAAAACCCAGATCGAGGCGAACCACATGCGCGCATGGTTATGCAGGTAGCCGGTCGCCACGAGTTCCTGGGCCCAGTCATCGAAGCCAGCGATGCCCGTGCGTCCGGCAAGCGCCGCTTCCAGCGTCGACCTTTGCGCAGCGCTCAATGAGTCACGCAACCGCGGCACGGCTTCCACCCAGCGCGACCAAGCTTCGGGACGTTGCTCGAGCCAGCCCTTCCAATAGGTCCGCCAGTAGACCTCCTGCACGAACTTCTCCACGGCCTCGAAGGACCAACGTTCGCGGGCCGCGGGGACGACCTCTTCTTCCAGGAGCAGACGCTTCTGCACCCACGGGGAGAGGCGCGAGATATTCTCATGTCCAGCGCGCACGAAGTTACGGTCTGCCGCATAACGCCCGGCAGCAGGCAGGAATTCCGCCAGACGCGCCAAGGCCGCGGCACGGGTCGGGATGAAGTCCATCGGCGATGACATGACTTGACCTAAGCGGAAGCCGCCGATTCCGCAAACGACCTATGGGATAAACAATGTCCGCTCAGGAACCCTTGGACTTGGTCGCCTCAATCTGCCGCAGCAACTCGTCGCGACGCACTCCGCCCCGCAGGCGGTTCTGGTCCGAAATCTTCTTTTCCAAGAGCTCGAGATTACGGGCCGCACCTTCATGTGAGCGAGCCGCGATCGACCAACAGGCGAAAGCTTCGGCTTCGTCCTTGGGCACGCCCCGGCCCAGGCTGTGACAATATCCCAGATGATTAAGAGCATCCGGAAATCCCTGCGCGGCGGACTTGCGGAACCAGTCGAGGGCTTGCGCCTGATCCTTCGGGACGCCCTCGCCCTTGGCGTAAAAGAGCCCGAGGTAACATTGCGCCCGGGCATAACCCTGTTCGGCCGACTTCCGGATCCACTCGATGGCTTTACCCTGATCCTTGGGGACGCCGGCGCCGGTGGAGTAACACACCGCGAGATTATTCTGAGCCGGCGCATAGCCCTGCTCGGCGGCCAGTGTCAGCCACCTGGCCGCCTCGACCAGATCCTGAGCCACCCCTTCGCCTCGGGCGTAAAAGCCAGCCATCTTGAAACGGGCGACCGCATCACCGGCCTCGGCCTTGACCCGTTGCTCCACGAACTGCGGAGGAGCCGCGTCACCTTCATCCACCGGCTCCAGCACGACCATAAGGAAAACCAAAGCAAAGGCCGCCCCCAAGAATGAGAGGAGGAACCAGAGCCATTGACGTGCCGGCGACCGAGACATGCCGAGAGCCTGCCGACCCGACCGCTGGGGTCAAGCGGGCCAATCGGCTTGGCACACGCATAGGCCCATCGCAGGATATTCCCATGCGCCCCCTGCTCCCCGCCCTGCTCTGCCTGGCTAGCTTGGTCATGGCTGAAGATAAACCCGACCTGCCTATCGTCGACCTGTCGGCACAGAAGCAACGTCAGGTGGTCATCGGCGCCGGCACGGCGGCAGTGTACCAAGGCCACCCGACGACCCTGCTCATGCCAGATAACCGGACGATCTTCGCCGTGTGGTGCATCAACCATGGCGGCTCCGCCGGACCGATGGCCCGCAGCGAGGATGGCGGCCTGACGTGGACGCGTCTCGACGCGCAACTGCCCAAAGGGTTCGCGACCCACCAGAACTGTCCGAGCATCTATCGGATCGTCGACCCGACCGGCAAAGCCCGCCTCTGGGTCTTCTCCGCCGCCTTGGGCAAACGCGGCGGCCCGGGCATGCCGAGCATCATGAGCGAGGACGACGGTAAGACCTGGAAAGAAATGCCGCCGCTCAACCTGCCCTGCGTGATGACCTTCAGCAGCCTGGTGCGCCTCAAGGACGGCCGTACGCTCGGCCTCTACCACCGCGGACCCGGCGGCGCCGACAAGACGCCGCTCGTGACGCTCCAGATGATCACCGCTGACGGCGGCTTCACGTGGTCCGAACCCCGCATCGTCGCCGAAGTCGCCGGCAAGAATCCCTGCGAGCCTTTCGTATTCCGCTCACCGGACGGCCAAGAACTCGCCTGTTTGCTCCGCGAGAACACCCACAAGGGTCGCAGCCTGATGATGTTCAGCCGGGACGAAGGCGCGACGTGGTCGACCCCGGTCGACACGAACTGGGGCCTAACAGGAGATCGACACAACGGCGTGTTCACGTCGGACGGACGGATGGTGATCTGTTTCCGCGACCAAGCGCTCAACAGCCCGACCAAAGGCCATTTCGTCGCCTGGGTTGGCACCTATGACGATCTGAAGTCAGGCCGCCCCGGCCAACACCGAATCAAGCTCCTCCACCACTATGGTAAACGCCTCGGCGACTGTGGCTATCCTGGCGTGGAACTCCTGCCCGACGGTACCATCGTGGCCACGACCTACGTGAAGTACGCCGACGGCCCCGAACAGAACTCCGTGGTAAGCGTCCGCTTCAAGCTGAGCGAAACGGACGCCCTCCTGAAGCGTTAACGCGCCACGGGCTCCTGCGCGGTCAAAGTACGCTGATCCGGACGGTCGATGCCGACCTTTACGGTATACTTGCCCGGTGCGAACACCGGCGGCGCAAAGGACTGGCCGCCGACCAGACGGCGAACGTAGAGCGTCTCCCCGGTCTGCTCGGCGATGACCTGCACGACGGCCGGACCAGCAGGCAACTCGACGGATGGCAGGACGCCGACCGGCTTACGGCCGTCGTTGTCAGCGAGAGCGAAAGTCTGCGGCCAGCCGGGGAACTGCTGGTTGTCGCCCTTGCGGGAATCACTGAAGCGCGGCCAGCACTCGAAAGTGACCTTATCCTGCTTCAGGTCGAAGCGGGCTACTCCGTACCCATCGGCGCGCTGGCGCTCGTCTTGGGTGTCTCCGGGATTGGCATAAGCCAGGACCGACATGCGATTGCCGAGTCCATCGAGGAAGTCCCCCGTCCACGGCAACGGGCTGCCGGCCACGGCGTTCGGGCCGGCCTGCTCGTCCTTCGGGTGCCACCAACGGCCGTAGATGGTGTTCACGAGGGCCGGACTCGTCAGGGAGTAAGGGCCGTCACCGAAGGTCTCGATGCCATGCTTGACCGTGACGGCGAGATGCTGGTCACCGCAGAGGTGGACGGCTTGGACGCGTCGCAACGCCCGCAGGGCCTCATCGCGACCGGCCTGCGGCCAGCCGTTGCAATCCAGGTCCGCCAAGAGACGTGAGTCCTTACCGCCGTGCATGTGGACGGCACCGCAAAAGGCTGTCGCGGACAGCACCGCCTTGCGACGCACCCCGACCCAATCTTCTGACCAGGCTGCGAGGAACTTCAGCTGACGTTGCCCCAGCAGCTGTAGGCCCGGTAGATTGATGCTCTTGGGGTCATACTTCTCGTCCGTGACGTGGTCGGGCCGCGGACCTTGCTGCGGGATCTTACCCAAGGGGCCGGACTTGAACTTGCGGTCCTCAAGGATGGCGAAATCCATGCCGCCTACCTTGAGGCGGGTATAATACGTCGTGATGCCGCGCTGGACCGGCGTGGGATCAAAGGCGTCAGGCAGGTGCCAGGATTGCTGACGCTGGACCATGTTCACGTAAGCCACCGGGAACATATAGCCGCCGTCGGCATTGCCGGGGGCGGTCGAAAGCTTGCCGTTTTCGCCCCAGAGGTTCGGGTGACCGACGTCATGGTCGTCGGGGATACAGATCGTCGGCCGGTCCTTCATCACGTCACGGAACTGCAGGCCGAACTCGATCCAGCCGGCGGTATGCTCGGTGTGACGATAGGTTTGGTCACCGGCGAAGAACAAGAGGTCGGGATTCTGGTGCAGGAGATTACCTAGGATCTCCGGACGCTCGCCCGTCGTGCGGCTGGAATTGCAGGACATGTTGGCGACCACGATCGACGGCTTGTCGGTCGGATCGCGCCGGACGAGTCCCTCGAACTTCGCCGCCTCGCCATGTCGCACGCGATAGGCGACGTCCTTGGAGCCGTCCCAGCCTTCGACGCGGAAGTGGGCGCTCCAGCCCGGGAACTGCACCGGCGCCTGGGCGACCTCGACCCACGCGTCACCGCGCTTCACCTCAAGCCGGGCGACCTTCGCCTCTTCCGGATAAAGCGGATAGAGCTGGGCAGACAGCTTCAGGACGCCCGCCTGCTGGGTGTAGAGCGCGAAAGCGATGACCTGATCGCGGGCGACCAGCATCGTGGGCGGCGGAGTGCCGCCACCCTTCTTGCCTTTGGCCGGCGGCTTCTTGTCCCACCAGGCCCCCACGGCGAAGGAATCCAAGTTCGGGAAATCAGCGCCGAAGGGCTTGAGCGTCTCCGCCGGCGGGACCGGGGCGGCGACCAGCATCGGAATCACAAGAAACAGCAGGAATTTCATGGGTTGATTGGGAGACCCCTTTTCGTTGAAAAAGTTTCCCTGCACGAGTCCTTTCGTCTTAATCGGCCTTATGAGACGACTGCTACCCCTGCTCCTCGCCCTGACCGCGTTCGCGGCGGAATCAGGCGCGCCCGTAGGTAAGTTCCAGCAACTGGAGACGACGCTCCCTTCCCCCTCCCCCCAGCGGCTGGCGACCGGAGCGCCGGGCGCTGGCTACTGGCAGAACCGCGCGGATTACGACATCCGGGCCGAACTCGACGACGATAAGAAGACCCTCACGGCCGAGGCGACGGTGACCTACCATAATACTTCTCCCGATGCGCTGGAATATCTCTGGGTCCAACTGGATCAGAACTACTTCGCCCAGGGCGCCGACTCCCGCGCGGCCCCCAATCAGAAACGGGGCGTCGACCTCAAGAAATTCAGCTACTCCGCCCTTGATCGCCTGCTCGCCTACCAGAAGTACGACGGCGAACTGAAGATCACCCGACTCACGGACGCCGAAGGACGCGGCCTGCCGCACGCGGTCGTGAAGACCATGCTGCGCCTCGACCTGCCCAAGCCGCTGAAACCTGGCGAAGACTTCGTCTTCAAGATCGCCTGGACCTATCCGATCAATGACGCGAAGCGCATCATGGCCCGCACCGGCTACGAGTTCTTCAAGGCCGACGGCAATCACATCTACACCATCGCCCAGTGGTTCCCCCGCATGGCGGCCTACACCGACTACGCCGGCTGGATCAACAAGCAGTTCCTCGGTACCGGCGAATTCACCCTCGAGTTCGGCGACTATAAGGTCGCCCTCACCGTGCCGGACGACCACGTCGTCGCCGCGACCGGCCTGTTGAAGAATCCCGACGAAGTGCTCACGCCCGTCCAGCGCGAACGCCTCGCCCAGGCCCGCCAGGAGACCAAACGCCCCGTCTTCGTGGTCACGCCTGAAGAGGCTAAAGCCGCCGAAAAGGGCCGCCCTAAAGGCAGGAAGACCTGGCGCTTCGAGGCCGGCAACGTCCGCGACTTCGCCTTCGCCTCTTCCCGTAAGTTCATCTGGGACGCCATGGCCGTCGCGGGCACCCAGGTGGACGGCCAGCCGGTGATGGCGATGTCCCTCTATCCGAAGGAAGGCATGCCGCTGTGGGACAAATACTCCACCCACGCCGTCGCCCACGCGATCGAGGTCTATTCCCGGCACACCTTCGACTACCCCTACCCGGTGGCCTGGTCCGTCAACGGCCCCATCGGTGGCATGGAGTACCCGATGATCAGCTTCAATGGACCGCGGCCGGAAACGGACGGCACCTACCCTGAACGGACCAAGTATGCGCTCATCGGCGTGATCATCCATGAGGTCGGCCACAATTACTTCCCGATGATCGTCAACAGCGACGAGCGCCAGTGGACCTGGATGGACGAAGGCCTCAACTCCTTCCTCGAATCGCTCGCGGAAGCCGAGTGGGAGGACCATTGGAAACCCCGGCGCGATAGCCGCGGCCTGATCGACTACATGCGCGGCAAGGACCGCGTCTCCGCGATGACGAATTCGGAGTCCATCATCGACCTCGGACCCAACGCCTACGGCCAGCCGACCGCCGCCCTCACCATCCTCCGCGAGAACGTCCTCGGCCGCGAAGCCTTCGACCACGCCTTCAAGACCTACGCCCGCCGGTGGATGTTCAAGCGTCCCACGCCGGCCGACTTCTTCCGCACGATGGAGGACGCCAGCGGCGTCGACCTCGACTGGTTCTGGCGCGGGTGGTTCTATGGCGTCGACCATGTCGACGTCTCCGTCGACGAAGTCCGCTGGCTCCAGCTGGATACGCGCGATCCGGATGTCGAAAAACCGAAGGCCAAGGCCGAACGCGAGGCGCTGCCGAAGAGCCTGAGCAAGGAACGTAACGCGCTTTTGCCCAAGCGGGTCGACCGCTTCCCAGAGCTGAAGGACTTCTACGACGGCTTCGACGAGGCGACGGTGCTGCCTGGCGACCGCAAGAAATACGAAGCCTTGCTCAAGGAACTGGAGGAGGCCCGCATCGACCCCTCCCTGCTCCGGACCAAGCAAAACCTCTACGTCCTCGAACTCTCGAACGTCGGCGGACTGGTCACCCCGGTGCCGCTCCGGCTCGAATACACGGACGGCTCCCAGGAAGAACTGTTGCTGCCGGCGGAGATCTGGCGCTTCAACACGGAGAAGACCTCGAAGGTCCACCTGACCCCCAAGGAGCTCCGCGCGGTCACCTTCGATCCGCGGCAGGAACTGATGGATGCCGACGTGGAGAATAATTTCTGGCCGCGACGGGCGGTGAAGACGAAGCTCCAACTCTTCAAGGACGAGAAACCCGCCAATCCGATGCGCGAACTGACCAAGCCCGAGCCCGCCGCGGGCAAGGCTGAGGCCAAGAAGTGAACCCGTCCAGACATGCGCACCGAGACCGAATCACGACAACGCCTCAACCCCTGGGATTGGCTGGTGCTGGTCGTGGCGATCGTGTCGCTGCTGCTGGTCATCCTGGAGACGTTCCTGCACGTGCCGCCGGCGGTGCTCTCGGTGCTGCGCACGGTCGACACGCTGTCCTGTGTGGTCTTCCTCGCCGACGTCTTCGTCCGCTGGCGCCGGGAGAAGTTCGCGGCCAACTACTGGCGCTGGGCCTGGATCGACGTCCTCGCGAGCATCCCCTTCGAACCGGCCTTTCGCTCCCTGCAAGCGGTCCGCATCTACCGGTTCATCCGCCTGATCCGGGTCCTGAAAAAGCTCAGCACGCTGACCAGCGGCACGTCGCTCAACGAGAAACTGCTCGCCCTGCCCGGCGTCGCCTTGGTCATGGTGCTCTTCAGCACGATGCTCATCGTCGAAGTCGAGCGGTCCGCGCCTAACGCGACCATCAAGAATGGCGGCGACGCGCTCTGGTGGGCGCTGACGACGGTCACGACGGTCGGCTACGGCGACACCTTTCCGGTCACGGGCGAAGGCCGGCTCATCGCCTCGGTGCTCATGCTCGTCGGCATCGCCCTCTTCGGCTCGATGTCGGCCATCGTGACCTCGAAGCTCATCCTGCCGAAGGAGACCCGCGACCACGAGGAATTGCGCAAGGAGATCCGCGACCTGCATGCGGAAATCCGGGAACTCCGCCGTCACCTGCCTGACAAACCCCATGACCCCCATGCGTAAGACCTTGTTCGCTCTCTGTCTCCTCGCCGTCATCGGCCTCGGCGCTTGGCGCTTCCTCGCCCCGCCGGCCGCTCCGAGATCACCGGTCGAGAGGCTTAAGTCCTCGAGCCCGCTCGAAACCGTCCGCGTGGCCAAGCCCACCCAGAATTTCTCGCGTCCTGCCCCGGAAGCCCCCGCGAAGACGTCCGCCCAACGCGCCCAGATGGAGGAACGCTTCAACGACCTGAAGGAGGAAGGGCGCCGGGTCCGTCAGACCCTGCTGGATTCCGACCCTAAGGCGGCCCAAGCCTATAACGAAGTGGTCCGGCGTCCGGAATACCGGACCCTGCTCGACCGACGGCACGAGATCGAAGCCGCCTGGGCCACCGCCCCGGAGAACGAACGAGAAGGCATGCTGAAGGAGATGAATAGCCTCCGCCAACAAGGCTTCACCCTGATCCTCGGCGAGATCCAGCGGCTCCAGAGCCAACCGAGCACGCCGACGACGAGTCCCGCTCCGAGAGCGACGACCCCCTCGGCTGCGCCGGGTGCCGCGCCCGCACCGCCCGTAGTGTTCGAGTAAGCAGGCTGCTCAGGAGCCCCAGCTGAAGCGCTCGGGCACCCAGGCATACTGGTCGCCCTTGGGCACGACCGTACCGATGCCGGGCCACGGCAGATGGAAGCCGAAGGCGCGGCTCTTTTCCTTGGCCATGCGGGCAAAAAGCTTCTTCCGCGTCTTGACCGCGGTCTCGGGGTCATGGTCCATGGCGACAGTCCAGCCGACGTCGTCGAACATGAGCACGTGATGATGGACGACGTCGCTGATGTGCACGAGCGAATCGTCGCCGGAGCGGATTTCGAAACAGGCATGCCCGTCGGTGTGACCCGGCGCGGCGATGACGGTCACGGCATCATGGAACAGCTTCTGGCCGTCCTTCGCGATGACGAGCTGGTCCTTGAGGATATCAAAGTTGCGGCAGATGGTCTTCACCATGTTGGGCAGCGGCTTCTTATCGCGCTTCGACTTGGAGAAATCCGGGCTCGGACCGCGCCAGAAATCATATTCCTCCTGCAGGAGGTAGATCTTGGCGTTCGGGAACGCCGGCTTGCCGTCGTCGACGAAGCCGTCGAGGTGGTCGGAATGCGAATGGCTCAGGAAGCCCGTCGTGACCTGCTCGGGCTTGATGCCCAGCTGACGTAGCCCTTCGGCCAGCCAGCCGAAGTTCGGATTAGGGTGACGCTCGCCGAAGCCGGCGTCGATCAAGGCGACTTCGTCGCCGATGCGCAGGCCCATGATGTTCACGTAGAGCGGCAGGGCGTCCAGGCGCTCCCGATTGAACTCCAAGGCCGCCTTCATCGTCGGGCGATCGGACTCCGGCCACATGAGTTCGAGACCCTGACGGAAGAGCATATGTCCGTCGCTGATCGAGAAGGCCTCGATCTTGCCGATATTGAACTTGTAGACGTAAGGATTGGGCGGGCGCTTGACCGGCGAAGCCTTCGGGGCATCGGCCGCGGCGAGACGCGCGGTGGCGGCCAGGCCGGCCAGCGCGAAAGCGGCAGCGCCGAGGAATTCACGACGGGAAGAAGGTAATGGTGCGGAGTCCATGGGGTCATCCGAACCTATCCGCAGCCCCTGCCCGCTCCAGCCCAAAGCTAAGACGAATACCTGTGGCCGACGACGCCGATACGGATTGAAACCCCTTCCGTAGGACGTTGTCTTAAGACCAGATGCGTCGCCCCCTGCAACTCGCCCTCCTGCTCGGCCTGAACGTCACGCTGACCGTCCAAGCCGAGAAGATCCAGTTCAACCGGGATATCCGACCGATTCTGTCCGAAAACTGCTTCAGTTGCCACGGTTCGGACGAGAAAGCCCGCAAAGCCAAGCTCCGCCTGGACCTCTCCGAGGAGGCCAAGCGCGAGCACAAGAACGGGACGCCCGTCGTCCCCGGCGACCTGACCAAGAGCGTCATCTGGGAACGCATCCTTTCGACCGACGAAGACGAGGTGATGCCTCCGCCGAAATCCCACCTCGCGCTCTCGGCGACGGACAAGTCCAAGATCAAGGCGTGGATCGAACAAGGCGCCGAATACGAGGAGCACTGGGCTTTCGTGGCCCCGAAGCGGACCGCGCTGCCGGCCGGGAACAAGCTGCCCCCTATTGATTACTGGGTCTCCAGGCAGCTGGCGGAAGCCGGCCTGCGCCCTTCGCCCGAAGCCGACCGTCATACGCTCATCCGTCGCGTGACGTTGGACCTGACCGGACTGCCCCCGAGCGCCGCCGAAGTCGAAGCCTTCGTCCAGGACAAGCAGCCTGACGCTTACGGACGACTCGTCGACCGCCTGCTGGCCAGTCCGCACTTCGGTGAACGCATGGGGCTCGATTGGCTCGATGCCGCCCGCTACTCCGACACCAATGGCTACTCCATCGATGGCGGCCGTCATCTCTGGCTCTGGCGCGACTGGGTCATCCAGGCTTTCAACGACAACAAGCCCTACGACCGCTTCCTCGCGGAACAGATCGCCGGCGACCTCATGCCGGACACCGACGACGGCAAGCTCATCGCCACCGGATTCCAGCGTAATAACATGAATACCCATGAGGGAGGCACCATCCCCGCTGAGAACCTCGTCAACTACAACGCCGACCGGGTGAAGACGCTCGGCGAGTCCGTCCTGGGGCTCACCCTTGCTTGCGCGCAGTGTCACGACCACAAGTTCGATCCGATCAGCCAGAAGGACTACTTCCGGATCTTCGCTTACTTCAACACCCTCGACGATCGCCCGACCGACGGCAACGCCGGCGTGAACTCACTTCCTTCGGCGCTACGCAAGACCGTGCTCAAGACGGATGAGCTCCCCGCCCTGCGCGAACGTATCACCGCGCTCGAACGACGGCTGCAGGAGCCTGATCCGAAGGTGCTTTCGCGATGGGAAAGCACCCAGAAAAAGCAGGAGGCCGACCGTAAGCTCGGCCTCAAGCTCATCCCGGTCAACCTGCTTAAGATCTCCACGCCCAACAGCGGCGGAGGCTTCTCCGTCGAAGGGAATAAGTTCAGAGGCCTCACCAAGACCGCCTACGACATCCTCGGCGAAACCCCCCAGGCCGAGGAGCCTATCACCGGACTGCGCTTCGTCTTTCCTGACACGCTCGCCGCCCCGAAGCCCACCAAGGCCGCGAAGGCCGCCAAGTCGTCGCCGGCCACGCCCAAGCCCATGGATGAATTCGCCAGACGTTTCGTGCTCACCGCCGTCGACGTCACCGCCGACCGGATCGCCGGCGACCAGGTCAACATCCATCGCCTCCTGAAGTTCGGCCGCATCACCGCCGACGCCTGGACCGAGGACTATCCGGCCAAGGACGTCCGCGCCTTCGACGTGCTCAACCGAGGCTGGTCGCCGCCGGCGGCCACCGGCACGCATCACCTCACGTTGACGTTCGCCACGCCGATCACCGCGAAAGACCAACCCTACCTCACCACGCAGATCTATTTCGGGAACAAGATGGGCGGAGCTCCCAGCGAGGGCGAGCTCTTCGCCTTCACCGGACATGACGACGGCACTGACCTGCCGGAAACCATCCTGCGCATCCTGGCTACCAACCCCGCGGAACGCACCGCCGGGCAGCGGCAGGCCCTCTGGGCCTATTGCGCCAAGCAGTCCGTTGAAATGGCGGCCGTGCGCACCGACCTGGCCAACGCCCGGGAGCGACTCCGGGTCCTCACGGAACCCCAGTCGACGATGGTGATGAACCTCTCTGCCAAACCGCGCGAGACGTTCATCCTGAACCGCGGCGACTACTCCCAGCCCACCGTGAAGGTCGAAGCCGGCACGCCCGCGAAGCTCCCCACCCTGCCCGCCGGAGCTCCCGCCAATCGCCTCGGACTCGCGGAGTGGCTCATCATGAAGGAAAACCCGCTCACCGCCCGGGTCGCCGTCAACCGCGTCTGGAAGCTCCTCTTCGGTACCGGCATCGTGACGACCGCCGCGGACTTCGGCTTTCAGGGCGAATGGCCCAGCCACCCCGAGCTGCTCGACACCCTCGCGGTCGATTTCGTCGATTCAGGATGGAACCTCAAGGGACTCATCAGGCAGATCGTGACTTCGTCGACCTATCGCCAGACGTCACGCACCTCGGCCGAGCTTCTGGAGAAAGACCCGGCTAACCGCCTCCTCTCGCGCGGTCCGCGCTTCCGCCTCCAGGCCGAACTCATCCGCGACCAAGCCCTGCAGCTCGGCGGCCTGATCGTCCCCCAGGTCGGCGGCCCGAGCGTAAACCCTTACTCGCCCTTCGACCTGTGGCGCGAAGTCAGCCACTACGGCAGCTCCCCCGCGACCTCCCAGGTGTTCGTCCAGGATCACGGCGAGAAACTTTACCGTCGGTCGATGTATACTTATTGGAAACGCACGGCCCCGCCGGCCAATATGGTCACGTTCGACGCGCCCAACCGGGAGGTCTGCACCATCAGCCGGAGCAACACCACGACCCCGCTCCAAGCGCTCGTGACCTTGAACGACGTCCAGTTCGTCGAGGCCGCCCGAGGTTTCGCCCAACGCATCATCCGTCACGGCGACGATGACTCCGCCCGTATCCGCTGGGCTTTCCTCGAGGCCGTCTCCCGACCGCCGTCCGCAAAGGAACTGGCGCTGGTCGGCAAGGCCCTCGCCCGCGAGCGGACCCGCTACGCCGCTGACCCCGGTCGGGCCCTGAAAGTCCTTAGCCCCGGCGAGTCTACCCGCGACACCACGATACCGGCGACGGAGCACGCCGCTTGGATGCAAATAGCCACCTTGCTCCTCAATCTCAGCGAAACCGTGACCCGGAACTGAACCCATGAATCCTCAAGACGATTTCCTGAACCATCTCACGCGCCGCACCTTCATCGGGCAGTCCGCCCGCGGGGTCGGCGGGCTGGCCCTTGGCTCGATGCTCTTTCCTGAGCTGCTGGCCGCCGGCACGAAGACCCGCGAAGGCGGACTGGCGGGCCTTCCGCACTTCGCCCCCAAGGCGAAGCGGGTGCTCTGCCTCTTCCAGTCCGGAGGCATGTCGCATGTCGACCTTTTCGACGACAAACCTGCCCTGCACGAGTTCGCGGGCAAAGACCTGCCTCCTTCGATCAAAGGAACGCAGCGGCTCACCGGCATGACTTCCGGACAGAAGGGCTACCCGGTCCGCCCCCCGCTCATGGACGGCAAGGCCTGCGGAAAGCATGGGACCTGGATCAGCAACCTCATCCCGCACATCCAGAGCATCGCGGACGATATCTGCATCATCAAGACCTTGAACACCGAGGCCATCAACCATGACCCGGCGATCACGTTCCTGAATACCGGCAACCAGCAGCCAGGCTATGCCAGCATGGGCGCCTGGGCCAGCTATGGGCTGGGCACCGAGAACGCCAACCTGCCGGCGTTCATCGCGATGGTCTCGCAAGGGACCGGCAAGAATCCTGGCCAGCCGGTCTTCTCCCGGCTCTGGGGCAGCGGTTTCCTGCCCTCCAACCACCAAGGGGTCGGCCTGCGACCAGGCGCCAATCCGGTGCTCTATCTCCAGAACCCTCCGACCGTCGATGGCGCCCAGCGTCGTGAGCTGCTCGATGACCTGGCGACGCTCAACGAAGAACGCGCCCGCGAGCTGGGCGACCCGGAGACGATCACCCGCATCAAGGCGTATGAGATGGCCTTCCGCATGCAGACTTCGGTCCCTGAACTGGCCGACATCTCCCAGGAATCCAAAGCCACCCTGGCCGCTTACGGGCCTGAGGTGACCCGACCCGGCTCCTACGCCGCCAACTGCCTGCTCGCCCGGCGACTGCTTGAACGCGACGTGCGCTTCGTACAGCTGTTCCACCGCGGCTGGGATCAGCACGTCGCGCTGTCCCGCCAGCTGCCCAACCAGTGCCGGGACATCGACCAACCCACCGCCGCCCTCATCAAAGACCTCAAGGCGCGCGGGCTGCTCGAGGACACCTTGGTCATCTTCGCCACCGAGTTCGGACGCACGGCCTTCACCCAAGGCGGCTTCGGCAATCCGGCCAGCGGACGCGACCACCATGGACGGTGCTTCTCGGTGTTCCTCGCCGGCGGCGGCATCAAGCCCGGCTTCGAATACGGAGCGACCGACGACTTCGCCTACAACATCGCCAAGGACGGCGTTCACCTCCGGGATCTGCACGCGACCATCCTCCACTGCCTGGGCATCGACCACGCACGTTTCACCTATAAGTTCCGCGGTCTCAACGTGAAGCTCACCGGGGTCGAAGAAGCCCACGTCGTCCAAGGCGTGCTGGCCTGAGCGGAGCAACGCGCAGGCGCAAAAAAAGGCGGCCGTCAGGCCGCCTTTTCACTTCATCTTGAAAGCGCTCAGCGGGTGATCGTCACCGTCGGCGCCACGGCCGTGACCGGCGCGACCGAAGTGTTCACGTAAGGACGGCCAGGGGATTCGACCTTCGACACAGCGAACACTACCGAGCCCCGGGCGCCACGACGGAAACCAGGGGTCGCGACGGTCACCTGACCGAGGTCATTCGTACGGAGGACGGTACGCCGCATGTTCACCAGGCCGGAAGTCGAGACATGGACCAGGGCGCGCCGTACGGGATTACCATACTGGTCCTGGACCTGGATCGTCGCATTGGCGGCGTCATGAATCGAGTTCAGGCGTACGAAGGACCCCGTGACCAGCGCGAGCGAGCAGGTCGGAATACGGTTCGGTCCGCTCACGACCACGGTGACGGTCGTGGAAGCCGAAGCACCCCGGTCATCGATGACGGTGAGGGTCGGATAGTAAGTGCCGGGGGCCTTATAACGATAGGTCGCGGTGGCGCCAGTGGCGCCGCTGGGGTACACGTCCTTGAAGTTCCAGATGTAGCGCGTGATGATACCGTCGGGGTCGGTCGACAAAGTCCCGTTGAAGTTAACCGCCGCGCCCGGCTGGGACTGGTAGTTGTAGGAGGTGTTGGAGGTCAGTGAGGCGTCCGCGACAGGCGGCTTGTTCGCGGGATCCGGCCAGGAAGCCGTCAGGCTGTAGTAGCCGATCGAGCCATAATCGGTATAGCCTTCGGTCAGGCCATCGCCATCAGGGGTGCCGGCCGGACCGTTCCCGACTCCGTCCAATTCAATGAAGTGCTGGCCTTCCGTCGTGAGGGCCAAGGTGATCGGAGCAGGGGCCATGTTGCCGGCCGTGCCAGACCCGAGATAAGTGCCCAGCACCGTGCCGGCGGCATCCAAGACCCTGATCCGCAGGCGCAGATTAGGCGCCACGAGGGCGACCTTCGGCGTGATGAGGAGGTTGCCGCGGCCTGCGTTGATCCGGATCAGGTCGACATCGTCGCTCGAGCCGATGACGCCTCCGACGGTCGCCGAGAGACCAGGGGCGAACGTGGCGGTCTCAGGGGTATCGCCATGATCATCCGCGAGCGGCGGCACGCCTGAATTGGTGTTGGCGATGGCGGCGAGGTTGTCCTGCTGGCTGGAAGCGTCCTGATACTCTCCCTTGGCCCACTGGTTCACCGGGCGGAGGCCGTTGCCCATGATCGGAGACCAAGACAAAGCCCCGCTGCCATGGCCGCCGAAATACTCGCCATCGCCAGGATTCTGACCCTGGTGGACGAGGCTCACGGTATGGCCGACCTCGTGCGAGGTGACGCCGGCGATGAGTGCGGCGTTCCAGCTGGATTCCGCGAACGTGAAACACGGGGTATCGATGTTATCCGAGAAAGAATTGAGGTAGGCGACGCCGGCGGCGGAAATGGTGAAAGCCTTCGGACCGATGACGACGCGAATGCCGTAAGCAAGGTCGCCTGGGCTGGTCTTGCGCAGGCCTTCGACGCCGGGGTCCTCGGTCGTGACGTCTACGTTCCAAGCCGCAAAATGCTCTGCGATACGACGAAATGACTCCTGCACGATCGCGCGCTCGGCGTCGTTAAAGTCAGGGTTGGAGTCGCGGCTGAAGGGAGGGGTCGTCAGGGTGGCGTCTCGGCCGTTGTTCCACTGCGTGCCAACCGTATCGTGGCCGTCGAAATCGAGATAGATCTTGCGCGTGGCGGTGGGGCGACTGTGCAAACGGAAGGTATCCTCCAGCGGATAGGAAGGAGTCGACGTATAGGTGGTGGTATCCGGACCGACCTGGATTTGCATCGCGCAGGCATAGAGAGGCTTGCCGTTGGCGTCGAAATGCAGGGCACTGTCATGCTCGCAGGCGGAACGGAAGGCCACGGCGGTGTCCGGGGTCATCGCATCGCGCTTCACCGCGGCTTCGATCTCAGCCTTGGAGACGGTCGAAGCGCGGCGCCACTGGCCGGGGTTCTCAGGAAGCTTGCCGCCATTGGAGGTCTCGACCGAGGCCTGAGCCGGGATGGTCGGCTGCGCATTCGCCGCCATCGGGGAGGAAGGAGCGGCCGCCGGAACCGGCGCGAGCGAAGCGTCAGCCAGCAAGGCGGAGACGCCGCCGAGGGAAATCGCCGGAGCGGCGGCAGGCGCAGTCGCCACGGCGGAAACGGGCACGGGCTTCTCACCCACGACCGGCACGTCGACGACGGCCGGATTGACTTTCACCGTGGGCGAGACCTGGGTCGCGGCATACTCGCGGTACCCGTCAGTCGAAGGGGCGAACACGATCGCAAGGGCCACGGCCGCGACGACGGCCCAAAGGGCGATAATCAGCTTTTTAGGGGACATAAGCAGATTCAACGGACAGATGGCCGGGAGGCAATCCACTAATCGCTTGCCAGCAGCGAGGCGAAAACGAGGAATATGGCGTGTTTAAAAGCTTTATCACCCCCCTGCTCCTCTGCCTAACCTCCCTGCTGACGGCCGCCACCCCACCGAATGTCATCGTCATCCTGGTAGACGACATGGGTCAGACCGACCTTTCCTGCTACGGCAGCAGATTCTACGAGACACCTCATATCGACCAGCTGGCCAAGGATGGCGTCCGTTTCGCGAACGGCTACTCGGCCTGTACGGTCTGCTCCCCCACCCGCGCCGCCCTGCTGACCGGCAAATACCCCGCCCGCCTGCACCTCACGGACTGGATCTCCGGCCACGAGCGCCCCAAAGCCAAACTCAAGATCCCGGACTGGCAGAAGTTCCTGCCCTTCGAGGAGATCACCCTGGCCGAACAATTCAAAGCCGCCGGTTACGCGACCGCGAGCATCGGCAAGTGGCACCTGACTCCGGGACTTAAGGAAGGCGATGAAGCCTACTACCCGGAAAAGCACGGCTTCGACCTGAACGTCGGCGGCTACGCGCGGGGCCAGCCGCCCAGCTATCACGCGCCTTACAAGATCCCCACGCTGACCGAAGGCCCGCAAGGCGAGTTCCTCACGGACCGCGAGGCGGCCGAGGCGGTGAAGTTCATCGAAGCCAACAAGGAGAAGCCTTTTTTCCTCTACCTGCCCCACTACGCCGTGCACACGCCACTCGGCGGCAAGCCCGACGTGATCGCCAAATACCAGGCGAAGGCCGCGAAGCTGACCGACCTCAAGCAGAAGAACGCCACCTACGCCGCCCTCGTCGAGAGCGTCGACGACTCCCTCGGCACGATCCGCGCCGCGCTGAAGCGCCTGAAACTGGACGAGAATACCGTCATCGTCTTCACGGCCGATAACGGCGGCTTGCTGCCGGTCACCGATAACTCGCCTTTCCGCGTCGGGAAAGGTTCGGCCTACGAAGGCGGCGTGCGCGTCCCCCTCATCATCCACGCGCCCGGCGTGACCAAGGCCGGCACCGTCGACCCCACCCCGGCGATCACGATCGACCTCTACCCGACGGTCCTCGAACTCGCCGGCGTCAAGCCGCTCCAATCCCTCGTCGACGGCATCAGCCTCGCCCCGCTCCTGAAGTCCGGCGCCAAGCCGGACCGCGCGGAGATCTTCTGGCATTACCCGCACTACCACCCCGGAGGCGCCACGCCCTACAGCGCGGTCCGCAGCGGCGACTTCCGTCTGGTCCACTTCTACGAAGACGGTCGCGACGAACTCTACGACCTCGCCCATGACGTCGGTGAGACGAAGGACCTCGCCGCCGCCCAGCCCGCGCTCGCCAAGACGCTCCGCACGCGCCTCGACGCTTGGCTGAAGTCCGTCGACGCCCAGCTGCCGACGAAGAATCCGACCTACGATCCGTCCGCCGACGCCAACCAGGGCAAGAAGAACGCCAAGGCGAAGAAGAAATGAGGCGCGCCCTCCTCGCGCTGCTTTTCGTCGGGCAGGCCTTCGCCGGCGAGCCGCTACCGGGCCTCCCGGCCTCCCCCCGCATCCTCTTCCAGGGCGACTCGATCACGGACGGCAACCGCGGACGCGGGGCCGACCTTAATCATGTCCACGGCCACGGCTTCGTCTTCCTCCTGGCCGCCCGCCTCGGCGCCGGCGCCCCGGAGCAGAACGCGACCTTCCTCAACCGTGGCGTCTCCGGCAACACGGTCCTCGACCTCGCGAAGCGCTGGCCCAAGGACACGCTCGAGCTCAAGCCCGACGTGCTGAGCGTGATGATCGGCGTCAACGACAGCAGCAAAGGAGTGACTCCGGAAGTCTTCGAAAAGACCTACGACGAACTCCTGACCGCAGCGCGCGCGGTCAACCCGAAGCTACGTCTCGTACTCTGCGAGCCTTTCCTTGGCGCCGCCGGGCCGGCCATCGACAAGTCTCCCGGCCGACGTGAGCGCCTCGCCCTTCTCGTCCCGGTCGTCCGGCGCCTGGCCGCCAAGCATGGCGCGACGCTCATCGACTTCCAGAAGGTCTTCGACGACGCCCAACGCCGCGCCCCTTCGTCCTACTGGATCTGGGACGGCGTCCACCCCACTAGCGCCGGCCACCAACTGATGGCCGACGAGTGGGAACGGGTCGTCCGCGCCAGCTGGCGCTGAGGCCTACTTGGCCGCCGGCGCTTTCTTGCCTTTGCCCTTCACGGCGTTCTTGCCGGCGGGAGGCGTGCGACGCTTCACGCCCGAGGCGTATTCATCCTCGACCTCCGGCACCTTGAGGTCGACGCGCAACTTGGCGAGGCGCGCCTCGAGGTCCGCCTGGACGGACTCATAACCGGGCTGGCCGAAGAAGCTCTTGAGTTCCAGCGGGTCTTTCTCGCTGTCGAAGAGGTCGGTCTTGGTCTCGCCGTTGCCGTAGTAACGCACGAGCTTGTAGCGGTCGGTAATGATGCCGTAGTGCGGCGCGACGTGGTGGGGCTGGGGATATTCGTAGTAGTGATAGTAGAACTCCTTGCGCCAATCGGCCGGCAGCTCCCCGGCGAGGATCGGCGTGAGGCTGCGACCCTGCATCTCCGCGGGCGATGGCAACCCGGCCATGGCGAGGAAGGTCTGGGCATAGTCGAGGTTCGAGACCAGCGCCTTGCTGACGGAGCCGGGCTTGGTCACGCCGGGCCAGCGGACGAGCAGCGGCGTGCGGACGGACTCTTCGAAGATCCAGCGCTTGTCGAACCATCCGTGCTCGCCGAGGTAGAAGCCTTGGTCAGCGGAATAGATCACGATGGTGTTCTCGGCCAAGCCTTCGTCCTCAAGGAACTTGAGCACACGGCCCACGTTGTCGTCCACGGCCTTCACGGTGGCGAGGTAGTCATGCATGTAGCGTTGGTAGCGCCAGCGGACGAGATCCTTGCCCTGTGGATTGGCCTTACGGAAAGCCTCGTTGCGCGGCTCGTAGAAAGCGTCCCAGACGGCCGCCTGCTCGGCGTCCATGTTCGGCGGACGGACCAGCTTCACGTCCAGCGGCACGATGGTCTTCTCCAAGGTCATGTCATTCTCGGCCACGGCGCGGGCGCGGTTGGCGTAATCATCGAACAGGGTCTCGGGCTCGGGGTAGACGCGGTCCTTGTCGAAACCGAGGTCCTTGATATTCGGGGCCCACTCGCGATGCGGGGCCTTGTGCTGGCACATCAGCATGAAGGGCTTGGACTTGTCGCGCTTCCGCACCCACTCGAGGGAGAGATCCGTGACGATGTCCGTGACGTACCCCTGGGTCTTCACCATCCCGCCCGCGTTCTTCATGGGCGGGTTGTAGTAGAGGCCCTGCCCGGGGAGGACCTGCCAGAAGTCGAAGCCTACGGGGTCGCTGACCAGATGCCACTTGCCGACCACGGCCGTCTGGTAGCCCGACCTCTGCAGGAGCTTCGGGAAAGTCAGCTGCTCGCCGTTGAAGACGGAGTTCGAGTTGTTGTAGAAACCGTTCAGATGCGAGTACTTGCCGGTGAGGATCACGGCGCGGCTCGGACCGCAGATCGAATTGGTGACGAGCGCGCGGTCGAAGCGCATGCCTTCGTTGGCGATCCGATCGATGTTCGGGGTCTGGATGAGCTTGCGGGCGTCACCGTAGGCGCTGATGGCCTGATACGCGTGGTCATCGGAGAAGATGAAGACGATATTAGGCTGCTTGGCCGGGGCGGCGGACAAGAGGCCGCCGACCAGACAGAGGATAGTTGCCAGGATTCGCATGGGGGTGGGTACGGTTAATCCAGCGAAGGCGGCGTCCTTCTGCAACCAGTTATTCGTCTGGAACCCGCCTCCGTGCGGTCTGTCTGCATCAGATGCGCCTGCTTCTCTCGGCCGCCCTGCTCATTTCGTGCCTAGCTACGGCGGCCCCGGACACTGCCTCTTACCCCAAGACCCCCAGCCCCAAGGGCCTGCAGGTCCAGTTGGTCGACGACCTGCTGGAGCTGGGCGTCCACCATGCGGGTATCAATCTGACGCTGAGCGGACTGCTCTCCCCCGCCATGGGGGCCAAACCCGGCCAGCCAACGGCCACGGCCGATGGCTTCACATTCGTGATCAACGAAGCTTACGTGAAGTCGCTCGACCGACAGATCAAAGCCCTGAGCGACAAGGGTGTCGTAGTCACGGCGATCCTGATCACCTACCGCTCACCCCATGAACGTGTCCGCAAGCTGACAGTTCACCCGCAGGCGGACGCCATCAAAGGCACCACGATGGCCGCGAACACGGTCACGCCCGAAGGCCGGGCCTGCTACGCGGCGCTCACGGATTTCATCGCCCGCCGCTGGTGCTCGGCCGACACCTCGCACGGACGTCTCTGGGGTTGGGTCATCAGCAACGAGGTGAACTCGCACCACGAGTGGCACCAGATGGGTCCGGTCACGGTCGAGCAGCTCGCGACCCAATACGAAGACCAGGTCCGCCTCGCCTGGACGTCCCTGCGCCGTCATTCCGCCCACGCCCGCGTCTACCTCTCGATGGAGCACCATTGGAACTCGCAGGGCCACGCCGACCCGCTGCAGGCCTGTCGCGGCCGCACCCTGCTCGAGACCTTCGCCCGCCGCGCCAAGGAGCGCGGCGACTTCGACTGGCACCTGGCCTTCCATCCCTACCCGAGCAATCTTCGCGACCCCCGCACATGGTTGGACAAGGTCACTTTCGACGACGACTCGAAGAAGGTGACGTTCAAGAACCTCGAGGTGGTCGCCCGCAAACTCGCCTCGCCCGAATTCCGTTTCGACGGCAAACCCCGCCGGCTCAGCCTCACCGAACAAGGCTTCGACGTGACGAAGCGCCCGGATGCCCTCGCCGAACAAGCGGCGGCCTACGCTTACGCATGGGAGAAGGTCGCCCGCCTCGATGGCGCCGTCGACGCCTTCCTCTACCATCGACAGGTCGACCACGCGATGGAAGGCGGCCTCCGCTTCGGCCTGTGGAGCAACAAACCCGGCACGACCTTCGAGCCCGACCAGAAACGCCCGATCTGGCACCTGGTGAAAGCCGCCGACACCCCGGCCTGGAAAGCCGCCGCCGAACCTTACCTGAAGACCTGCGGATTGAAGAGCTGGGACGAACTGAATCCAAAGTAGGCAGCGGTTAGCGGATGGCGGTTGGCGGTAAGGCTCAATCATGGTCGTGAGCTTAAGGCATCACCTCCCTTCCTGTTGCGATTCCAACCGCTAACCGCCGACCGCTAGCCGCCAAGACCTGCTCCATCCTTGCCCGGGCGGCCCGGGGGGCCGCTGGGGCTGGAGGGGCGGGG
>JBKCKE010000260.1:0-5307 GCA_046301395.1 Verrucomicrobiota bacterium | reverse complement strand
CATGAAGGAGAACCAGCACCCGCTCATCAAGAAGATCGGCGAACTCGGCAAGAAGATCGGCGGCCACGGCGGCATGGATTTCGTGATGAACTACCGCATGCTCGACTGCCTGCGCCAGGGCATCACCCCGGACATGACCGTGTACGACGCCGCAGACTGGTCCGCGATCCTCGAGCTCTCCGCCCGCTCCGTGAAAGACGGCAGCATGCCGATCCAGTGCCCCGACTTCACCCGCGGCGGCTGGAAGACTATCAAGCCCCTCGGCATCGTCTCGTAAGCGCTTCGCCATCGGCGAACCAGACCCGGCCACGCGGCCGGGTCTTTTGTTTGCGGGAATCCCTTACTCCCGCCGTCAGATTCCCTCGGTTGAGGAAGGCCTTCGTTTATCTGATGCTTGACGGTATTCCAAATTGGAATGTATCATGCCGACTCCTGACTGGAACCTCTCGCCGACTCCTGAATTCATCCGAACTTCTCAATCCTATGAAAAGAAGCATCCGGACGAACTCGCCGCCACTCTCTCAAACCTCCTCCACCGATACCTGCCTCGACTGAACCACGCCCGCCACCACGCCCTCGTCCACGCCGGGTGCCTTCACCATGAAGGTCATGGCGTCATCGCGATCGACCAGAACGGCCAAGGCAAGAGTCTCCGAGAAACCAGGCTATACGCCTATCCGGACGACGCCTCCCGCACCCTTCACCTCCTGTTGATCGCCGATAAATCTTCGCAAAAGCGCGACCTACGCACCGTCCACGTAATCCTCAAACGAATCCAAACTGACCCTTCTCATGGCTAAACTCGCCTCTCCTCCTCGTTCGACCCGCACCCGGAACGCTGAAGACCTCCGCAAGGCCGGCATCATTTCTTCAGAGACCGCCCTGCGCATCCGCGCAGCCGGCGTGCGGACCAAAGTCATCACGGACCTCGTCTGCCAGCGCCTGAGCGCAGGACTTTCCCAGAAAGACGTCGCCCGACGGATGAATCGGACCCAGAGCTGGGTCTCCAAGTTCGAAGACCGTCTCGACGCCGAACTCACCCTCGGCGACATCCAGGCCTACTGCCAGGCGATCGCCGGCGGTCTCGCGCTGGAGTTCGGACGTCGAGACCGCACCGCCGCCTGAGCGGGGTTCGAGATTGCCCCCACTTACGCCGCGTCAAAGACTGCGCCCATGGGCTCCCCCGCCGCACTCGCGACCTGGACCGCCGGACTCGTCACCCGTTCGGGAGAAGAGACCGAGCGGGCAGCCGAAGCGTTCGCGGCCCTGCTGCCCCCGGACACCGTCCTGGCGCTCGAGGGCGACCTCGGGGCGGGCAAGACGACGTTCGTGCGCGGCCTGGTCCGCGGCCTGGGCGTCACGGGCGACATCACCAGCCCCTCCTTCGCCCTGCTCAACGTCTACGACGGCCGGCGGCAGGTCTTCCACGTCGACGCCTATCGGCTGACGCGCCCGGAGGCCTTCGATGACCTGCTGATCTGGGACTTGGCGAAGTCGCCTTGGAACGTGATCGTGGAATGGCCGGAGAAAGTCGCGGCGCGCCTCCCCTCGGCGAGGTGGCAAATGAAAACCGCCATCCTGGCGGATGGCGGTCATCGGTTTCAGCTGACCCTTGCGGGCTGAGCCGAGGGCTTACGAGTTACGCTTGCGCTCGGTCTCCGTCAGCCAGCGCTTGCGCATGCGGATGAAGTTCGGCGTGATCTCGACCAGCTCGTCGGACTCGATGTATTCGAGGCAGGCCTCGAGGGACATCTGGCGCATCGGCTTGATCTTGGCCGCGTCGTCGGAACCGGAAGCGCGCACGTTGGAGAGCTTCTTGTTGATGACGAGGTTGATCTCGAGGTCGTTGTCCTTGCAATGCTCGCCCACGATCTGGCCCATGTAGATCTCGTCGGCCGGCTTCACGAAGAAGTCGCCGCGGTCATACAGACGGTCGAGGGAGTAAGCGGTGACGGCACCGGCTTCGCCACCGATCATCACGCCGGCGGCGCGACGCGGGGCCTCGCCCTTGACGGGTTCGTAACCGAGGAGGTTATGGTACATGACGGCTTCGCCTCGGGTGGTGGTGAGCATCAGGGTACGCAGACCGAAGAGGGCGCGGGACGGGACCTTGAATTCCATGTGGATCCAGCCGCTGGTGCCGGCCTTGGCGTCCATCGAGCGGAGCTCGCCACGACGGCCGAGGACGAGGGACATCACGTCGCTCTGGGAGGCTTCCGGGCAGTCGACCGCGAGGGTCTCGACGGGCTCGCACTGGACGCCGTCGATGGTCTTCATGATCACTTCAGGCTTACCGACGGAGAGTTCGTAACCTTCGCGACGCATGGTCTCGATGAGCACGCCGAGGTGCATCAGGCCGCGGCCCGAGACCTTCCAGGCATCGGCGCCGGCTTCGCGATCGACGCGGAGGGCGACGTTCTTCTCGAGTTCCTTGACGAGGCGTTCGCCGACCTGGCGGCCGGTGACGAACTTACCGTCGCGACCGGCGAAGGGCGAGTCGTTGACGCGGAAGGCCATGGTCACGGTGGGTTCGTCGACGCTGACGGGAGGCATCGGACGGGGGTCCTCGATGTCCGTGATGGTCGCCCCGATTTCGACGTGGTCGAGGCCGATGACGGCGCAGATGTCGCCGGCGGAGACTTCCTGGGCCTTGACGCGGCCGAGGGCTTCGAAGACTTCGATCTCGAGGACGCGCTGCTTATGCTGCTCACCCGCGCGGGTGACCATCCTCACGGGCATGCCCGGGGCGATCTTACCGGCGGTCACGCGGCCGACGGCGATACGACCGACGTAGTCGGAGTAAAGCATGGCGGTCACCATGATCTGCAGGGGGTTGGCGAGGGCTTCGGCGCGGGACTTGAAACCGGCGGCGGCGCCGCGGGAGGAACCTTCGGCGTACGGCTCGGGGATCTTGTCGACGATGGTGTAGAAGAGGTCCATCAGGTCCTTCGGACGCTGGCCTTCGACGGTCTTGGCGCGGTCGAGGGTGCCCCAACCTTCGCGGCCGGAAGCGTAGACGATCGGGAAATCGAGGGCGGACTCAGGCGCGTCGAGGGCGACGAGCAAGTCGAAGACTTCGTCGACGACGGCGTCAGGACGGGCGGACGGCTTATCGATCTTGTTGATGACGACGATGGGCTTCAGGCCGAGGGCGAGAGCCTTCGAGAGCACGAAGCGGGTCTGGGGCATCGGGCCTTCGAAGGAGTCGACGACGAGGAGGCAACCGTCGGCCATGTTGAGCACGCGTTCGACTTCGCCGCCGAAGTCGGCGTGGCCCGGGGTGTCGATGAGGTTGATCTTATATTCCTTCTTATCGCGAGGGTCGGTCCACTTGATCGCGCAGTTCTTGGCGGTGATCGTGATGCCGCGTTCGCGCTCGAGGTCGCCCGAGTCCATGATCAGGCCGTGCTGGCCGCCGGCGAGCTTGTCGAGGTCCTCGGCACGGAACATGCCGGACTGGTAGAGGAGTCGGTCGGTCAGGGTCGTTTTGCCATGGTCGACGTGAGCAATGACTGCGATGTTACGGAGATTCATCTGTAAAGGCCTTACGCATAGGAAAATAGGCCCTTGTGCAAGGGGAATAAGCCTCTGTTACCCAATTATTGCGGGTTTCAGGGCACCGGACGGGGGCTGGCGGGCTCAGGCCAGCCCGTCGCGCTCAAGCAGGGCCTCCGGATCGAGGTCCCGGCCCATGAAATCCCGGAAGAGTTTCTCGGCCGGCTCGGAGTTCCCCTTGGCCAGGACCTTGGCCCGTAGTTCCCGCCCGACCTGGGGGTTCAGGACCCCCTCCTTGAGGAAGCGGGTAAAGGCGTCGGCCTCGAGGGCCTCGGCCCACTTATAGGAATAATAACCGGCGGCATACCCCGTGGCGTCCGAGAAGAGGTGGTTGAAGCGGCGGGCCATGGCCGGCCCCCGGCGGGTGGTCCGGGCCTGCCAGTCGGCGAAGTCCTCGTTCCAATGGGAGTCGAGGTCCCGGCCGCGGAGCTCCTCGGCCCGGATGTGCAGATCGAGGTCGAGCTTCGAGAAGGCCAGCTGACGCATGCAGCTGGAGGCGGCGCGGAAGTTCGCGGCGGCGTCGAGCTTGGCCAGAAGGTCCGACGGCAGCGGGGCGCCGGTCTCGTGGTGACGGGCGAAGACGGCGAGGGATTCCTCTTCCCAGCACCAGTTCTCCAGGATCTGGGAAGGCAGTTCGACGAAGTCCCAGGCGACGCGGACGCCGGAGAGGGATTCGACTTCGACTTCGCTGAGGAGGTGGTGGAGCAGGTGGCCGAACTCGTGGAAGACCGTGGTGACCTCGTCATGGTTGAGCAGCGCCTGCTTGCCGGCGACGGGCGGCGTGAAGTTGCCGCACATCAGACCGAGGTGCGGGGCGAACGAGCCGTCGGGACGCGGGCCGCCGGTGCGGAAGAAGTTCATCCACGCCCCACCCCGCTTCGATTCGCGCGGGAACCAATCGGTGTAGAAAGAGCCCAGCAGGCGGTCACCGTCACGCACTTCGTAGAAGCGGACTTCCGGATGCCAGACGCAGATCGGGGCGCCGTCGACGCGCGGTTCGGCGGCACGGACGACCGTCTTGGCGCCGGTGGCCTGGTCGACGTGATAGGTGTCGCGAGCGACGACCTCGATGCCGAAAAGCCCACCGAAGAGGCGGAACATGCCGGCGATCACGCCGTCGACCGGGAACCACGGGCGCAGGGCCTCGTCGTCGAAATCATACTTCTCGCGGCGCATCTTCTCGGACCAGTAGCCGAACTCCCACGGGTGCAGCGAACGCAGGGCGTCGCCGGCCTTGGCGGCGCGGTAGTGCTCGAGCTCGATGCCTTCCGCCTGGAACTTCGGGCGGATGCGCAGGCCGATGTCCTCGATGAACTTCAGCGCCGTTTCGCCCGTGCGGGCCATGCGGCGGGCCGTGGTGAAATCGGCGAAGTGCTTCTTGCCGAGGAGTCGGGCCTTCTCGTGACGGAGCGCGAGGATCTCACCGACCAGCGCGGTGTTGTCCCAGGCGTCCTTCAGGCCGACCTGACCGAGGCCTTCCCAGCACTGGCGACGGAGATCTTCGTCGTCGGCATATTGCAGGACCGGGAAGACCGAGGGGGACTGCAGCGTGAAACGCCAGGCCTCCGGCTTGCCCTTGGCGGTCGCGGACTGCTTCGCCGCGGCGAGCGCGCTGGCGGGCAAACCGGCGAGGCGCTTCTCGTCTTCGATAAAGAGCTCCCAGGCATTGGTCGAATCGAGGACGTTCTCCGAATACTTCTGCGTCTTCTCCGCGAGGTCAGCGGTGAGCTTCGCCAGGCGGGCCTTCCCTTC
>JBKCKE010000259.1:0-16191 GCA_046301395.1 Verrucomicrobiota bacterium | reverse complement strand
GAGACCATCATAAACAGCGGGTCGGGTGAACTGCGGAAAGGCGAGCAACTTGCCGTTGTAACTATCCCCCGTCAAGGAGTTTTCCTCCCCGAGTACGCCGGGGATCTGCCGGCCGAGGCAATCGACCAGGACGCAGGCGGGTAAAGTGCCATTAGTAAGCACGTAATCGCCGATGGAGACCTCCCGGGTGACCTTCTTGTCCCGGAAACGCTGGTCGATCCCCTCATAATGGCCCGAAATGAGGATCAGGTGGCTCTTTTGGGCTAGTTCCTTGGCCAGCTTATTGGTCAATTGTTCACCATCCGGGCAAAGGTAGACGACTTCGCAGTCCGGGGTGGCCAGGGCGTCGACGGCGTCGAAGAGGGGCTGGCAGGTCATCAGCATGCCGGGACCGCCCCCGTAGGGCATGTCGTCCACCTTGCGGTGCTTGTCCTTGGAATAGGCGCGCAGGTCGTGTGCCTTGAAGGCGATCAGGCCTTTGTCGATGGCCTTCCCGATGACCGACTCCTGGAGGAAGCCGTCGGCCATGGCCGGGAAGAGGGTGACGAGATCGATGCGGATGGCCACGGTGAACGCGGTCATCCAACAGCCGAAAGGCCGCCGAGCGCAAGCCGTCCTTCCGGCGGCTTACTTCTTCGACTTCGCTTCCGGGCGCTGATTCATCCGGATGCCCGCTTCCGCGGGGACCGGCTTGCCGGTGACTTCGACGTCGGAGGTGAACAGATACTTCCACACGTCTTCCTGGAGGTGGCGGCCCTTGGCGTCCTTGGGTGAGCCGTTGCTCGGGGTCACATAACCGTGCGCGGCGCCGGCCTGCTTCTTGGCGTCGCCCTTCATCGGGGCCGAAGTGATCAGGCGGCGCGTATGGCCGTAGGGCGCCTTGGCGTCGTCGGCGTTCACGATGGGTCCGTATGCGTTGAGGCGCAGCATCAGCCAGGAGCGCTGGTAGTGCTGATCGGTCCAGCCGCCGTCGAGGACGTGGGAGTAGCCGAAGAAGCGGTTGAGGGGCGTCGCGGAAGGACCGGCCTGCCAGTCTTCTGTGTTGTCGCGCGGGCCGCAGAACATGATCACGCGCGCGACCTGCTGGTGCATCGCGAAGCGGGCGGAGGACGTGGCGCCGTGCGAGGAGCCGCCGACGACGACCTTGGTCCAGTCGAGTTCCTTGCCGCCGGCGGTGAGGAACTGTTCCCAGCGGCCCTGCGGGTGCGCCTTCACGAGCCACTGCACCATGCGCGTCGCGCGACCCTTGGCGGAATCGGCCGCGGCGATCTCGACCGACTTCGAGGCGTCGACGCCGGCGGTGGCTTCGAGGCGGATGTTGCCGAGGTGCTGCGTGTCGGCGGGCACGGTGTTGAGCTTGCCGAACCAGCCGCGGGCGTAGTGCACGCTGATGTGGTGGTAGCCGTAGCCGTTCACCTTCTCCGCGATGATGGGGTTATGGCCCATCAGCCAGACCACGAGCTGCCCGCGCGGGGCGACGCGCGTGTCGACGTCGGCCGTCTGCACGTCGGCCGGCTTGCCCTTGCTGTCCAGGTTGAACTCGATCTCCGGATACGCCTTCGCGGCCGGGTCGACCTCGCTGGCGCGCGCGCGGAGGTGGTAGGCCTGCGGCTTCGGGTCGTTGAACTTCGGAGCGGCCGCGTCGGCGTGGACCGCGAGCAGGGCGACGGACAGGAGGGCGAGGATACGCATGGGGATGCGTCCCTTGATGCCCGCGTGCCCGCGCGTTGGCAAGACCGACCGCTTACTTCGGCAGCTTGGCGTCGACTTCGTTCAATGCCTGTTCGACGATTTCCTGCGGTGCCCACTGGTGGCCGCCGTCGAACTCGAAGATCGAGATGCGGGAGCCGAAGGCTTTCTTCAGCCGCGCGGCATTGTCATAGTTCATGTCTTTCTTCCCAAAAGTCCCAGCGAGGGTCTTTACCTTGATGTCCTTCACGATGTAAGACCGGTCTAAGGGGTTCATGTCGCTGCAGCCGGCCCCTTGGAAGATCAGGCCGCCGAAGCCCGGGACCAAGGTTACGAAAAGTGAGCAGGCCCGGGCGCCGCCGGAGAACCCGGTGGCCACTTTCTTGCCGTCAGCCACCCGCATGCGTTTGATGACGTCATCGTGCGCGCTGAGGAAATTGGCGATGTTGGGTCCGTAAGGTCCGTTTTTCGATTCTTCGAGCATGACGGCGATGTAGCCATGCGCCTTGATCCAGGAGCCCATCGCCCCGAGCTTCGCCTTACCGTTAGGGTCGGCGATGAAGATGGTCTTCCAGGTCTTCTTCGGGTCGGCGGAATAGCCTTCGGGTACCCACAGGCGATAATGGTAGACTCCGGGCGTCGGCGCGTCCTTGCCGCTGCCGCCGACCTTCTGAACGCAGGTGATCCGCATCTCGGTCCCGTCTTTCAGCGGCACGGTCAGCGGGGTCGCCGTTTCTTGGGCGGGCTTCTGCGTGGCTTTGGCTTCGTCGGGTTTCGATGTCGGCGCTGCCTTGGCGGTCGTGAGAAACAACAGGGCGACGGAAAGGAGGCCGAGGGTTCGCATGGGGGTAATTTCTTCATGCCCGACCCATGCGTAGGAGCAATGCGATTTGCAGGGCGGATAAAAGGATCGAGGTTCCGTGCCCCCAGTCGCCAGCCGCTAACCGCCAGCACCACCTACTTCGGCAGCTTGGCGTCGACGTGATCGAGGGCCTTCTCGATGACGTCCTTCGGGGCCCACTGGTGGCCGCCTTCGAACTCGAAGACCTGCAGGCGGTCGCCCTGCGTGGCCTGCAGCTGCTTGATCTCGCCGCGGTTCGAATCCTTCTTGCCCATGGTCACGACGACGGCCGGGATCTGCACTCCGCTGAGGCCGCGCAGGCCGTTGTCGAGGATGCCGGTGCCGGCGCCCTGCAGGATGACGCCGCCGAAATTGTCGCCGATGCTCACGAAGATCGAGCTGGCGCGCGCGCCGCCCGAGAAGCCGGTGCAGACCTTGCGGCCGGGGCCGATGCGGAAGCGCTTCACGGCGTCCTGGTGCGCGGCGAGGAAGTTGCCGACGCTCGGATCCCACGGGCCGTTCTTCGACTCGTCGAGGAGGATGGCGATGTAGCCGTGCTTCTTCACCCAGTCGGCCATGTTACCGAGCGTCGCCTTGCCGCCGGGGGAGGCGACGAAGAGCGCGGACCATTCCTTGGTCGTGTCCGCATGGTAGCCCTTCGGCAGGATGACGCGGTAGTGATAGACGTCGGCGTATTTGGAATAGCCGCCGTTATGGTCGCAGGCGATGCGGGTCTCGACGCCTTCCTTGATGACGAGGTCGGGCGGGGTCGTCCGCGACGGGGCGACCGGATCGGCGGCCGACGCCACGAGGGCGCAGAGGGAAAGGAGCAGGGCGAGGGGCCGGCGCATGACGAAGGGGTAGGGGCGAACCCCGCCGAGGGCAAGCGTGGTTGCGGCTTGGAAGCGGCCTCGGCATGCTCCATAGCCATACGCCGTGCCACGTCCCGCCGCTCCAGTCCCCGTGCTCGAAGTCTCCCGCCTGCGCATCGCGCGCGAGGCCAAGGTCATCCTGCGCGGACTGAGCTGGCGCGTGGAGCCGGGCCAGCATTGGGTGGTCCTCGGGCCGAACGGTTCAGGCAAGTCCTCGTTGCTCGCCGCCCTGACCGGTTATTTCGCGCCGACCTCCGGGTCGCTCGCCGTGCTTGGCGAGACCTTCGGCCGCAGCGACTGGCGCGAGCTGCGTCGCCGCATCGGCCTCGTCGGTCCTTCCGTCGCGGCGATGATCCAGCCCGCCGAACCGGCGCTCGCCGTCGTGGCCGGCGGGGTCGACGGACTCATCAACCTTTGGCGACGACCGAAGCCCGCCACGCTCGCGCTCGCGCGTCGGCTGCTCCGTCTGCTCAAGGTCGGCGGCCTCGCCGCGCGTCCGTGGGGCCACCTCTCGCAGGGCGAACGCCAGCGCGTGCTCATCGCCCGCGCCCTGGCTTCCGATCCCGCGCTGCTGATCCTCGACGAATCGTGCGCGGGCCTCGACCCGGTCGCGCGCGCCGAATTCCTTGCGCTCGTGAAGCGCCTGCCGAAGCTCAAGCCCGGCCTGGCCATCGTGTTCGTCACGCACCACGTCGAGGAGATCCTGCCCGTCTTCACGCACGCGCTCCTGCTGCGGAACGGGTCCGCCCTCGCCGCCGGCCGGATGGCCGACGTCCTGAAGCCCGCCGCGTTGTCGAAGCTCTTCGGTCGGAAGGTCCGTCTGGCCAAGGGGCGGGACGGCTGGTCGCTGGCCGTCGCCGGGAAGTAGTCACGGGGCGGTTTGACCGCTTTCGACTTCCCCTTAACCCCTGCTTCATCCTACTTCATCTGCTTCCGCAATGCCCTCGCCGTTCGACAACCTCCTCCCTCGCTACGACGCCGTCGTCATCGGCGCCGGCCTCGGCGGGATGACCGCGGCGAACAACCTCGCGAAGTTCGGCCGCAAGGTGCTGCTCCTCGAGCACCACTACCAGCTCGGCGGCCTCGCCACCTACTTCAAGCGCGTCGGCGGCCACGTCTTCGACATCTCCCTGCACGGCTTCCCCCATGGGATGATCAAGTCCACCCGCCGCTACTGGACCAAGGAGATCTCGGACCGCATCCACCAGCTGCACGACGTCCGCTTCATCAACCCTGACTTCGACGTCCGCACGACCTTCGACCGCGCCGACTTCACGCGCATCCTGATCGAGCAGTTCAAGCTCTCCGCCGAGACCGTCGAGGCCTTCTTCGCGCACCTGCGCGAGATGAACTACTACGACAACGACCCGCGCACCACGCGCCAGCTCTTCGAGCAGTTCTTCCCCGGCCGCCCCGACGTCCAGCGCCTGCTCCTCGAGCCCATCGCCTACGCCAACGGCTCCACCCTCGATGACCCCGCGATCACCTTCGGCATCGTCTTCTCGAACTTCATGTCGAAGGGCGTGTTCATCTTCCAGGGCGGCACGGACACCATGATCAACCTCATGACCGCCGAGATGAAGGCCAACGGGGTCGACATCCGCCGCAACGTGCTCGTCGAGAAGGTCCACGTCGAAAAGGACGCCTCCGGCCGCCGACGTGTCGTAGGCGTGAAGCTCCGCGGCACCCGCGAGGGCGAGGAAGCCGAGGTCGCCTGCGCTACGGTCGTCTCCAACGCCAACATCAAGGACACCGTCCTTAAGATGGGCGGCGAAGAGGCCTTCGAGGCGCCGTTCCTCGAGGAAGCCCGCAAGGTCCGCGTGAACACCTCCTCCTGCCAGGTCTACATGGGCGTACGTGAAGGCGAGACCATCCCGCACATCGGTGACCTCGTGTTCACCTCCGAGGCCAAGCCGTTCTCCAGCCACGAGCTCGTCGACTTCCACACCACCTCGCGCACCTACTCGGTCTACTACCCGGACACCCGTCCGCACACCAAGAACCCGCGCTACGCGATCGTCACCTCCGTCAACCAGAAGTGGGATGACTGGGCGCACCTCTCCGACGCGGACTACGCCGCCAACAAGGCGCGCGTCATCGAGGAGTCCTTCAAGGGCCTCGAAAAGTTCATCCCCGACATCCGTTCGAAGGTCGACCACGCCGAGGCCGCGACCCCGCGCACCGTCAACCGCTACGTCCGCCACGTCGGCGGCACCTCGTTCGGCACCAAGTTCGAAGGCCTCAAGGTCTCGATGGCCCTGCCCGAGCAGGTCGGCGGCTTCTATCATGCCGGCAGCGTCGGCATCATCATGTCCGGCTGGCTCGGCACCATCAACTACGGCGTGATCGTCTCCGCCAAGGCCGACGCCTATTTGCGTGAGCCTAACGCCAGCCCGCTCGGCGACGCCGCGGCGAGCGCGGGAGTCTGAGCATCGGTTGATCGTTGAACGGTTGGCGGAGGGTAGCGCCACGCCTCTATCCCTCTTCTGCGACTTTCTTGTAACGCCCCTGGCTTTTCGTCGGCTTGACGGTCCGCGAGATTCGGTAAGTCTCCCGGCATGGCCAACGAAAAGCAGTCCCTCGCCAAGAAGTTCGAGAACACCCTCGAGTATTTCATCTTCGCCAGCCGCTGGGTGCAGGCTCCGATCTACGTCGCGCTGATCTTCGCCGCGATCGCCTACGCCTGGAAGAGCGTCCAAGAGCTCCTGCATCTCCTGGACGGTTTCTCCGCCGCGACCGAGAGCACGATCATGGTGGGCATCCTCTCGCTCGTGGACATCTCGATGGTGGCCAACCTGGTCAACATGGTCGTCGTCGGCGGCTACGTGACCTTCGTCTCGCGCATCGACTTCGGCGACAACGGCGACCGCCCCGACTGGCTCGACCACATCAACGCCAACACCCTCAAGGTGAAGCTCGCCGGCAGCCTGGCCAGCATCTCGGCCATCCACCTCCTGAAGAGCTTCATCGCGATCACCGACTTCGTCGGCACGGGCGCCGCGATGTCCGCCAACCATGAGAAGGTCATCCTCTGGCAGGCCATCATCCACGGGGTGTTCCTCGCCTCGATGATCCTCTTCGCCTGGGGCGAGAAGATGCAGCGGACCGAGGGTCACTGAGGCTTCGGCGCGAGGTCGCTGACCCAGCCCACGAGGTAACGCTGCAGGTGGGAGGACCATCCGTAGTGGATACGAAGGCGCGCGCCGGCGGGATTCGGCTTGGAGTCGATCGTCGCGTTGAGGCTGACCTTATGGCCGGCGTGGGCCACGACCATGGCCGCCTTGCCGGTGAGACCCTGGCGGGTCGGATGGCGGAGGTGCGGCGGAATCTCGTCGCCGTCGCACGCGCTGCCGATGCCGCCTTCCATCCGGACCATGCGCATGAAGTCCAGCGCGCGCATGGCGGCGTGGATGTGATCGAAGCAGTCGAACTCGCAGGCGAAGCCAGCGTCGACGGCCGACTCGAGGATGACATGGTCCTCCATGCTGGGCATGCGCGCCGCCCAAGCGAGGAAGTGGCCGACGTTGGGCTGATGGCCGGGCACGAGGTGGCCTTGGATTTCCTGCTTCGGCCGACGCACCTTGGTCTCGCGCAGTTCGGCGCCGAGGCCGGCGACCAGAGCTTGGACGACGCCCTTGTCCGCCGCGCGAAAATCGATGGTGACTTCGTTGGGGCTGCCGGTGAAAGCGGCGAGCGCCGCCTGGCAGCCAGCCAGGCGGACGTGGATGTCGCCGTGTAGTTCCGGGCCGCTGAGGCGGACGGACTCGCCGGCGGAGGGCAGGACGAAGAGCGTGGGCAGGACCGTGCTGGCGCAGGCGAGGGTTTCGAGGCGGGCGCGTACGTCGGCGGGCGAGAGGGAGGTGTCGAAGCGACGGCGGAGGAGAGGGCGAGGGCGGGAAGGAGCGGTGGAGCGGCGTTTCATGAGGGGTTTGAAAAAAGGAAGAGAGGGTGTCCCTGCCGTGCGGTCCGTGGGAAAACGGTGCGCGGCTGGAAGCGTGATCAGTGGAATGGAGTTTCGGACAGGGACGCCGGGGTGGGCGGAGAACTGTTCGAGACCCTTACTATGCCCAGGCTCGCCGAGTTGTCCAGAGGCTCGCCCGTCATAGCCCGCAAAATAATAACCCCACGATTTACGGAGGAAATCGGGGAGGTCCGGCCGGGGATATGCCCGGTTCGGTCGTTTAGTCCAGGAGGTGGGTCCGGAGGAACAGGATCGTGGCGGCGAACTGGTAGTCGGCGTTGGACTTCTTCACGAAGCCATGGCCCTCGTCCTTGGCCAGCACGTACCAGACCGTCCCGCCCTGGGCCTTCACCGCGTCGCGCATCCGCTCGGCCTCGGTATAAGGTACGCGCGGGTCGTTGCGACCCTGGACGATGAGCAACGGGTCACGGATACGGCCGGCATGGTTCGCGGGCGAAATCCGGTCGAGGAAGGCCTTCACCTCCGGCTTACGTTCGTCGCCATATTCCAAGCGGCGGGCGCCGCGCCGATAATCGGAAGTGTCCCGGAGGAACGTCGCGAAGTTGGCGATGCCGACGTTGTCGACGCCGCAGCGGAAGCGTTCCGGATAGTTCACCAGGCAGGCGAGGCTCATGAAGCCGCCGTAGCTGCCGCCGTAGGCCGCCACGCGCGACGCGTCGAGACGGTCCGACTTCGCCACCCAGTCGAGCACCGCGGCGACGTCCTTGATCGCATCCTCGCGCTTCAGGCCGTCATCCAGCGCGAGGTATCTGCGTCCATAGCCTGTCGACCCGCGCACGTTCGGATAGACCAAGGCGACGCCGAGTTCGTTGAGGTAGAAGTGGAAGCTCCCACGGTAGCCGGGCCGGGACTGGCCTTCGGGCCCGCCATGGAAGATCATCAGCACCGGCCGCCGGCCCGGAAACTTCTTCGCGTCGGGATGATAGACCAGCGCCGGGATGCTCAGGCCGTCGAAGCTCGGCACGCGCACCACTTCCGGCGTCGGGCTGGGGATCGCCACCTTCGGCTTCGTCGTGCGGTCGGTCCATCTCGTCGTCAGGCCGCTGTCGAGGTCGGCCGACCAGGCGTCGCTCGCGGAGTCCTCGCTGTTGAGCGAGAAGCCGACCTCATGGCTGCCCGGCCGGAACTGCAGTCCGCTCAGCACGCCGGCCTTGAGCTTGGGCGCGGGCAGCGGCTGGCCGGTCGCGAGGTCCCAGCAGCGGAGTTCGGAGAAGCCTTCGACGTTGAAGGCGACGACGAGCCGCGTGCCGTCTTCGGAGACCGCGAGTTCCTCGCCGTCCCACTCGGGAGCGCCGTCCAGGCGTCGCGTCTCGCCGGTCGTCAGGTCGATCCGTACCGGGGTCAGGAAATCCGCCCCGAAGTCGGCCAGCGCGACGACCGTCCTGCCGCCTTCGGCGAACGCCGCGGCGGCGTAGTAATGACGCTCCGTCCGCGACGTCACCTGCGTCTTCGTCGTGGTCGCGACGTCCATCGTCCAGAGGCGCGTCTCCGTCTGGCCGAGCGACTGGCGGAGGAGGAGCCGTGCGCCGTCGGGCGACCATTCGACCGGGCTCCATCCGGACGAAGTCCCGGCGTGCACGACGCGTTCCGCGTAAGGCGGCCGGGCCTCGACGACCACGATATCGTTGTCCTTCCCATTGCGGCGGTTGGTCGCGTAGGCGATCCGGCGTCCGTCGGGGGACCAGCAGGCCGAAAGGTTGCGCGACTTGCCGTCCGTGAGCCGCGCGGGCTTCGCCTGCGGGTCGGCGAGGTCTTTGAGGTGCAACTGGTAGTTCTCGTCGCCTCCCTGGTCGGCGGCGTAAAGCAGGAGCGTCCCGCCCGGCTGCATGCGGCCGCTCTTCACCGGTTCGACGCCGCCGGTCAGCGCGACGCGCTTCGCCAAGGGCGCCGCCATCAGGTGGAGGTGAGAGGCTTCGCCGACGCGGGTCGTGACGAGCGCCTCGCGGCGCGTCGCGTGCCAGCCGCGGAAGCCTGCGCCGCCGAGGTTGAGGTAGGGCGTCAGCTCCGTCGTCAGGGCCGGGGTCACGGCGGGAACGCCTTCCGCGACGATGTTCGGCGGTACCGCGCCGGGGAGGGCGACGGCGAGGAGGCACGTCAGGACGGAGAGCAGGGAGGGGCGGCCCATGCCGTATGTTTATTATGACGAGCCGGGCTCGTCCAATCCCATCTGCCGGTCGACCGGTACCTACTTGCCGGACGGCTTGCGGGCGGCGGCCTTGGAAGCGGCGGCCGCTCCGGCCGGCCCGAACGAGGCGGGGTCGGCGAGCAGGCGGGGCGCGACCGGCACCGCGCCCTCGTCGCCCTGCGCCTTCATCCAGGCGGTGAGCGCCGCGCGCAGTTCGGCCAGTTTCTCCGCATGCGTCGGATCGGTCGCCAGGTTCCGCGTCTCGGCGGGATCCGTCTCCAGGTCGTAGAGTTCTTCCGCGGGCCGCCGGTGGTAGCGGTCCAGCGTGGCCGCCGCGCGCGCGTCCGTCCGGGCGAGCTGCTCCCACTCCGCGAAGAAGGCTCGTTGGCCGAGGCCGTCGCCCCGGCTTTCCTGCAGGTCGATGTGCGTCGTGAAGGCCCAGTCGGGGTGGAGGTTGCGGAGGTACTTCCAGCGTCCGTCCCGCACGCTCCGCGCGGGGTAGACGTTCATCCGGTTGTCGTTCGCATGCGTCGCGAAGATCTTTTCCCGATGCCGGTCGCCGCCGCGGAGCACGGGCAGGAAGGACCGGCCGTCAATCTCCGTCGGAGCCTTGCCGCCGCCGGCTTCCAGCAGCGTCGGGAGGAGGTCCACCCAGCTGACCATGGCGGGCGTGCGACGCCCGGCGGGGACGACGCCCGGCCAGCGGATGATCAGCGGCGTGGCGATGCCCGCCTCGTAGAGGTTCCATTTGCCGAAGGGCCATTGGGCGCCGTGGTCGCTGGTGAAGACCGTCAGGGTGGCGGGCGGCAGGACCTCGCGGACCGCGCGCAGCACGTCGCCGAGTTCGGCGTCGCAGCGCGCGACGGCGTCGGCGTAGCGCGCCCGCCAGACGCGGGTCTGCGGCGTATCGAGGCTGCCCGCCGGCAACCTGAGTTCGGCCGGACGATGCGCGCCGTCGGCGGTCGGCCACGGCACATGCGGCCAGTTGCTCCCGATCAGCAGGCAGAGAGGCTTCGCGTCGCGCGGACGGGCGCGGAGGAAGCGGATCGCCGCCGGCACGCCTTCGGGGTCATGGAAGCCGTCATGCGCGAACACGTCGAAGCCGTAGTCCGCGGTGTGCCGATAGTGCGAGACCTTGCCGAAGGCGGCCACCTCGTAACCTAGCTCCTTGAAGTAAGCGGGCCACTTGCGGATCTCCGCCCGCGGGCGGGCGTGGTTGGACTCCGCGCCGTTGCGGGCGGGCATGAGTCCGGTGAGCAAGGCGGCCCGGCTGGGCGCGCAACTGGGAGAGGCGACGTAGGCCCGGTCGAAGGTCAGGCCCGCGGCGGCCAAGGCGGCGAGCTGCGGCGTACGGATGTCCGTGCCGCCGTAAGGAGCCGAGTCCAGCTGACCCAGGTCGTCGGCGAGGAAGACCACGATGTCCGGCCGGCCGGGCTGCTCTGCGCGGGCGAGGGCGGCGAACATGAGGGCGGCGAGGAACAGCAGGGGCATGTCGGCAGGCTAGGCCTGTCCCGCCGCGCTGGGAACGCAGAAGTTATCTCGCCTGCCGTCGCGACCTCGGTACCTTGCCGTGACCTCGCCATGAAGTCCTGCTTCCTCCTGTTTTTCGCCACGGCCCTCGTCGCCGCACCTGAATCCTACCCCGTAAGCCCCGCCGCGGACGCGGTGCCCCATCCCGCCGCGGACGCCTCGGGCTTCGTGCCGCTCTTCAACGGCCAGGACCTCGCCGGCTGGAAGACCAAGGGCAACTGGGTCTACGACACCGACGGCACCGTCACGCTGAAGCCGCGCGCGGGCGAGACCGGCTGGAAGCGTTTCGACGCCTATATCTTCACCGAGCGCAAGTATCGCGACTTCGTCCTCGACCTCGAATTCAAGTTCGAACCTACCGGCAACTCCGGCGTCTTCTTCTGCGTCGCCGATCCGCTCGATCCCGTCGCGAAGGGCATCGAGCTCCAGATCCTCGACACGCACGGCCTCGCCAAGCCCGGTCATCATGACTGCGGGGGCATCATCCGCGCGATGGGCGCGGCCAAGAACATGGTGAAGCCCGCCGGCGAATGGAACCGCTACACGCTCACGCTGAAGGACCGCCGCCTCGCCGTCGACTTCAACGGGGAGCGCACCATCGTGCTCGACCTCGCCGCTTCGCCGATGAAGGACCGCCCGGCCGAGGGACACATCGGTTTCCAGGACGAAGCCAAGCGCGTCTGGTACCGCAACGTGCGGATCAAGGAGCTGCGCTGATCAGCGGCGCAGCCAGCGGCGGGCGAGCAGCCACAGCAGCACCGGCACGACCACGCTGAGCGCCAGCGCCCACGCGGGTTCGGTCTGGCCGAGCGCGCCGATCGCCGCGAACAGGAAGCCCGTCGGCAAGCCGCCGCAAAGCAGCGCGAGGACGAACGTCCGGAAGGGCATGCGGTGCAGGCCGGCGAGGCACGCGATCGCTTCGGGGAGGATCGGGACGCAGCGCGAACCGGCCACCAGCCAGGCGCCGCCGTCCGCGAAGAGTTTCTCGCCTGACTCCAGCGCGTCGGCGCCGGCGAGACGCACGGCGAGCGGGCGGCCCAGCCAGCGGCTGAGCCCATAGGCGAGCAGGCCGGCCACGACCGTGCCGGCCGCGGCGTAGAGACCGCCGACGAGCGTGCCGTAGGCGAGGCCGAGCGCCGACATCACCAGCGTGCTCGGGATCGGCAGCAGGAGATCCGCGACGAGCAGGCCCGCGCCGGCGAGACCGCCGGCCGCGCCGAAGCCGGCGATCCAGGCGCGCGAGCCTTCGACCGTGAACGTCGCGTCCAGCGCGTCGCCCCAGATGATCCAAGGGATGATCGCGCCGGCCAACAGCAGCGTGGACGAGACGAGCAGGCCGCGATGACGGGCGAAGAAATTCATGCGCCGGCGCGCAGGTCCTTCCACGGCGCTTCGCCGCTGACGTCGACCATGAAGGGGCCCTGGCTCGCACCGGGCGAAAGGATCGCGAGGATCGTGGCGTCCGCCTTGGAGACGTTGAAGGTCGCGTGCACGACGCCGGCCGGGATATGCGCGGCGTCGCCGGGCTTCAGGATGCGCTTCTCCTTCTCGACCCACTGTTCGACCTCGCCGGCGAGGACGTAGATCATCTCCTCGAGTTCCGGGTGGGTATGGAAGGCGTGGCCTTCGCCGGCGGGCAGGGTCGCCTCGCACACCTGCAGGTCCTTGGCGCCGGTGAGTTCGGGGCGGGTCAGCCAGTAATTGGTGCGTCCTTTGTACTCTTCCTTGATGGCTTCGGCCTTGGTCACGAATCGCAGCGGTTGGGTCATGAGGCAGGCTACCGCACGGGAACGTCGCTCGGCAAGCATCGGTGGCCGGCGTTGACACCCTCCTGTGGTTGGACGAAAACATCGGCCACCCCCACCCTATGAAACGCATCCTGTCCCTCCTCCTTGCGATCGGCCTTGTCGGCGGCGCCACCCTCGTCGCCCAAGAGACCAAGAAGGCTCCCGTCAAGAAGGCTCCCGCCAAGAAGCCGGCCGCTCCGGCCGTGAACCAGCCCGCCGATGTCGCCGCGCCGAAGCTCGGACCCGACGGCAAGCCGCAGGCCGGCTTCCTCAAGTCGCACGAGTCTTTCGTCGAAATCGCCAAGAAGGGCGAAGCCCAGGTCGTCTTCCTCGGTGATTCCATCACCGCCGGCTGGGGTCGCCAGGCCGCCATCTTCGACAAGGAGTTCGGCCAGTACAAGGCCGCCAACTTCGGCATCGGCGGCGACCGCACCCAGCACGTCCTCTGGCGCGTCGAGAACGGCGAGTTCGAAGGCATTAAGCCCAAGGCCGTCGTGCTCATGATCGGCACCAATAACTCCGGTGCCGCCGACAACTCCCCCGAGCAGGTCGCCGCCGGCATCAAGGCCATCATCTCCGCGATCCACCAGCGCTCTCCGAACACCAAGGTGCTCCTCCTTGCGATCTTCCCGCGCGGCGCCACCGAGGCCAACAATCCCGGCCGCGCCAAGAACAAGGCCGTCAACGCCCTCCTCGCGAAGTTCGACGACGGCCAGAAGGTCCGTTACCTCGACATCGGCGCCAAGTTCCTCACCGCCGACGGCACGCTCGAGAAGTCCGTCATGCCGGACCTCCTGCACCTGAACGCCGTCAGCTACCAGATCTGGGCCGACGCCATCCGCGAGCCGCTCGCCGCGCTCGTCAAGTAAGCCGCGCGTAGGCGCCGAAACCGGGCCGGTCCTCGTCGAGGGCCGGCCCTTTTCGTGTCCGCCTTACTTGCCCCAGCCGGCGGGCAGGTCGGGCAGCGTGGCCGTGAGGATCTCGTGGATCGCGACGCGTTCCGCTGCCTCGAGGGGGCCGAAGGCCGGGGCGGGCGGGAAGGCGCGCAGGCCGGACGAAAGACGCAGCAGGGTGATCTCCCGGAGCTGCGGCGGCAGGTGCGCGAAGCTTTCGGAGTAGATGAGCGGGCTGCAGCGGTAGCGGAAGAGGCGCGTGCGCAGGTCGAGGTCGCGGAGGGAGCGGCCTTGGGCGTCGGCCTTGCGGGTCTTGGCGTAGGCTGCGGCGAAGACGCCGTCGGAACGCACCGCATCGGCCGGCCAGGGCGCCTCGTCACGGCAGAGCAGGGCTTCGAGGATCTTCTCGGCCTGGCTCTCGAAGACCACGAGGCAGGAGCCTTGGGGCGGAGCCGATGCGGGCAGGCCGAGGATCGCGCGCATGGCCGGCCAGCGGTGCAAGGCGATGCGGGCGTCCTGCAGGGCGGTGGACATCACGTTGTGCACGTGGACTTGGTGGTCGTGCAGGAGCATCGGCACGACGTCGCTCGTCTTCAGGAGATAGCGACGGGTGTCCACGATGCCTTCGAGCGAGTCGAGGTTGCGCGTCGGCTGCGCCGATTCTCCTTCGAAATCTTCGGCCCGGCGGCCGGTCAGGTTGCCACGGTGACGTAGGCCCGGGCCGCCGCCGGTGACGTACCAGCCGCCCCAGCGTTCCTCGAGCGGGGTGGATGGGGCGATGTTGGCGCCGCCCGATCCGCCGAGCGGTTCGCCGCGGGCATCGGGGAAGACCGAGCGCGTGCGCAAGGTGGGCGTGTGTTCGTGGCGCGCATGGCAGAGCAGGCAGTCGTTGTCGCGCACGAGCAGGGGAGTCGGGCCGGTCTCGTGGGCGTCGAGGACGTAGAACGTCGCGCCCAGCTGCGGGTCGAAGACCGTCACCTCGAAAGAACCCGTGGGTGCCCAACCGACGTAGACCTCATCGGAGAAGTAGAGCACCCGAGGCGTCTCGGGCGTGATCAGGTCGCGCTGGAGGCTCGTCTTGCTGAAGACGAAGAGCTGGGATTCCGCCGGCACCTTGAATTCATCGAGCAGCCACTGCAGGCGTTTCTTCGCCGGCAGGGAGCGGATGGCGTTGGCGCGCGCCTGGTGCGCCGCGTTCAGGGCCGTCGCCCGGTCCTTGGCCTCGGTGGCCGAGTACTTGATCGGCGGTTCCTCGAACGGCTCGGCCTGCTGGGCGGAGAGGTGCGGCGCCAGGAGGCCGGTGAAGCCGAGGAGCAGCAGGCGAGGCACGGAGGAAGGCACGCTTCGACGATGGCGCACCTTCCTCCGGACACAAGACCCGGCTCAGCGTCGGATGATGAGCCGCATCTTGCGGCGGGCCTCGGCTTCGATCTGACGGATGCGTTCGCGGGAGACGCCTTGGCGCGGGCCGATGGCGTCGAGCGTCAGCTCCTCGCCGTCGAGGCCGGCGCGGAGGCGGATCACCTCGAGTTCGCGGGGCGTGAGCTGGGACATCACTTCGGCCAGCGCGGCCAGGCGGTCGGCGGCTTCGGCGTAGGCGGCCGGCGTCGCCGCCTCCGGGTCGGCGAGCGTCTCGCCGAAGGTCGTGTCGCTGTCTTCGCCGACCGGCGCGTCCAGCGACTGGCCGTGTTGCTGGTAGCAGCGCAGCTCGACGATCTTCTCGGGCGAGCATTCCATGGCTGCGGACAATTCGTCCTCCGTCGCCTCGCGGCCGGTCTTCTGGAGGAGGGCGGCTTCGGCCTTGCGGAGCTTGGCCATCTGCTCGTGGAGGTTGCGCGGCAGGCGCACCGTGCGGCGCAGGAAGTTGAGGTGGCGGAACACCGCGCTGCGGATGCCCCAGTAAGCGTAGGTGCTGAAGCGGTAGCCCAGGTCGGCGTTGAAGGCGCGGGCGGCCTCCATGAGCGCGACGTTGCCGGCCGCGACGAGTTCGAGCATCTCCTCGCGCGACACGTTGATCTCCTTCGCGGCGTGGTAGCACAGGCGCAGGTTGCGCTGCACCAGTTCGTCGAAGGCGGACTGGCCGGCCGGCGTGAGGGTGCCGTCGGCGAGCTTGCCGGCCTTGATGCGGTGGCCGAGCGCGAGCTCTTCTTCGGCGCTGAGGCGGGGCCAGCGGGCGGCCTGGTTGAGGTAGACCGTCAGGCCGTCCGCCTCGCCGGAGCGGTCGGGGGCCGTCTCGAGGCGGGAGACCTCGATTTCACCGAGATCGGGGAAGTCGGAGCGGAGGAGGGAGGTGAGGGTGTCGTTCTTGGCGGTGCGGTGCGGGATGTGGTTGATCATGGAAAAAGAAAGGGGCCTGTATATATAGGGCTGAAAACGGGGGGTCGGAGAGACGTCTTTCCCTAAGTGACTGAAATTCAGTCAGATAAAAACGTATTATATTTTATAGAGGGGGCCTCCGAGGTGGGGTCACCG
>JBKCKE010000258.1:0-5972 GCA_046301395.1 Verrucomicrobiota bacterium | reverse complement strand
CCGTCTCGTTCTCGGAGATGAGCACCACGATCTCCTTGGAGAAGTCCGGCAGGCGCGGGGCCGGTCCGGCGACCCGGGCCGGGCTGAGGAAGCGCTGGAACTCCTCCGGCGTGCGGATGACGTAGCGTTGCACCCATTGATTCTTCCCTGAGTAGAAGTGCTGTTCCAGCCGATGGAAGGGGATGGCTTTCGTCATCGATTCATCGGCCTGGCGGAGGCCCACCAATCCGGCGCGGCCGTCGGGCAGCACGCCGATGTCCGCGACGAGCAGGCCTTGGTTCCGGAGTTTCTCCCAGGTGTTACCGGTGCCCTCCTCGACGTAGAAGGCCTCGATGCCGAAGCGGATCGATCCGAAGCGACGCGTACCGGCGTAGCCCTTGAGGTAGGGGCCAGACTCCGGGCGCTTCAGCGTGGGGGTGCCTCCGCTGGCCAGGCCCTTGGCGTCGAGCTTGAGCGGGACGTAGACCATCGTATCCTCCGGGAGTATCCAGTCGGACTCGACGTCACCCCGGCGGTTGTCGCCGCTCAGCTGGATCCATTCGCGGTTGAGCCGTTTGATGTCTTCGGGATTAGGATTGGAGAATTCATAACCCAGCGTCACGTATTCGCCGCGCATCAGGTCGCGCGGATCGATCGCTTGGCAGCGTAGCACGAAGCGCTGCCCGACCTCGGAGGGTCGACTGTGGTTCCAGGCCATCCAGATCAGACCTAGGCACTGCAGCAACGCGGCGACCAGGACCACCGCACGCGCGCGGGACGTCACCGCCGCGAAGGCGCGTTCCAGCCAGGTGAGGTCCAGGGTCGGTTCCGCGGCCGGCGCAGCCTCGTCTTTCTGGGCGCGCCAGACTCGGGCGAGGATGAACAAGATCACCCCGATGGCCGCGAAGAAGCCCGCGGTGCCGAGCATGCCGAAGTCCTTGGCGATATCGACGTAGCGGGCCGTCAGCCAGGCGAGGAAGACCAGGGAGCCATAGACGTAAGGGCGGAGCCGTCCTTCGCCGAGGCCCGTGCGCACCAACCAGACCGCCGTGGCGAGCGTGAGCACGTTGGCGCCGGCTTTGACGATGGCCTTGGCCGTGTCGGACTCGAATCCCAGATTGCGGGCGAGTCCAAGCGCGAGCGTCCCGAGGGCGATGGCGGCGGGCCAGGAGCGGGAGGCGTCCTTGTCCCGCTTGCCCGCCCATAGCGCCCAGCCTGCGGCGAGAAGCGTGAGGGCCAGCAGGAGCGGATCCCGGAGCAGTCCGATGTCATCGGAGGAGTTCCATCGGCCGAGCGCCCCGATGATGAGCGTGATGACCGTGACGCCGAGCGCCCCGATGAAGCGGAAGCCGCGGCCGTAGGCGCTACCGACCGGGTGAAGGGCGGCCAGGGCCAGCGGCAGGACGAAGCAGGCGGCGGTGGCGCCTCCGCCGAAACTGAACCAGTTCGCCATCAAGGCCCAGGCGATCGCGCCGGCAATGACCGGCTGCCTATTGCGGTACGCCGTGATCGCGGAGGGGAGCAGGAGGAGCAGGAAAGTGAATCTTAGTCCGATCAGCTGCGGCGAAGGCGCGAGGGAATGGCCACCCAGTTCCATCATGATCCAGGCCGAGGCGAGCGCGACCGTCGCGAGGTGGAGCAGCGTCGATTCCAGGGCGAGCGCGAAGGGCAACGTACCGAGGCACCACGCCAGCACCGCGTCCGGGCTATGCGCGTCCATGTGATACGTCTGGCCCACCAACGCGATGCCCGCGCCGAACATCAGGCAGCCCGCGAGGTGTCCGAGCACCGAGCCCGTGCGGCGGGCGTTGAAGGTATACCAGAAGCCGAGGCCTTGCAGGAGGGCGACGCCGGCGACCACTGTCGCGAGCCGGCCGCCGCGGGAGAGCTCGGACCAGTTATGCCCCACCACGAGCATCACCGCCGCGCCGAAGAGCAGTACCCCGAAGGCGCGGAGCACGAAGGCCATGCGGCCGGTGCCGGCTTCTTCCTCGGGATAGCGGGCGAGGATCTGGTCCCGTTGGCCGGGCTGCAGGATGCCATGTTCGTGCCAGAGCTGGGATTCCTTCGCCAGCCATTCGCGGAAGCCTTGGGGGAGGGGCATGGAGGCAGGATGGGGAATCTTGGGACGCGGGGCGAGGGCGAAGGAGGCGCCCCGTATCGATAAAGATGATAAGGCGACGAAGGGCGGGGTGGAAGCGGTTGGCGGATGGCGGTTAGCGGGTGGCGGATGGGAAAGACAGCTAAACGAGACCAAGGGAAACCGGATGATCGGCTGGGGGGTCGCCGAAGGGCGGCCGAAGGGTAGGGGCGTGGCTTCGCCGCGCCCTCCGACGAGGAGTGCACGATGAATCGTGCCCCTACCTGCGTTCGCGCTGCGGCGAACGAAGATAGCACGTGGTGCTGTCCCTACCTCGTCATCACCCAACAAAAAGCCCCGGCGGTGGCCGGGGCTTTGGTCGGGAGGCAGCGGTCGCCTTAGGCGATCGTGACTTCCTTCGTGAGGTAGACGTCCTGAATCGTGTGCAGGAGCTTCGCGCCTTCTTCGATCGGGCGCTGGAAGGCCTTACGACCCGAGATGAGGCCCTGGCCGCCGGCGCGCTTGTTGATGACCGCGGTCTTCACGGCTTCGGCGAAGTCGTTGTTGCCCGAGGGGCCGCCGGAGTTGATCAGGCCGATGCGGCCCATGTAGCAGTTGGCGACCTGGTAGCGGGTGAGGTCGATCGGGTGATCGGTCGAGAGGTCGGTGTACATGCGCTTGTCGATCTTGCCGTACGAGGACTCGGTGGCCTGGATCGCGAGGTAGCCGCCGTTGTTCTCCGGGAGCTTCTGCTTGATGATGTCGGCGCAGATGGTGACGCCGAGGTGGTTGGCCTGGCCGGTGAGGTCGGCGGACACGTGGAAATCCTTCTCCTTCGTCTTGAAGGCGCTGTTGCGGGTGTAGCACCAGAGGACGGTGGCCATGCCGAGCTCGTGGGCCTGCTGGAAGGCGTGGGAGACTTCGATGATCTGGCGGTTGGTCTCGGCGGAGCCGAAGTAGATCGTCGCACCGACGGCGGCGCAGCCCATGTCGGCGGCCTGCTTCAGGGTGCCGTACATCACCTGGTCACCGACGTTGGGGTAGGTGAGCAGCTGGTTGTGGTTGATCTTCACCATGAACGGAATCTTGTGCGCGTAGCGACGGGAGACGCTGGAGAGCACGCCGAAGGTGGAGCAGACCGCGTTGCAACCGCCTTCGATGGCGAGCTTCACGATGTTCTCGCCGTCGAAGTAGATCGGGTTCTTGGCGAAGGAGGCGCCGGCGGAGTGTTCGATGCCCTGGTCGACCGGGAGGATCGAGACGTAGCCGGTGTTGGCGAGGCGGCCGGAGCCGTAGAGGCGCTGCAGGTTGGCCAGGACGCGGTTGTTGCGGTCCGAGGCGGCGAAGGCGTGGTCGACCCAATCCGCGCGAGGGGAGTGGATCTGTTCCTTCTTGATCTTCGGGTTGTTGAACCCGAGGAGGTTTTCGGCTTCGGCGCCGAGGTGCTTTTGGATTTCGCTGTAGTGGCTCATGGTGAGAGAAGAAGAGGGTGTCTTTTCCGGAGAACAGACCACCCCAAAAGGGGGAGTCCGGGGGCGGGCTTCAAGCCAGAATTCAGAAACCGCCGTAAAACCGCCAAGCCCGGCGGGACCTTGGTCGGAAAATCGCTGGCCTGCTCAGATTTGCCAGTCCTCGCCGGCGGCCGAGGCCGGGCGGGGGAGATCGGGGTGCGGAGCCGTCACGATGCGGAGGACCGCGTTCCCACCGCCGGCGAGGTCTCGGGCCCGGCGGACGGCTTTGGCCAGCGCGAGGTTCGGCTGGGCTTCGTCGAAGGGGAAGACGTTCTCCAGGCCGACCGCCTGATCGAGGCCGGCGTTGACGATGATACGCATCGTGTCGGCCTTCGCCTCGCAGAGGATCAGGTGACGGCCGTCGGACTTCAGCGTCTCGGCCAGGTCGCGCAGGAGGAGCACGCCGTTGGCGTCGAGGTGGAGGGCTTCGCGGAACTTCAACACGAGTACCTTAAGGTTAGGGTCGGCCGAGGCGCGGCGTAGGTGTTCGTGGAAGGCCTGGGTCGCGCCGAAGTGCAGGCTGCCTTCGACGTGGAGGATCGAGATGCCCGTCGATGCCTGGCCCTTCGGGCGTTCGCGCAGCTCGCCGGTCTCAGAGAAGTCGTATTCGACGACCTCCGGCGTGGACGTCTGGCGGAGATAGAACGCCACGGCCACCGCCGTGCCGAGGAAGATCGCGACGTCGAGGGGCGCGAGGAGCGCGGTCGCGAAGGTCGCGAGGAAGACCGTGCGGTCCTGCGCGCCGGACTTCAGGATCAGCTTCACCGCGGAAAGGTTGGCGAGTTCGATCTCCGCGAGGATGACGAGGATGGCCAGCGTCGAGAGCGGTACGATGGCCACCACCGGCCGGGCGAGGAAGAGCGCGCCGAGGATGAACAGGCCGCAGAGCAGCGAGGCCAGGGCCGTGCGGGCGCCGCTGGCGACGTTGAGGGCGGAGCGGCTGATCGAGCCCGAGGCGGCCATGCCGCCCGTGAAGGCGCAGACGAGGTTGGCCATCCCGAGGCCGTAGACTTCCTGGTGGAGGTCGGACGGGCGCCCGGTCTTGAGGGCGGAGGCGCGGGCGTTGGCGGTGCCTTCGATGACGACGAGCACTGCGAGCGCGAGGGCCGGCGAGAAGAGCGTCGAGAGCGTGCGCGCCGAGAAGTCGGGCAGGTGCAGGGCCGAGGCGGCTTGGGCGGCCTGGCCGACATAGCCGACGAGATCGGCGCGGCTGCCTTGGGCGTGGGCCACATTCTGGGCGAGGATCGCGCCGAAGGTCGCGACCATGACCGCGCCGAGGATGGCTTTGCCCGCGCCGTACTTCGGACGCAGGAGGAAATACGCCACGCTCGTGATCAGCGCCAGGCCCAGTTCCGGGTTGATGAGCGCGCGACCCATGCGGGCCGCATGCCACAGCACTTCAGGCAGCGTGTCATCGCCATGATCGCCGGGCATGCCCAGCGCCGTGGGCAGCTGGAGCGCGATGACGCGCAGGGCGGCCGCCGCGATGTAAGCCGAAATCACCGTGCGCGGGACGAAGTCGGCGAAGCCGCTCAGCCGCAGCCACGAGGCCAGCAGCAGGAACACGCCGGTCATCAGGACCAGCGTGGGCAGGGCGGCGGCGCGCAGTTCCGGTGAGATCGCCCCGAGCGTGGCGAAGGAGCCGAGCAGGAGCGCCGCGGACGCGTTGGTCGGACCGGCGGACAGGTTGGCGGAGCCGCTGAAGAGCGGGGCGATGGCGGCGGCGACGCCGCAGCCGACGAGTCCGCACCAGATCGGCAGGCCGGCCTTCATCGCGAAGGCCATCGACATCGGGAACGCGAGCAGCGCGACGTTCAGTCCGGCGACGGTGTCGGCGCGGAAGGTCGGTCCGTCCATGCCGCGCAGGACGCCGGTGAAAGGGAAGAAGCGAGGACGCGGCAGGGCGGCGAGCTGGCGGCCGAAGGCGCCGAGGGCGGAGAAGAAGCTGAGCAGGCCGCTGGTCACCCGGCCTTTGTTGCGGGTCACCGCCGGACCTTCAACCGATTTCGTCGCTCAATCGAAGGCCTCGGGGTTCAGCTGCGCGATGAGCGACTGCTGGAGCAGGCCGAAGCAGGCGTAGCAGGCCAGGGCGTGGCGCTGCTCGGTCGGCAGGGAATCGTCGTCGAGGTCTTCGGCGCTCTCCAACTGGGCGTCCGTGATGTCGGCGAAGACCAGGTCGCGGAGCGCGAGGCGTACGGCGGAGAGGGCGCGGAGGAAGGCGAGGGCCTGGGCTTCGTTGGGCAGCACGATCACGGCCGGATCGCCCTTGGCGCTGGCGAAGGCCACGGAGAGCAGGCGGGCCTCCTCGGAGGCCTGGGCGGTGAGCGTCTCGACCCAGAAGCCGGCGATCTCCTCGTCGGCCGAGGGCACGTTGGCGCGGTTGACCGTGACGCGGGCGGCGG
>JBKCKE010000257.1:0-2154 GCA_046301395.1 Verrucomicrobiota bacterium | reverse complement strand
GTGCGTGGCCTTGGCCAGCTGCGTGAGTTCCTCCGGCGTGGGCGGAAGGCCGGTGACGTCGAGGGCGACGCGGCGGATCAGGACGTGCTTGGCCGCTTCGGCCGACCACTTCAGGCCTTCCTGCTTCTGGCGTTCGGCGAGGAAAGCGTCGACGGGATTGGCTTCGCCGTTCTTAGGGACGCTCGGACGGGCGACGGGTTCGTAGGCCCAGTGACGTCCCCAGACGGCGCCTTGCTTGATCCATTCCTTCAGCAGCGCGAGCTGCGCGGGTGGGATGGTCTTATGCTGCTTCGGCGGCGGCATCACGTCGTCGGGGTCCGTCGACTCGATGCGCTTGATGAGTTCGCTCTGCTCGGGCTTGCCGGGCATGATGACGAAATCTCCCTTGCGGTCGCGCTTGGCGTCCTGCTCGTCGTCGAGGCGCAGCGTGCCCTTGCGGCCTTTCTCATCCGGTCCGTGGCAGGCGATGCAGTTCTCGGAAAGGATCGGGCGGATCTGGCGGCTGAAATTGATCGGCTCGGCGGCGCAAGTGGCGCCGATAAAGACGCCAAGAAAGAGGATGGCCTGGGAGGGCATAGGGATGGGACAGTCGGCGAGGGAGGGGTGTTCCCCGGCAGGCTGATAACAGAGACCTAGTGGGGAGGGATTTCAACCCCTTGCTTGGCCGGAATCCGCTGTTCTGCTGTCTTTTGTCGCTCAAGCCCGACGGGCCCTACCGCTTGGCCGCCTCTAGGATCCGCCGAAGCTCCGTGGGGTCGGCCTCTGGGCGTAGCCGCTTGCGGAGCAGTTCGAGGTCCCGGAGGCCACGCTCGGCGGTGGGCTCGATGCCGGTACCTTCACCGTAGTCGTTCCAAGTCGCGATCTGCACGATGGGCGCGCCGCTCCGCATCGCCTGGTCGAAGGAGTCGGCGAAGGTCCGGCCGTCGCGATAATCGATGGAGCCATAGCTCTTGCCAGCGCCGGCTTGGGCATAGAAGTCACGATAGCCCGGGAAGGCCACGGCGACCGTGGGCCGACCGGCCTTGATCTCGCCGACGTAGAGCTCGGCAAGTTCCTTGGTCCAAGCTTCGGACGTCACGGACTTGCCTTCGCTCACCGGCACCCAAGCGAAGGCTCCGTCGACACCTGGTCGGCGGCTCAGGTGGGGCAGGGCGTAGACCAGCGGATTCTGCTGCAAGCTTGCGCGGATCGCGCTCCACTCGGCTTCGTCGAGGTATTGCGGACCGAAGATGAACAGGGTCGGTCGTTCACCGAGGCGCACGTAGGCCGGGTCGTTGAGCCAATGCGCGTCGGCCCATGCGAAGGAAGCGGCGACCTTGGTCGTGGCCTGCGTCCGCGTTAGCTTGCGCTCCTTCATGAAACGGTGGCCAGGGGTGTCCTCGACGCAGAGCGCGAACTTCAGGCCGGCCTTCTTGAGTTCCGCGATGAGGAGCGTCGTGTTGCGATGGATCATCGCGTAGTCGTCGAAGCCGTCCGGCCCGTTCCAGTCGATGATCGCGCCGTCGATGCCCGCGGCCTTCATCAGGGCGACCTGGGTCGCGATGACCGCCGGGTCGCCGGAATCATAAGGCCCGCAGGCCGGGCGATCGTGGCTGGCCAGGGCGCCCTTGTCGGGGTCCGTCTTTTCCATCGTCCAATGCCAGCCCCAGCGTCCGCTCATGGCCTTGCTCTCGAACCAGGGCATCACGTGGACCAGGACGATCGGTCGGGGGGCGCAGGCTGGGGGCTCGGCGGCACCAAGCCAGGCCCAGAACGTCAGGAGTAGGATTCCCCAGCGGCGCATGGGTGGAGTAGACGGACAGGGTGAGGGTGGTTCAATCCCCAACGAGAAGACCCCGGGGACGTCGAAACATCCCCGGGGCCTTTAAATTGGTCGGGCAGGAGAGATTTGAACTCTCAGCCTCTGCTACCCGAAAGCAGCGCTCTACCAGATTGAGCCACTGCCCGACACGAGTCATAAGCATAGACCAATCCGGGGGGGTGTTTTCAAACTAATTCCGTCGGGAAATTTGCGAGGGGTGTTGGACAGTGGGCTTTTTCAGGCCTACTTTGGCCAAATATGAAGTTCGCAGTGCGCCGCTCCCAAGAACGAGGGTTCGCCGATCACGGCTGGCTGGTGGCCCGGCACAGCTTCAGTTTCGCTGATTACCACGA
>JBKCKE010000256.1:0-3363 GCA_046301395.1 Verrucomicrobiota bacterium | reverse complement strand
GATTCGGCGTCCTTGACGAGCTTCGGGGCGCGGAACTGGTTGGCGCCGCGACGGAGACGGCTGCGACGCTTGGACTGTTTACGTTTCGGATTGGCCATGGTTCTGCGCTAGGTTGAGGGTTGGTTCTACCCCCTCGGAGTCCTCGGTCAAGCCCCCTTTCCATTCCCTTGCGATTGTGGGCAAGTTCGGTTGGCTGGGGCGATGCCTGGCCACCCCGCCCTTTTTCTGGATCGCGACGGTAATCTGATCCGCGACCACCACCACACCTGCCGGGAAGAGCAGATCGAGCTGATTCCGGGCGTCAAACCCGCCTTGGAGGCCTGTCTGCAGGCCGGCTATCGTCTCTTCATCCTCACGAACCAAAGCGGCATCAACCGGGGGATCTTCACTTGGGACCAATACCACGCCTGCAATCGCCGCATGCTGGAGTTGCTCGCCCTGCCGGCCCCGGGGATCTTGGAGATCAAGGCCGCACCGGAACGTCCCGATGAGCCTTCCCTCTATCGTAAGCCGAGCCCGCGCTTCATCCTCGAGAAAATCGCCGAGCACGGCTTGGACCCGGCCCGCTGTTGGATGACCGGTGATCGGGTCACGGATTGGGACGCAGGCCTCAACGCGGGTATCCGGTCGTGCGCGATGCGCAGCGGGGCCGCCAAGCCCGAAGAGCTTGCGCAGGCCGCGGCCCGCGGTTTCGCGGTGCACGATGACTTTCCGGCGTTCGTGCGCGCCGAACTGAAGCTGGCTTTCTAGGCCAACAAAAAGGACGAACCCGCAGGTTCGTCCTTTGATCGCCTGAGCGGGAAGGTTAGGCCTTGGGCTTTTCCTTCTCGCAGGGGCACTTGCCGTCCTTCTTCTCTTCGTCGGCGCCAGCCTTGGGCTTTTCCTTTTCGCAAGGGCACTTGCCATCCTTCTTTTCTTCGTCAGCGAAGACGGCGGCCTTAGGGGCTTCCTTTTCGCAGGGGCACTTGCCTTCCTTCTTCTCTTCGGCGCTGACGAAGGAAGCGGTGACGGCGAGGAGACCAACGGTGAGAGCGAGGAGCTTGAGGAACTTGGTGTTCATGGTGTGGACCAATACTGTCGTCCGAATCGGCCCGCTGTCAATCGACCGAAGGCCAATTTTGGCCCGGTAACCCCTCAGGGCCCGATTTGCTCCCGCAGTCGTCGAAGGTCGGCGTTGATTTTATTTAAGCCACTGCCAGGCAACCAGTTACTACGATTATTCGTCTGATAGACACGTTCCTTGACCACGCAAGGGAGGCTTTGGATGGCAGGGAGCCGCTTCATTTCGGCGACTTTCTCCGCATATAAGCCGATCGGGTCGTCCTTGGGTCCGTTCTGAATCCACAGCACGGCCTCCGGCTTGGTGCTGGCGAGCAGCTCCCAGTCGAACTTCAGCCAAGACCCTTGGGGCAGCGCGGATTTCCACCCTGCCGCCGCCAAGGGCTCAGCGAGGTAGCTTTCCGGGCCCGCCATGACGCCGTCCCAGACGATGAGGATCGGGCGCGGCTCTCCGCTCGGACGCTTCGTCAGTTCGCCGCTGAGGCGGAGCGACTGGTCTGGTCGTCCGGTCGCTTCACCGAGCAACCGGATGTCCCGGCTCACGGCATCCGCCGATTCGCGATGGAGCACCAGGGTGCGCAGCCCGGCGCCGGCGCACTTCTCGGCCCAGAGCGGGTTCGCCATCCGCGGGATGATGACGAGGTCGGGCTTGGCCAGCAGCAATCGTTCGAGGTCCGGAAGGAAGATGTCGGCGGACCGGCCGGCCGGATGCTCTTTCGGTAGCGGGCACCAGCGCGTGGCCATCACGATCTCGTCGGAGCACCCAAGGTCGAGCAAGGTCTGTGTCGCCCCCGGACTGTAGCTGGCGATCCGTCGATCGCCCGCGACCAACGACAGGCAGGAGACGCACCAAAGGAGCCAGGCGCGCATCACGCGGAAAGCAGGCGCGCCAGGCGCATCGCCGCGTCGAAGCTGCCGCGGTCCGCCTTGCCTTTGCCGGCGAGCTCGTAGGCGGTGCCATGGTCAGGGCTCGTGCGCACGTGACGCAGGCCGAGGCTGAGGTTGGCCGAGGTCGCGAAGTCCACGGCCTTCAGCGGCGCGAGCCCCTGGTCGTGGTAGATCGCGGCGACGGCGTCGAACTCACCCTGCAGGTGGCGATGGAAGACCGTGTCGCCCGGCAGCGGGCCGGTGACGTCGTGGCCAGCGGCGCGCAAGGCCTCGACGGCGGGCCGGATGATGCGGTCGTCTTCCTGGCCGAGCAGGCCGCCTTCGCCGGCGTGCGGATTGACGCCGCACACCGCGATCCGCGGCCGCGTATCGCCCAGCTTCACGCGCAAGGCGATCAGCGCGAGCACGGTGCGGCGGACATCCGCGCCGGTCACGGCGCGAGGGACTTCGGCGAGCGGGATGTGCCAGGTGACGAGTCCGACGGTCATCTTGCCGCCGGCGAACGCCATGACGGGCTCGCCGTTCCAGCGCGCGGCGAAGAACTCGGTCTGTCCGGGGAAATCATAGCCCACGCCGGCGAGGCCTTTCTTGTTCACCGGACCCGTGACGACCGCGGCGAAACGACCGCCGGTCGTGCCGCGGGCGGCGAGTTCCATCGCTTCGATCGTGATGAGTTGACCGGCATCGTCGGGGCGACCCGGTTGCGTGCGGTAGTCGGCTGGTCCGACCGCGAGCCCGCGACCGAGCGAAGCGATCCAATCGGCCGGGCCGATGGGCATCACCGAGTCGGCCTGCTCCGGATGGGCCTTGAGCCAAGATGCGAGCAGTTCGGGTCCGACGCCGGCCGGATCTCCGCAAGTGACGGCGATGGGCAAGGCGCTCATGCGGGCGAGACGAAGCGGCCGCGCTTGCCGCCGAGGAAGAAGTTCAGGAAATCGCGCGCTTCAACGGTCTGGTAAGCGCCGGTCGCCAGGGCCTCCTGCGCGAGCGCGGCGCAGGCGCCTTGCGAGGCGTAGACGGCGTGATAGGCTCGCTTGATCTCGGCGACGGCGGCGGCCGGCACCGCGCGACGACGCAATCCGACGAGGTTCAGGCCGGCGACGAGGTTACGGCCGTGGGCGAGCGCGTTCGGCGGCACGTCTTCGGTGATCACGGCGTTGCCCGAGACGAGGGCGCCGCCGCCGATGCGGCAGAATTGGTGGACCGCGACGCCGCCGCTGACGAACGCGCGGTCGCCGACATGCACGTGGCCGCCGAGCATGCAGCCGTTCGCGAGGATGACGTGGTCGCCGAGCACGCAGTCGTGGGCGACGTGCGCCCCCGCCATGAGCAAGCCGTCCGCTCCGATGGTCGTGTCGACGCCGGCTTTCGTGGCCCGGTGCACGGTGACGTGTTCGCGGAGGATGGTGCGGTCAC
>JBKCKE010000255.1:0-4993 GCA_046301395.1 Verrucomicrobiota bacterium | reverse complement strand
GAACACGCATGGGTCAGCGTAGTTCGAAACGATAGCTGGCGACGGCCTCCGACTCGACGGGGGCGTGGTTGCGGGTGGCCGGCTCGAAGGTCGACGCCCGGGCGGCCGCCAACGCGGCCTCGTCGAGCAGGCGGCTGCCCGAACTGGCGGTGAGCTCGACCGCGCGCACGCTGCCGTCGGCGGCGAGCGCGATGCGGACGCCGACCACACCGGCGACGCCGGCGCGGCGCGCACGGTCAGGATAGGCCGGCTCCTGCCGCGCGCGGAAGGCGGGCGGCACGAAGATCTCCGCGACGGGCGCAGGCGCGGCGACGGCCACGCCGCGAGGCTCGGCCGCCACAGGCGCCACGACGGCGGGCGAAGCGACCACCGGAGCGGTCGCCGGCGGGAGCGCGGCGGCGGGCACGGAGACGAAGGCCGGCGTCACGGGCAAGACCAGGCCGGCGCCGAGGGCGGCGCCTTCCTTGGCTTCACCCGGCAGAGCGACGGGCTCCGGCATCAAGGTCACGAGGATGTGGCCGCCTTCCGTGGTCGGCTCCCCGGCGCCGCGCAAGCCGCCCATCCAGACGGCGCCCAAAGCCATCGCGTGGACGCAGGCCACCGCGGTCCAGATCAGGCGATGACGGCGGCGGTCAGACACGCAGGGAGGGTCGGAGCGACGGCGAGTTCAGTCAAGAACGGGGCGTGTCATTTGGTGAGGTCGGGCGGCACCATCCAAAGCAGGCTCCAGGCGCCGAACGGCCTCGCCCGGTCCGGCTTGCTCCGCCGTTCCAGCGCCATCAGGCCGGCCTTGCGGAAACGGATCCCTTCGCCGCCGTCGGGCAGACCGAGCAGGAGCGCGGCCAGCTCCGCGAGATGCGGGTTATGGCCGACAAGCAGGCGGCTGCGCCGGGCCTTGGCGACGATCGCCGCGGTCTTACGCGGATCGGCCTCCGGCTCCAGTCCCGCGAACACTTTCAACGGCAAGGCGGAGCGGGTCGCCAACCGGAGCAGCTGGGCCGTCCGCACCGCGCGCACCAGCGGGCTGTGTTCGATCGCGTCGACTTCCGCCAGAGGCGCGAGGCCCGCGCCCTGGGCGAGCAGGGCGACCTGCCGCTGTCCGTGGGCCGTGAGGTCGCGCGAAGCATCCGGCGTGCCGGGGACGGCTTCGGCATGGCGGAGCAGGTAAAGTCGCATGGCGAGAAAGTGACGTTCGGCGGAGCCGATGCAAATCGGACTTGCTCCGCCGTCTGGTCCGTCAACCAATCGCCCGTGCGCTTCGTCGCGACCGCCCTCCTCCTCTGCGCCGCGCTCACCGCGGAGACGGCCGCCCAGACGCGTTACTCGACCCAAGGCATGCGGGTGGATGGCACGATCTGCGTCGACGCCGCCACGGGGGCCGTCCTCGCGCAGACCACGGCCGACTATCCGGGCAGCCCCGCCAGCGTGACCAAGCTGATGACGCTCCTGCTGGTCCTCGAAGACGTCCGCGCCGGCAAGACGACGCTGCCCAGCCGGGTCGGCGTGACCAAGGAAGCGGCCGGCACCGGCGGTTCGCAGATCTGGCTGGCCGTCGGGGAGACGTTCTCGGTGGAAGACATGCTTTACGCCCTGATGCTGAAGTCGGCCAACGACGTCGCGGTGGCGCTGGCCGTCGACCGCGCGGGCAGCACGGCGGCCTTCGTCGCCCGCATGAACCGCCGGGCCGCCGAACTCGGCATGACCCGCACCCGCTTCGTCACCCCCAACGGACTGACGTACGGCAAGGGCCCCCATGACACCACGACCGCCCGCGACCTCGCCAAGCTCTCCGTCGTGCTCTGCGGGATGCCCGAAGCCCTGCGGTTCACGGCGGCCAAACGTCATGTCCTCCGTAGGCCGCTCAAGCCGATGGAGGTGCTGAACCATAACTACCTGCTGGATTCCTTCCCTGGTTGCGACGGACTGAAGACCGGCTGGACCGAGGCCGCCGACGCCTCGATCGTTACCACCGCCAAGGCCGGCGAGCATCGGGTCATCGCCGTCGTGCTGGGTTGCCAGAGCCCCTTAGGCGCCAAGGCCGAGCAGCGACTTCGCGATCAGTTGGCCGCCGACCTCATGAAGGCCGGCCTGGCCAAACTCCAAGCCCAGCCCCGCCTCCCGGCGCTCAAGCCGGCCGCTAAGATCACCGGAAAACCTAAGGAAGAGCCCGGTTTCTGGGACTGGCTGGGGGATTTGTTTAGCTTCTAACCCCCGGCCAGGAGGGGGTGGAAAGAAGTAGTGAACATTTGTTCATTTTGCTTGCCACGTTCGCCGTGCCCGGCAAATTCCATTCCGCATACCCAACGATATGTCCGCCAAATCCGAACCCACCGCTAAGGAAAAATCTGCCAACCAGGCAGCCGAGAAGAAGACCCTCGATCTGGCTCTCTCCGCCATCAACAAGCAGTATGGCGACGGCACCCTGATGCGCATGGGAGACGCGACCAAGATGCAGGTCTCGACCGTGTCCACCGGCTCGGTCGCCATCGACCTCGCCTTGGGCGTCGGCGGCCTCCCCCGCGGCCGTATCGTCGAGATCTTCGGCCCGGAATCCTCCGGTAAGACGACCCTCTGTCTCTCCATCATCGCCGAGATCCAGCGCCAGGGCGGCAACGCCGTCTTCGTCGACGTCGAACACGCCCTCGACCCCCGCTACTCCAAGGTCGTGGGCGTCGACCTCGACAACCTCCTGGTCTCCCAGCCCGAATCCGGCGAAGACGCCCTCAACATCGCCGAGACCCTCATCCGCTCCGGCGCGGTCGACGTCATCGTCATCGACTCCGTCGCCGCCCTCGTCTCCAAGCAGGAACTCGACGGCCAGATGGGCGACTCCACCGTCGGCGTCCAGGCCCGCATGATGAGCCAGGCCATGCGCCGCCTCACGGCCGCCATCAGCCGCACGAATTGCGTGGTGATCTTCACCAATCAGATCCGCGAAAAGATCGGCGTGATGTTCGGCAGCCCCGAGACCACCCCCGGTGGTCGCGCCCTGAAGTTCTTCTCCTCCGTCCGCATCGACATCCGTCGTATCGGCCAGATCAAGGAGCCTTCCGGCAAGGTCATCGGCAACCGCACCAAGGTGAAGGTCGTGAAGAACAAGGTCGCCCCTCCCTTCACGGAGTGCGAGTTCGACATCATGTACACCGAAGGCATCTCCCGCTCCGGCTCCGTCCTCGACCTCGGCATCGAACACAAGATCCTCGAGAAGAAGGGCGCCTGGATCGCCTATAACGGCCAGCTCATCGGCCAGGGCCGCGAAGCCGCGAAGGACTACCTCATCAAGAACCCGAAGGTCCTGGAGGAACTCCAGAAGACCATCATGGAGAAGGTCCAGGTCGTCGGCGGAATGACCCTCGGCGTCGGCGTCGCCGAGAACGTCACGGCCGAATAATCAATCGTTGTTGGCTAGCCATAGCCCGGGCCGCACGAAAGTGCGGCCCGTTTCATTGGCGGAGTCCGCTCAGCGCACCTCTTCGACCTTGAGGGTCGAATCGACAGGCTTGAGCGTCGCCTGCACCGCGGCGGCCAGGCGGTCGAACTCGACCTGCGAGCTCTTCACGACGGCCTCGATGTCCTTCTTGGCTTCAGGGCTGCGGAAGAGCGTCTTGATCTGCTTGGTCTCATAGGCCTGCTTCTCGGCGACGGCCTTCCAGATCTTGGCGAACGCCGGCGAGGTGGGGTTCTTCGGGAACTCGGCCGCGAGGTTAACGCCCTTGGCGAGCTCAGCGGCGGTGAAGATCTTGGCGACGTCACCCCAGGTGACCTTGACCTGCGCGGTCTTGGCCCCGGCGACCCGCAGGGTCAGTCGGTTCAGCTTCTTCTGGAAATCAGCCAACGCCACGCCGGCGGCGATCGTGCCGTCCTTGGTGACGTCACCCGGTTCGAACGAGGCGGGGATCCGGAAGCTGCGCAGCGAGACCACGCCGGCTTCGGCCTTCATGATCCGCTGACCATAGCGGGCGTTCGCCTTGCCAGTCGCCAGGTCGACGTCGATCTGGCCGACGTCACCACGCAAGCCGAGGCCTTCGAGGAACGCGGTGGCCATCATGACGTGGCCGGCCCAGCCGGGGTGCACGCCGTCGTTACCCTCGAGCTTGAAGCCTTCGCCGTACTTGGCCCGGGCCTCATGGCCCTTCACCAGCATCGGCCAATAGACGTCGGCGAAGGCGACCTGCTCGGCCTGCGCGACCTCGATGTTGATGTTGCGGAAGTTGAGCAGCGCGAGGTTGAGCTCCTGCCAGGTGCCCTTGGCGGTCTTCACCCACGGCGGGACGGAGTGGATCGTGCCGGCAGAGCCGAGCACGACGCGCGCGCCGGCCTCCTTGAACTTACGCACGACGGCGGTCTGGTTCGCGCGATAGGTCGCGGCGATGGCGTCGTCCTGCGGCACATAGCGGAAATCGTTCATGCCGTAACAGGTGGTCGCGATGGTCGGCTTGAACCGCAGGACATCATTGTCCATGCGCTTGAGGAAACCTCCGGCCTGCTCGCCACTCCAACCGTACTGCCGCACGGTGACATGCAGGTCGGAGCGCGCAGCGATGATGTACGCCTCCATCAGCAGGCTGTACATCTTCTGCTCGGTGATGGAGTCGCCGCAGATCGCAAGGCGGTCGCCCTTCAGGAGGAGCGGAGCCGACGTCTTGGGCGCGAGCCGGCCGACATACTCGGGCGGGACGATGTCCGGACGGGGCTGGGTTTGCTGGCAGCCGACCAGGCCGAGACAGAATAGCAGGAACGCGCAGGGGTATCGCATGCGTCCTTATTTACGGATACCGAGGGGCGAATCTACCCTCTTCTCTCCCCCGCTTGCTTTTCGCAGAGTTTTTCTTCATATTGAACGTCCCCTGCAGTGTTCGACACCCGCGGCAGCCTCCCTTCCCTACGAACATAATATACGGGAGGTGCGACCCGACCGGCCTCGTCCGAGCCGTGGCAACGTACCGCCCACCTAAATCCAGGAACAAGTGGAGCTCCAATCGGAATCGGCACA
>JBKCKE010000254.1:0-2226 GCA_046301395.1 Verrucomicrobiota bacterium | reverse complement strand
AGGCCGATGCGCGAGGGCCCAAGCGTCTGGATGAACTGTTTGGCGAGCACCCCTGCCCCGCCCGATTCGGCGAGGAGTTTCCCGAACACGACCCCGAGCACGATGATCGCGCCCGTGCTGGCCAAGGTGTTACCGAAGCCCGTCTGAAAGGCCTTCAGGACCTCCGCCATGGTGAGCGCACCGGAGGTGGCTACGACCATCGCTCCCAAGGTCAGCGAGCTGATCAGCAGCGCGATGAAAGGGTTGAGCTTCAGCCAGGTCACCAACAGGACCAGGACGGCGATGGCGAGCAGGGCGTAAAGCATGGCGTCAGGGTATCAGGGTTTCGGCGGGGCGACCGTGGCACGAGTAGCACCCGTGCTGATGCCCCCGTCAACCAACAAGGTCTGGCCGGTCACGTAGCGGCTCTCCTCCGAGGCGAGGAAGACGACCGGACCGGCGAGGTCGTCGGGCGCGCCGGGGCGCTTGAGCGGGATGCGGTCGCAGAGATACTCGACCCACTCACGGTTCTCGTAGAGGACGGCGTTCTGGGCGGTCTTGAACCAACCGGGGGCGAGGCAGTTGACGGTGACCCCGTGGCGGCCCCAGTCGTCGGCGAGGCTCATGGTGAGCTGCTTCACGCCGCCGCGGCTGGCGCCATACGGGGCGAGGCCCGCGTAACCGGCGACGCAGGTGACGGAGCCGATGTTCACGATGCGCCCGTAGCCTCGCGAGATCATGCCCGGGGCGACGGCCTGCGACGTGAAGAACGTGCCGCGGAGATTGGTGTCTAAGACCATGTTCCAGTCGTCCCAAGTGACCTCGAGGGCGGGCTTGCGCGCATTGCAGCCGGCGTTGTTCACAAGGATGTCGATGCGGCCCATCTGCTTCTCCACTTCGGCGACGGCGGCCTGGATGCTGGCGTGGTCGCGGACGTCGAGGTCGACGCCGCAGGTGCGGCGGCCGAGGGCCTCGATCTCCTGGCGGAACGGGGCGAGTTTGGACGCGTCGCGGCTCGACATCGCGATGTCGGCGCCGGCCTGCGCGAGGGCGCGGGCGAAGTATTGGCCGAGGCCGCGGCTGGTGCCGGTGATGAAGGCGACCTTACCGGTGAGATCAAAGAAAGCCATTGATTCTATTGGTCAGGATTGAGGAGCGAGGATGACCTTCATGACGCCCGGGGCGCCCGCGTAGAGCTTGGCGAACCAGTCCGCGCCCTGCTCGAGCGGAGCGACGGCGGAGATGATCTTGTCGACCTTGATCTGCTTCGTGGCGAGGAGCTCGATGCAGCGCGGGATCTCGCCGGCCGAGGCGCACGAACCCTGCAGGCGGAGCTGACGGGTGACGACGATCTGGAGCGGGAGTTCGGTCTTGGGCGAGAGGTTGCCGACGAGCGTGACGGTGCCGCCTTTGCGGACGGCGTGGATCGCGGAGAGGACGGTGGCGTTGAGGCCGACGCACTCGAACGCGGCGTCCGCACCCTGCCCCTTGGTCAGCGACTTGACGTATTCAGTGAGGTCGCCGCCAGTCTTAGGATTGAAGCTGTGGGTAGCACCGAGTTCCTTGGCCACGGCGAGTCGCGAGTCCTCGGTGTCGACGGCGATGACCTGCGCGAAACCCCCGATTTTAGCGGCTTGGAGCGTCAATAGGCCGATCATGCCAGTGCCGACGACGACGGCGGTGTCGCCCGGGGCGACGGGGGTGAGGCGGACGGCGTGCACGCCCACGGAAACGGCCTCGATCATGGCGGCTTCGGCGAAGCCGAGCGCGGCGGGCAGCTTGTGCAGGATGCGGGCGGGAACGGTCACGAACTCGGCGAAGGCCCCGTGACGGCGGTAATCGCCGCAGGAGACGCCGAGGACCTGGCGGTTATCGCAGAGGTTCACGTCGCCGCGCTGACAATGGACGCATTCGCCGCAGAAGACCGTGGAATCGAAGGTGACACGGTCGCCCGGGGCGAAGCCCTTCACCTGGGCGCCGACGCCGGTGATGACGCCCGCGGCCTCATGGCCCATGACCAGCGGCGGAATGCGGCGGCCCGTGGAGCCGTCGTAGCCATGGATGTCGGAACCACAGATTCCGCAGGCGCGGACCTGGATCAGGACGTCTTCGGGACCGCAGACCGGATCGGCCACGTCCACGTAGGACATCTTCTTATATTCGGTGAGGAGCAGGGCTTTCACGAAGGGAGAGAAAGGAGGGTTTCGGGGAGGGGGGCAAGACAAGGAGGGCTGAGTCGATGGCAGA
>JBKCKE010000253.1:0-5681 GCA_046301395.1 Verrucomicrobiota bacterium | reverse complement strand
ATCAGGGTCGAGGCGCAGTCGCGGATGAGGCTATGGACGGAGGACATGCCCAGAAGACAGGCGGGAAGGCCTGCGGACGCAAGCGTGGGGTGCGGGCGAAATGTGCTTTTGAGGGTGGTCGGGTTGCATGCCAAGGTGACGCGTAAGGTTGTGGCCGGCTCGTTGTCGGCTAGTTTCTCCCTAACCCCCTTCACCATGCGTTGTCTCCTGGCTCTGCTCTTCGCCCTTTCCGTCCATGCCGCCCCCGTGCCGATTTTCGACGGCCAGTCCCTCGCGGGCTGGGAAGGCGACGCCGCCTGGTGGCGCGTCGAGGACGGTGAGATCCGCGGCGGTTCCTCGACGGTCAAGGTCCCGAAGAACTTCTTCCTCGCGACCGAAAAGTCGTACCAGAACTTCGACCTCCGCGTAAAGCTCCGCCTCACGGGCACGGGTTTCATCAACAGCGGCGTGCAGATCCGCAGCATCCGTGTCCCGAAGAGCACCGAGATGAGCGGCTATCAGGTCGACTATGGCAAAGGTTGGTATGGCAAGATCTACGACGAGAGCCGCCGCAACAAGGTCATCGCCGAATCCAAGGAGGCCGCCGCGGTCCTAGCCGCCGTCAAGGAAGGCGAGTGGAACGAGTATCGCATCCTTGCCGAGGGCAACCGCATCCGCAGCTGGGTCAATGGCGTGCCTGCACTCGATTACGTCGAGACCGAGCCGAACATCGCCGCCGACGGCAAGATCGGCCTCCAGATCCACTCGGGTGGCATGGCGGTGATCCAGGCTAAGGATATCACGATCGAAGAACTGCCGGCGACACCCGGTGCGCTTACGTGGGACAAGGTGAAGCCCGCCGTGAAGAAGCCGGAGCCCGCCAAGGCGGCCGCTCCCCGCAAGGACACGAGCTACAACGACGTGCAGGGCGTGCGCCGCACCGCCGAGGAGCAGCAGAAGCTGTTCAAGCTGCCCGAGGGCTTCGAGATCGAGCTCTTCGCCAAGGAGTCGGCCGACTTCGGTAAATTCATCATGCTGATCTTCGACCAGCAGGGCAGGGCGTGGTCCAGCACCGCGTTGGAATATCCGGTCGACGCCAACGAGAACCCCGCCGCCGCCGAGGCGCTTTATAAGTCCAAGGCCCGCGACAAGGTCGTCCTCTTTGATAAGCCCTTCGAGGCGGGCGTCCGCCAGCCGCGCGCCTTCGCCGATGGACTGGCGATCCCCGAAGGCGTCCTGCCGTATAAGGACGGCGCGGTCGTTCAACACGGCCATGATGTCGTCTTCCTTCGCGACACCGACGGCGACGGCAAGGCCGACAAGCGCGAGGTCCTGCTGACCGGCTTCGGCATCCAGGATTCGCACCTCTTCCCGCACCAGTTCACCCGCGCACCGTGGGGTTGGTTCTGGCTCGCCCAGGGCGCCTTCAATTCCGGCAAGGTCACGTCCACCAAGGGCGACGTCACCGACTTCCCGAACACCCGGATGGCGCGTTTCCGTCCGGACGGCAGCTTCTTCGAGCCGACGAGCGTCGGTCCCTGCAATATCTGGGGTCTCGTGCTCACCGGTGAAGGCGAGGCGTTCATCCAAGAGGCCAATGACTACGGCTACCCGGTGATGCCGTTCCATGAGTATGCCCTCTATCCCGGCTGCGCGGACCGCCTGGCGAAATCCTACCAGCCGCCGTTCCCCGTGCAGGCTCCTGACTTCAAGATGAGCGGATCGGGTCTCAGCGGCCTCGCGCTCTCCGACGTCGGCGTCTGGCCGAAGGGCTTCGACGGCGTGATGTATGTCGCCAATCCGATCACCTCGAAGGTCAACGCGATCCGCCAGCACCGCGCGGGCTCCGGCTACCGCCTCGAGCGTCTCGAGGATTTCGTCACCTGCGAGGACCCGTTCTTCCGTCCGATCGCCATGACCATGGGTCCCGACGGCTGCCTCTACGTCATCGACTGGTATAACAAGATCATCAGCCACAACGAAGTCGCCCGCAATCACCCCGATCGCGATAAGCAGTCGGGTCGCATCTGGCGCATCAAGCCGAAGGGCTTCGTCCCGCCAGCCGTACCCGATTACACCCGGCTCTCGTCCGCCGACCTGATCGCCCGCCTCGGCTCCAAGATCGTCGGAGATGCCCATCTCGCCTGGCAGACATTGGCCGACCGTGGCAACGAAGGCGGAGCCCTCGAAGGCACGCTCGCCGCGATCGCCGGTGACGCCACCGCGCCCGCCGCGCGTCGGATCCAGGCCCTCTGGGTGCTGGGCGAGCACGGCCGTAAGATCGGGCCCTTGGCCATGCGCCTGCTGGCCGACCCCAATCGCAACATACGTCGCGAAGCGGTGAACGCCCTCCGCCACTTCGGCGTCTGGACGCCGCATCACGAATCTCTCGCCGCGCTCTCCGCCGACCCTGATACGGAAGTCCGCGCTGCCGCCATCAAGGCTCTCGGTGAATCTTCCGCTAAGTGGCCAGCCGCCCTCGGCGCGCTGATGCGTTTCGCCGGCCCGTCCCTCGAAGGACCTGTCGCCCCGGATCGCCGCGGCAAGCCGATCAAGGTCGGCGCCGCCTACGAGCGCGATTTCGAACGCTTCCTCGTGCGCATGTATCTGGAACGTCAGCCGGAGGCGGTCGCCGCCTTCCTTGCTTCGAAGGAAGCGAAGGCGCTGCCGGCCGAAGGACGGATGTTCGCCGCGCTCGCGCTTGACCCTAAGGTCGGCGCTCCGCTCGTCGCCGAACTCGTCGGCCAGCTGGACCGCGCGCCCGGCCCCGATGAACTCTTCGCCGTCGCCAAGACCCTCGATCAGCCGACCAGCGTCGCGGTCCTCCGCAAACTTCTCGCCGACGCCGCCGTCCGTAATCGCGTCGTCGAACTCCTGCTCGTCTTCCGCACCGACCTCGATCAGGCCATGGTCGGACCGGTCGTCGCCGAAGCCGCCAAGGCCTTACTGGCCCAAGGGGCTGCCGAACGCGCCCTCGCCGCCCAGCTCATCGGCGGCTTTCAGCTGCTCGAATTAGAGGCCGACCTGCTCGCGCTCCTCTCCCGTGAGGATTCCCGTCGCGAGGTCCTCCTCGGACTCCAGCAACTCCGCACGACCAAGCCGGAGGCCGTGGCCGCGCTCATCGGTTCCGCTCCGACGGAGATTTCGAACCTCGCGTTGCGCGCCTTGGTCGCCTCCCGTGCCCCGCAGGCTTCGACGCTCGCGATGGGCCTCTACTCCAAGTTGTCGGTCAACGACCGTAAGGTAGTGCTCGATGGCATCAGCGGCACCAAGGCGGGCGCCAAAGCCATCGCCGCGGGTCTGGCGGACAAGTCCGTCGCCGTCGCCGACATCGAGACCCCCGTCGCCGAGAAGCTCGCCATCGCTCTCGGTGATAGCCCCGAGCTTGCGGCCGTGTCGGCCCAACTCGGCGGCGTCTTCCGCAGCGTGCTGACCCTCGATGGTTCCCATGACGCCGTCGCCAAGTCGGGCGTCGCCCTCAAGGGCGCCTTCACCGTGGAGACGTGGGTACGGCTCGACGGCAAGGTCGACAACAACGACAGCATCCTCGGCGCGCCCGGCATCCTCGACCTGAACTTCGCCGGCGGGATCTTCCGCGCCTACCTCGGCGCCAAGATCCATGACGCCGTCGTCGCGTCCAAGCCGATTTCCGCCGGCATCTGGACGCATGTGGCCGTCACGCGCGATGCCGCGGGCGTCCTGCGCATCTATCAGGATGGCGAGCTCACCGGGACCGCCAAGTCCGCCCACGGACACGACCTTCCGGGGCTCACCATCGGCTGGTCTTCGCCGAAGGGGGGCACGCAGGGCGCGTTCGCCGAATACCGGATCTGGAACGTCGAGCGTAAGCCGGCCGAGATTCGTCTCAACATGACCCGCACTTTCGCGGGCGAGCAGCTGCCGGCGTCGCTCGTCTTCGCTTCCGCCAGCGGTGACGCCGCCTGGGGCAAGCTCGGTCAGGGCGCGAAGATCGTGCGCACCACCGACGCGCCGCCGTTGCTCAACGCGGAGCAGTTCGGGGCCATCGCCCAGAAGACCGCTCGCTTCACGGCGCTGTCGGCGAAGGCCGGCGACCCCGCCAAGGGTAAGTCGCTCGTCGCGCTCTGCCAGTCCTGCCACATGATCAACGGGCAGGGCGGACAGATCGGACCGAACCTCTCCGGCGCCGGCGCGATGGGCATGGAAGCCGTCATCCGCAACATCATCGAGCCCAACGCCGCGATCGAAGCCGCCTATCGCATCTTCCAGGTCAAGCTCAAGGCCGGCGAGGTCATCGAAGCGTTCTATGTCTCCGAGGATGCCACCGCCTATGTCATCCGTCAGGCTGGCGGCGCCGACCGCCGCGTGCCCAAGGCCGAAGTGGCGTCCGCCAAATACCTCCGCCGCTCGCTGATGCCGGAAGGCCTGCTCGATGGCTTCACGGACGACCAGATCACGGACCTCTTCGCTTACCTGAAGACGCTCAAGTAAGGCCTACCCCTGCCCCAACCCCTATCCCGACCCCTATGGGGCCTTCTTCGCTTGCCGAGGGGGCGTAGGGGCTTACGGCTTGAGGCATGTCCGTCTGGTTCAATCCTGCCCGTGAAATCGACGCCCTGCTGCGCAAGGCGGCCGCTTCCGTCCCCGGCCTCGAGGCCGACTTCAATCCGGAGCTGAAGCCTTCGGATCCCCGTCACGCCGACTTCCAGGCCAACGGCGTCCTCGCCGCCGCCCAGAAGGCCAAGGCCAACCCGCGCGCCCTTGCCACCGCGCTCGTCGAAGCCGTCCGCGCCCAGGGCGGACTGGACGACAAGATCGTGCAGATGGAAGTCGCCGGCCCGGGTTTCATCAATTTCAAGCTCACGCCTGCCGCCCTCGGCGCCTGGCTCCGGGAGTATCGCGACGACTCCAAGTGGCGCGCCGGTGCGGCTCGCCTGATGGGCGGCCGTAAGGTCGTCATCGACTATCCTTCGCCGAACACCGCCAAGCAGATGCACGTCGGCCACCTGCGCCCGATCGTTATCGGCGAGGCCGTCGCCCGCCTGATCGAGTTCTGCGGCGCCGACCTCGTCCGCGACAACCACATCGGCGACTGGGGCACGAACTTCGGCATCCTCATCCTGGCCATCCGTCGCGCGGGCTTCCAGCTGGACGCCAAGAGCCCGAACGCCCTCGAAGACCTCGAGCGACTTTACAAGGAGGGCAGCGCCGCCACCAAGGCCGACCCGGCGCTCATGGACGCCGCCCGCGCCGAGCTGGCGAAGCTGCAGTCCGGCGACCCCGCGAACACCGCCCTCTGGAAAGAGATCGTCGAAGTCTCCAACGCCGCCTGCCAGCGCATCTACGACCAGTTCGGCCTCAAGACCGATGTCATCCTCGGCGAGTCCTTCTACCGCGACAAGGTCGACCAGGTCTACGCTGAGCTCGCGAAGCACAAGTTGGCCGAGGAGAGCGAAGGGGCCCTCGTGGTCTGGCATGACGAAGAGCCGCGCTTCTCGCGCGATGCCGAGACGAAGATGCCGTTCATCGTCCGCAAGAAGGACGGTTCGTCCAACTACGCCTCCACCGACCTCGCCACGCTTCTCTACCGCACCGAGCACTTCAAGGCCGACGAGATCGTCTACGTCACCGACGGTCGTCAGCAGGATCACTTCCATCAGCTCTTCCTGACCGGCGACAAGTGGTTCAAGGCCTCGGGTCGCAAGCTTCCGCGCCTCCGTCAC
>JBKCKE010000252.1:0-2410 GCA_046301395.1 Verrucomicrobiota bacterium | reverse complement strand
CCGATGGAATACCTCCACGGCGCGCAGAACATCATCCCCGGCCTCGAGCAGGGCGTCGAAGGCCTTGTCGCCGGCGACACCAAGAACGTGCTCGTCCCGCCGCAGCTCGGTTACGGCGAATACAGCGAGAAGCTGCTCCAGCTCGTCCCGCTCACCGCCTTCGGCGCCAACACCCCGCAAGTGGGCATGCGCTTCCACGCCGAGACCAACCTCGGCATGCGCGTCCTCACGATCAAGAAGATCGAAGGCGAAGAAGTCACCCTCGACGGCAACCATGAGCTCGCCGGCAAGACCCTCCACTTCGACATCAAGGTCGTCTCCGTCCGCGCGGCCGAGCCGACCGAACTCGCCCACGGCCACCCGCACCAGTCGGGCGGTTGCTGCGGCGGCGGCGGTTGCGGTTCCGGCGAAGCTTCCGGCGGCGGCTGCTGCTCGACCGAAGAAGGCTCCGAAGGCGGTTGCTGCTCCACCGAAGAACCGGCCGCCCAGAAGCAGGGTGGCTGCGGATCCGGCGGCTGCGGTTGCTCTTAAGTAAGATAAAATCTTTCTCCAGCAATCAAAGACCCCGGACCACCGGGGTCTTTGATTGCCCCGGGGGCAAGACGGAGCAGGCTTGGCCTCACCCCCGCGCATGCGCCCTGACTCCGTCCATGCCCGTGACCTGACGCCCGGCCAGACGCGGGCGTCGCTCGCGATCATCGCGGTCCTGTTCTTCATCTTCGGCTTCGTCTCGTGGGCGAACGCGATCCTGATTCCCTATTTCAAGATCGCCTGCGAGCTGACGCACTTCGAGGCCTACCTGGTCACGTTCGCGTTCTATATCTCATACCTCTTGTTCTCCTGGCCGGCCGCCGGCCTGCTGCGCCGGACCGGCTTCAAGCGCGGGATGATGCTCGGCTTCTGGATCATGTCGGCCGGCGCGCTGCTGTTCATCCCGGCGGCCTACGCGCGCGCCTACCCGGTCTTCCTCGGCGGCCTGTTCACGCTCGGCGCCGGGCTCGCGATCCTGCAGACCGCCGCGAACCCTTACGTCACCGTGCTCGGCCCGCAGGCGAGCGCGGCGCGACGTTTCAGCCTGATGGGCATCGGCAACAAGGGCGCCGGCATCCTCGCGCCACTCCTCTTCGCTGCCGTCGTGTTACGAGTGACCGACACCGCGCTGTTCGCGGCCCTGCCGACGATGGAGCCGGCCGCGAAGGCCGCCGCCCTCGACGAACTGGTCCGGCGCGTGGTCACGCCTTACGCCGCCGTCGCCGCGGTGCTGGCCGTGCTCGGCCTGCTGGTGCGCTGGTCGCCCCTGCCGGAGATCGACGCCGACCACGAGAGCGCCGAGGTCGCCGAAGCCAACGCCGGTAAGACCAGCGTGTTCCAGTTCCCGCAGCTCGTGCTCGGCGCGCTCGGCATCTTCCTGCACGTCGGCACGCAGACCGTGGCCGTCGACACCATCATCGGCTATGCGGACACCATGGGGATCCCGCTGGCGGCGGCGAAGATCCTGCCCGGCTGCGTGCTCGGGGCGATGATCGTGGGTTATGTCCTCGGACTGACGCTGATCCCGCGCTGGGTCTCCCAGGTGACGGCCCTCCGCGCGTGCACCGTGCTCGGCGTCGGCGGTACGCTCGGCGTGCTGTTCGCCCCGGGCCAGCTGACGTTCCTCGGGCTGACGGCCGATGTCTCGCTCTGGTGCCTCACGCTGCTCGGACTCTCGAACTCGCTGACCTGGGCGGGCATCTGGCCGCTCGCGCTGGACGGACTCGGCCGGTTCACCAAGACCGGCGCCTCGCTCATGATCATGGGACTGTGCGGCAACGCGCTCATCCCGCTCGCCTACGGATGGCTGGCCGACGGCTATGGCGCCCGCGCCGGTTATGGAGTCCTGCTGCCGTGTTATCTATATCTGACTTATTACGCGGTGAGCGGGTTTAAGAAGAGAAGTTGGTAGTAGCGGTTAGCGGTTGGCGGCCAGGAAGCGGACGGCTCGGAGAGCCGTCCCTACCCACGACATGCAGAGGTAGGGGCGTGCGGCCCGCGCGCCCGATTGGGAAGAGGGGCCGGGCGGACGCGTCGCCGACGCGTCCCTACCTGCATTGATGCAGTTATCGTCCTGTCCAACCGCCAACCGCTAACCGCCAGCCGCGATGACCTGACTTCACCAGTTCCAATTCAGCACGATCTCGGTGTCGGGATGGAAAGATTGCTTCACGGGGCAGGCTTCGGCGGCGCGGATGAGCCGGTCGCGGACTTCGAGCGGGACGCCGGGCGGCATGGCGATGTCGACCTCGAGCTTGGCGATGCGGCGGGGCGGCGTGGTCGTCATGTGCTTGGCGACGGAGGCGTGGGCGCCGCGGAGATCGAGGCCCGTGTTGCGCGCGTGGATGCCGAGGATCGTAAGGAAGCAGGTCGCCATGGC
>JBKCKE010000251.1:0-2200 GCA_046301395.1 Verrucomicrobiota bacterium | reverse complement strand
TCGACTGCTACTGGCAGGCCGGCGCCGCCCTCGCCCACGCGATCGGCGACGTCCGCGAACGCATCCTCGGCGACCTCGCCGCCGACCGCCGCATCATCGGCGAGTTCGGTCAGGCCTACTGGCTCGACACGCGCGCGGGCTTCGCCCCGAACGTCACGGCCTCCCACACTTACACCCCTGAGTTCTTCCAGTCCGCCGGCATCCCGGTCCAGGCGATCCACACGGTCGGCTGCTGCAAGGCCTACGACACGAAGGTCGGTACGCACGTCTTCCTGACGAAGATGCCGGAAGAGCACCCGCTGCAGCGCGCCCTCGCGAAGCTGGAGTTCGGTACGAGCACCGGCCGCCAGCGCATGGTCGGCTGGTCCGACCTGGTCGAAAAGGCCGACGCCCTCCGCTACGGAGGCTACGACGACATCGTCCTCAACAAGCTCGACGCCCTCTCGCCCCACGGCGAATGGAAGGGCGGCGACCTGCTCGTCTGCACGGGCTACCGCGACGCGGCCGGCAAGGTCGTCTCCGGCGTCCCTCGCAATGATGCGGTGCGCCGTACGCTGCAGCCGACCTACGCCACCCTGCCCGGCTGGACGGCCGACATCACGAAGGTCCGCTCCTACGCCCAGCTGCCCGCCGAGGCCCGTCGCTACGTGGCCTTCACGATGGCCGAGATCGTCCGCCTCGCCTCGCGCGGCGGTTCCCTGCCCTATCTCCCGAACCTCCGCTACATCGGCGTCGGTCCGGACCCCGACCAGATCATCTCCGACGTCCCCGCGACGGCCGAGCTGATCAAGCAGGCCTGACGACCCTCCGCCGCCGCGCCGATGGCCGACTTGGAACATAACTTCGCCCTCCCGCTGTGGTCGCTCGTCGACCAGGCCAAGGTCGAAGCCGGCAAGTCCGACATGCGCGGGCTCGCCAAGGAACTCGGCAAGTGGTTGGCGCATAATTTCGACGTCGACCACAAGGGCGTGGCGATCGAAGAGCCTTCGGGCACCGAACCGGGCGCGATGCCGATGTTCGTCGTCGCCGGCGTCCGCCAGGAGCAGTGGCACGTGATGGTCGCGCTCGCCCAGAGCCGCGACAGCGCGCTCTTCGTGGTGCTCCCGACGGAGAGCGGCGCCTTCCGGCTCCAGCAGCTGAACGTGCCGAAGCCGGAGTGATCAGGCCGCGAACGCCTTGACGGTCTCGAGGTGGAGTTCGGCGACCTGCTGCAAGGTCAGTCCGCCCCACTTGTAGCCGCCGGCGAGGGCGAAGAGGTGCGGGATCTTCCGGGCCCGGGCCCATTGGACGACGCGCTTCTCACGCTTCAGGATCATCTCCTTGGTGATGCCCTTCATGCCGCCGGCCTTCTCGTAGGTGTCCATGCCGGCGTTGTAGATAAGGAAATCCACCCGCTCCAAGGAGTGCAGCGCGTCCTCGACGTGGCCGAGGTAACCCTTGGGGTTGTCGACCTCGACGTAGAAGTGGCGGTCATGGTCGGTCGGCTCCCAGGAATCGAAGGAGTTAACGGTGACGTCAGCCAGATACACCTGCGGGTGTTCGCCGAGGATATCAAAAGTCCCGCCACCCGCATGCGCGTCGAGGTCGAGGATGCCGACGGTCTTGACCTTCTTCAGCGCCTCGAGCGCGGCCAGGGCCAACCCGTTGAACTGGCAGAAGCCGTTGCCGGAATTGCGGCGGGCATGATGCAGGCCGCTCGAGAGACTGCCGGAACGCCCGTTCTTCAAGGCTTCCTTCACCGCGTCGCGCACGCCACCCGTCGAGGCGAGGATGCTGTCCAACAGCGGCTGCGACCAAGGTCCGACCTCCAGGAAGGCGCCTTTGTCCTCCAGCGTGTGCCGGACGTATTCCGCTTCGTGGATGAGTTCGAGTTCCTGACGTGTCGCGGGCTTCGGGGCCTCGAGCCAGACCTCCCCGGCCTCGCCAGCTTCGATCAGGGCGGCGACCAGCTTGGACTTGCTGACGGTCTCCATCTTGCCGTCGACGGCGTAGGCAGGGCTATAATAGACGGTCAGAGGAGGATTGGGCATGCGTAGGTTATGCCCGCGCCGGACCTCTCCGTCAAACGGCTGCCCTGTCATAGGTTGCGGGTTGGCTTCCAACCTCGATGGGCCCATCCTGTGACCCTCGCCGCCCATGCCCTTCGACCCCAAGATTCCACGAGAATTCGCTAATAAAATGGGGCGCGAGGCCATGCAGA
>JBKCKE010000250.1:0-3731 GCA_046301395.1 Verrucomicrobiota bacterium | reverse complement strand
CGGTCGCGGAGGTTGAGGTCGAAGCGCTCCTTGCCGTCGGAGTACGTATAGTTCTCGGCGATCCACAGGCGGCCGCGTTCGTCCCAGCACATGGCGATCGGCTGACGGACGTCCGGTTCGGCGGCGAAGAGCGTGGCCTTGAAGCCCTCGGGGAGGTGCAACTTGGTCAGGGCATCAGCCGGCTGGAGGACCGGAAGGTTCTCCTTCTGGTTGTCATGCGGCTCCGGGAAGGGCGCGGCGAAGGCCGCGACGCCGAAGACGAGAGCAAGACAACGGGCTGACATGGGGGTATGACCAGCCTGTGCGACCGGTGTTCCGCTTCAACCCCAGACCTGCTCAGAAGCCCTGCGCGATCCGGCCGTAGACGTCGGTCGAAGCGATCTGCGCGGGCAAGGCGGCTCCCGCCGGCGCGATGAGCACTGGCCAGTCGAGCGGGTCCTCAGGAATACGGCCGTGCGAACCCTTCACGAGCGAGGCGTCCTGCGAGATGACCTTCATGAGTGCCTTGAAGCCGAGTTTCTTCTTCAGCAGGAACCAGGCGATGCTGAGCAGCGGGAAACGGATCTTGGGGTCGATGAAGAGCTCCACGGGATCGTAACCCGGCTTGCGATGGATATCCACGGTGCGCGCGAAGTCCGGCTCACCTTGGCCTTCTTCCCACCAGTAATAGGAGAACCAGCTGTGGTCGTCGGCGATGACGACGAAGTCACCGCTGCGCGCATGCTGGATGCCGGCGGCGGCCTGGGCTTCGGCGTCGAGCACCTGGGCGACGCCGGGCGTGGCGAGCAGGACCTTGCGCACAGCCTCGCGGACCGACGGGTCGAGCACGACGACGTGCGCGACCTGGTGGTCGACGACGGCGAAGGCCTTCGAGTTGAAAGTGTCGAGCGTGAGGCTGCCGTCCTCGGGCTTGAGCTCGAGCCAGCCCTGCCCGCGCAGGACCTGATTCAGCGGCACGGCGCGGTCGACGGCGGTGATGGCGTATTCCGAGACGATGAGGACCTCGACGCCGCGGGCTTCGAGGAATTCGGCGAGGTCGCTGACGAGCTTGTCGACATCACGTCGCGCCTGATCGCTGCGCGGGTCGTTCGGCCCGAACCGCTGAAGGTCGTAGTCGAGGTGCGGCAGGTAGACCAGGCTGAGGTCCGGCTGCTCGTGCTCTTCGATCCAGCGGGCGGAGTCGGCGATCCACTGCGATGACGGCAGGCCGGCGCGCGGGCCCCAGAAGGAGTGGAACGGGAAATCGCCGAGGTCGCGCTTGAGCAGCTCCTTGAAACGCTGCGGGTAGCTGGCGATGTCGAAGATCTTCCCGCCGTCGGCCTTGTAGACGGGGCGCGGCGTGACGGAGATATCCGCCGCGGTGCCCATGTTATACCACCAGAAGAGGTTCGCGACCTTGAGCTTCGGGTTCTTGGCGTGGAGTTCGTCCCAGACCTTCGGCGCGAGCACGACGCGGTTCGACTGCTTCCAGAACTGCACCTCGCTGAGCGTGCGATCATACCAGCCGTTGCCGACGATGCCGTGCGTACTCGGCTGCTTGCCAGTCAGGTAATCGGACTGCGCGGTGCAGGTGACGGCGGGGAACGCCGGACGCACCTGGGCGACGCTGCCTTTGGCGGCGCGCGCGGCGAGACGTGGCATGACGCCGGAACGCAGGTCCCGGGCGGAGAGGCCGACGACGTTCAGGACCGCGCGGCGCATGGCTGCTGATCCCGCGCCCGCAGTTCGTCGGCGGCCTTGCGCACGACGGCGGCAGGCATCTCGTGGACCTGGGTGGACTTGCCGATGGCGGTCGGCAGGACGAGCGTGAGCTGGCCGCCGAGGTGTTCGCGGACTTCTTCGAGGCCGGCCAGCATGGGCGCGCCACCGTCGAGATGCATCTCGGGCGAATAGATCCGGAAGCCGAGGGCGACGAGCAGGTTGAGCGAGCGTTCGGTCTCTTCCTGGCCGAACAGGCCGAGGTCGCGGGCGCAGAGCAGGTCGAGCGCCAGGCCGACGGCGACGGCCTCACCGTGCGTCAGGCGATGCTGGGTCATCGACTCGAGCTTGTGCGCGGCCCAATGGCCGAGGTCGAGGGGACGGGCGCTGCCGAGTTCGAAGGGGTCGCCATTGCCGGCGATGTGCTTGGCGTGCAGCTCGGCGGAGCGACGGACGGCGCGGCCGATGGCCGGGATGTTCCCGGCGGCGAGCAGCGCGGCTTCCTTCTCGAGGTTGGCGAAGAAGACCGGGTCCTTGAGAAGCGAGACCTTCACGGCTTCGACCAGTCCGTCGCGCAGGCCGCGGGCATCGAGCGAGGCGAGCAGCGCTAGGTCGTTGACCACGGCGGCGGGGACGGCGAAGGCGCCGGTGAAGTTCTTCTTCCCGAAAGTGTTGATGCCGTTCTTCACGCCCACGCCGGCGTCGCCCTGACCGAGGGTCGTGGTGGGCATGCGGACGAGACGGACGCCGCGGTGGGCGGTGGCGGCCGCGAAGCCGACGGCGTCGAGGAAGGCGCCGCCGCCGATGGCGAGGACGTAGGAGTGGCGGCAGATCTTGTCGGCCTCGATCGCGGCCAGGGCGGCTTTGACGACGGCGGAGTCCTTCTTGGCGGCCTCACCGCCGGTGAGCACGAGCGGCTCCCGGGTGAAGTGCACGCCCATGGCCTTGCCGTAAGCGGCGACCTCCGCGGCGAAACCCGGACGGGACTGCGCGAGGCCGGCGTCGACGATCGGGATGACCTTGGCCCCGGCGAACAGGTCGGCGAGGACCCGGTTACCCGACGCGAACGCACCTTCGGTGAAGAAGATACGATGGCGGTAGGTCACCGCGAATTCGAGGTCAAGGGAGTCGGACATGGCCCGGGGGAGCATTAATCAGAATGAGTGAGACGCCGGAGGACAAGCCCAGTTCCCGGAAAACCCACCCCTCAGGCAAAAACCCTCGTTTCCTCAGGTGGAGGGAATCTGCTTCCGCCAGCGCAGGACGAGCCTCATGGCCAAAGGAGCGGCGCCCAAGACGAGCAGGAGCAGGCAGCCGGCATCGACCAACGCCTCGGGATGCACGCCTTTGCGTTTCACGAGCAGCGCCAGGCTGATGAAGCCCACGTAGCCGGTAGTCATCGCGTCGATCAGCGGCATCGACGCCAGTCGGTCGGCCACGCGGGCGCCGACGCCTGCCGGCAAGGGGTGACGACGATTCGAACGCAGGAGCCACCAGACATAGACACCAGCCCACAGGAGCATCCACGGCCAGAAGAGTCCGACCGCCCAGAACAGCGGCACCGGGACGACAAAGAGCAGCCCCTCGACCCAGCGACCGGCGCCGCCACCGGTGGCCTCATGGCGCGCGACGAGCGTGATCGCGAACGTGAGGAGCCAGAGACCGAACATGTGCGCGAGCATGATCCAATCGGCGTCGCCCATCGGGATCGGCAGCAGGAAGAGCCGCTCGCCCGCGACGAGGAAGCCGAGCGGCGGAAGGAGCGCGCGACACGCGCCCATGACCGCCGGCGCCCAACTGACGCCTTTATGCCAGCGATCATAGATCAGCACGCAGAGCGCGAGCAGCAGCGCGACGACCGCCACGGTCTTACGCAAAGGCGCGGGCGCGGCGAGGACGGTAAGAACGAAGCCGAGGGCGAGCGCGCCCCAGCCGGCTCGGAGCGCGTCGCCGACGGCGATCAAGCCGGCGGGGATCGGCCGCGTCGAGCGACGCTCAGCGTCCCAGCGCGCATCGAACGCGTCGTTGAGGAT
>JBKCKE010000249.1:0-5278 GCA_046301395.1 Verrucomicrobiota bacterium | reverse complement strand
CCTCAGCTCTCTCGACTAAGCCCATGAAGTTCCGACTCCTCCTCGCCCTGCTCGTCCTCCCGCTGGGAGCCCAGACGACTCCGTTCGGTACCAGGGTCTCGGACCCTGCGGCCGCCCCGACGACGATCACGGCCCCGGCCGCCGCTCCCGCCGCCGCTCCCGCCGCTGCGCCTGCCGCTGCTCCCGCCGCCGGTGGTGTATCAGACGAGTTCGTGGACAACTCGGTGCAGGTCTCGCCGTTCCGCCCGACCCTGCTCCCGGAAGCTAAGTCGACCCGGACCTTCCAGCTCTCGAAGCTCAACCGTCTCGGCTCTACGGAGACCACCAGGGAGCTGCAGCGTCTCTACTCAGCCTTCGCCACGCAGAGCATCGTCGACGGCTCTCCCGCCGGCTCCAGCAAGGCCGTAGGCTATCTGACGTCCGTCACCTACTCGATCCTCCAGGATCTCGGCGACAACCGCTACCTCGCCAAGGCGGCCTGGCCCGCCTCCGGCCCCAACGAAGCCCTCGCCCCCGGCGTGGACACGATGGCGCTCCTCTTGCTCGAGAAGCCCGCCAAGGCCGGCGATACCGGCAAGATCACCGGCATGCATGTCGGCACGGTGTCGGTGCTCTTCACTCCCGACTTCGCTCCGCTCAAAGGCCGCCGCCTCACGCTCCGCCGCGAAGCATTCCTGGAATGCGCGACGTTGGAAGATTCTCCGGCCGGCCTGCAACGCTTCGTCGAAGCGATCGTCGCGGGCGCCGAACTCAGCGCGACGACCAACGAGACGATCCCCTGCAAGAAGTGCGGCGGGCTCGGCTTTACGCGCGAAGCCCAGAAGGGCCAGCTCCTCGACAAGCGCGTGCCGTGCGCCGATTGCGCCAGCACCGGCAAGCTGATCATCTCGGTCGAGACGAAGTTCGTCCCCTGAGCGGGACAATCCGTATCCTGCGCTTGCGCAGGGGCGGCTTCACCCGCACATTGCGGCGTGTCCTCCCCGCTGCACGTCGGCCTTGAAGCCCATTTCGCGGCCCTCGAGCATTTCCTCGCGGAGCAGGAACTCGCGTTCGAACCCGAAGTCCGCCCGATGGTCCGCGACGTGCTCGCCCATCCCGGCAAGCGGCTCCGTCCGCTCCTCGCCTTCGGCGCGGGCGCCGGCGGCCCTCCCCCGCCCGCCTTGGTCCGCGGCGCCGGCATCATCGAACTGGTCCACCTCGCCACGCTGGTGCACGACGACGTCCTCGACGGCGCCGATACGCGCCACGGCAGCGACACCCCCAACCGCACCCACGGCGCCCACGCGGCGGTACTTTTCGGCGACGCCCTCTTCGCCCACGCGCTCGTGCTGGCCGCCGACCACCCGACTCCGGAGCTCTGCCGTATCGTCGCCCGCGCTTCCCGCGAAGTCTGCTCCGGCGAGGTCTGCCAGACGTTCTCCCGCGGCCATGACGACCTTTCGCTCGAAGACTACACCCGCCACATCCGCCTGAAGACAGCGGAGCTCTTCGAAGGCGCCTGCCGGATCGGCGCCCTCCTCGCCGACCGCCCGCCGGAACATGTCGACGCCTGCGCCCTGTTCGGCCGCCACCTCGGCATCGCCTACCAGATCTACGACGACCTCGTGGACCTGCTGCAGGACGACGCGAAGGCGGGCAAGACGCTCGGCACCGACGCCGCCAGCGGCAAGCTGACGCTCCCGATGCTGCTCGAACGCGACCTTTCGGGCAAAGGCTTCCTGACGCCCCTCCGCGCCGGCGGCGACGCCCGTCAGCTGATTTCCGCGGCCGCCTGGCGTGAATCGTTCCGTCGCCTGGACGCCGAGATCGCCGCCGCGGAGCAAGCCCTCGAGCCGATCGCCGGTTCGCCGTCCCCGTTCTTCCTGCTCCGTCTCACGGGCTTCCTCCGCGAAGCCGCGGGCCGGCTCGCCCCGCGCGCATGAGGATCTTCCGCACGACCGCCCCGGAACGTCTGGCGCTCGCCTTCGTGCTGCTCCTGCTCGCCGTCGCCGCCAGCCTGCTGTTCGTATGGCGCTCGCTCTGAGCTCAGGGAAGGAACTTCTTCACGTCGTATCCGCGGGCCTTCACGGCTGACCGCAGGTCGTCCAGGTTCACGCGGTCACCCGGCTTGACGCCGAAGTCGCGGAACCAGCCGGCGCGCATCTCGACCGCGAAGCGCGCCTGCTTCGCGACGGAACGAGTCGTCTCCGTATCACCCGCCGTCATGGTGCGGATCTCGAGGACCGTGCCGTCGCGGGCGACGAACGCGATATCGAGGTCGATCAGGGTGTCCTTCATCCAGAAACTCATCTGGCCATCCTCGTCGTACAGAAAGGCCATGCCTTCGGCTTCCTCCAGCCGGGCGACACCCATCAGCCCGCGGGCCTTCTCGAGGTCGGAGATCGCCACGCGCACTTGGGCGAGCACCTCACCCATGCGGACGGGGAAACGGGTCTCGAGGCCGAGTTCACGGGCCGGGGCGACCTCGGGACGAGGGCTATCGCAGGCGACGAACCCGAGAGCCACGGCGAGGAAGATCAGCCGGAACATGCGGGCGAGTGTTCCTGCGATTGCCTCGGAGGCAAGTTTCGCTTGCTTGGCCTGATGGAACGCGACCCGCAGGCCCACTGGCTCGAGACCGAGACGGCCCTGCATTACGCCCGGGCCGCGGTCCGGGTAGGACTCTGGGCCTCCGAACGCGTGCTTATCGAACGCTACCTGCCGAAGTCGGCCCGCGTACTCGAACTCGGCTGCGGCGGCGGACGCGTGGTGCTCGGCCTCCGCCAGGCGGGCTACCATGAGGTGACGGCCACAGACTTCTCGCCGATCATGGTCAGCCTCGCCCGTGCGGTCCTGGCCGACCATGACGAGAGTTGGGAACATTGCGTCGAGCAACAGGACGCGACGGCGCTGACCTACCCCGACACTTCCTTCGACCACGCGATCTTCGCCTTCAACGGCCTGATGTGCCTGCCCAGCCGTGAACTTCGGCTCGCCGCGCTGCGCTCCATCCATCGCGTTCTGAAACCGGGCGGCATCTTCCTGTTCACGGCCTCCGATCGCGAGAAAGGCGTCAACGCCGCCTACTGGGCCAAGGAAGATCCCTCCGAGGAGGAAATCCCCGGTGACCGCTGGCACGAGAGCGACACTTCGCCGGTGTTCATCCATAGCAGCACCGAACAGGAAACCCGCGAAGAGTTATCGGAAGCAGGCTATGTGGTCATCGAATCTCCGCTGAGCACCGAAGTCGCGGCCGACGGACCGCTCGTCCGTGAGTTCGCCGGCGAGACCCGCTTCTACGTCGCGAGAAAGGCTTGAGGGAACCGCCCCGTGGCGGTGTTGTCGTGATGAACATGCCTTTCCGTTGCCTCCCGCTGCTCGCGCTCCTCCTGCCTGGCGCCGCCTTGGCTTTGGACCTGCACGTCAGCCCCAAGGGCGATGACAAGGCCTCCGGCCGAGCCGAGGCCCCGCTGGCTTCGCTCGAAGGCGCCCGTCAGGCCGTGCGCCGACTGCCCCGCCCCTTGGCCGAGCCGGTACGCGTGGTCTTCGCCGCCGGGACCTACCGGGTCACCCAGGCCGTCGCCTTCGACGAGAAAGACGCCGGCGAAGCCGGTCGGACCATCTCCTATGAAGCCGCCCCGGGTGCGAAGGTCGTGATCTCCGGCGGAGCCGAGCTCCCTTTGTTCGAAGTCGGCGCGGACGGCCGCTGGACGCTCCAGACGGCGCCTGGCACCGAGCGCTTCGAACAGCTCTGGGTCGGCGATCGTCGTGCCACCCGTGCCCGCACGAGCCATCCCGGCACCCGCTTCCTCCGTAGCGTCGAAAACGAATCCGCTCTTCCCGGCGCGGCCCCCGCGCAAGGCATCACCGAACAGACCATCCGTATCGACCCGAAGGAACTCAGCGCCTTCGCCGAAGTCGGTCCCGCGGAGACACAGGATGCGGTCGCGACCTTCTATCATAAATGGGACTCCACCCGGAGCCGCGTCGAATCGGCCGACCCTTCCACCGGCGTATTGAAAGTCCGTGGCCCGGCCCAGAAGGCTAATACCGCCTTCGACCACCACACCGGCGTCGTCATCGAGAACCTGCTCTCGCTACTCGACGAACCCGGCGAGTGGTTCCTGAGCCGTTCCGGCCGACTGACCTACCAGCCGCGTCCTGGCGAAACCATCAGCGCCCTCCGCGGCACCTATCCGGTCGCGGAGAAGCTGCTGATCATCGCCGGGACCGCCGCCTCGCCCGTCCGTCACCTCGCCTTCCGCGGACTGCGTTTCCACCACGCCAAGGGCGTGCCTTCGTCGGCGACCTCCGTCCCCAACCAGGCCGCGGTGCGGACCGTCGACGGCGTCATCACGGTCGAGCATGCCGCCGCCGTGACTTTCTTCGGCTGCGAACTCGCGCATGTCGGCAGCTACGGCTTCTCCCTCCGCCAAGGCAGCCGCGGCGTCGTCGTCGAGAAGTGCCTGATCACCGACCTCGGCGCCGGCGGCGTGAAGGTCGGGACGCTGAACGATGAGGCCAAGCCCGAGAACCATGCGAGCCACAACCGGATCCATAACAATATCATCCGCGACGGCGGCCTGCTCTTCCCCTGCGCCGTCGGCGTCTGGATCGGCTCGTCCTCCGACAACGAGGTGACGCATAACGAGGTCTCCGACTTCTTCTACTCCGCGGTCTCCGTCGGCTGGCGCTGGGGCTACGCGCCCAGTAACGCCAAGCGTAACCGCATCGAGTGGAATCACCTCCACCACCTCGGCAAAGGCCTGCTCAGCGACATGGGCGGAGTCTATACGCTCGGGCCCTCGGAAGGCACTTCGGTGAGCCATAACCATATCCACGACGTGACCTGCTTCACTTACGGAGGCTGGGGGCTCTACACCGACGAAGGCAGCACCGGAATCACGATGGAAGGCAACGTGGTGCACGACACTACCGACGGCGGCTTCCACCAGCATTACGGCAAGGAGAACGTCATCCGGAACAACGTCCTGGCCTTCGCCGAGGAATACCAGGTCAAGCGCAGCCGCGCCGAGGAACACCGTTCCTACGTCTTCGAACGCAATCTCATCGTCTTCGAACGAGGCGAACTGCTCGGCAGCAACTGGAGCGGGACGACCGCGAACTTCCTCCATCAAGGCAACCTGTATTGGGACTACTCCGGCCGACCGGTCACGTTCACGGCCCAGAAGCTTTCCCTAGCCGATTGGCAGAAGAAAGGCCAGGACATCGGTTCGGTCGTCGCCGACCCTCTGTTCATCGACGCGGCCAAGCGGGACTTCCGCCTCCGTGCCGGCTC
>JBKCKE010000248.1:0-3326 GCA_046301395.1 Verrucomicrobiota bacterium | reverse complement strand
CTTCGGGCCGGTCGCGGTCACCATGATGCCGACGTAGAGCGTGCCGCGGTAATCGATGCCGTCGGCCTTGAGGCCGCGCAGCGTGGGCGCGATGATCTCCTCGCGGAGACGACGTTCGACCTCGGGCGTGACGACGGTCGTCGGAGCATAGGCGCCCATGCCGCCGGTGTTGAGGCCAGTGTCGCCTTCGCCGACGCGCTTATGGTCCTGGCTGGGCGGCAGCATCAGATATTCTTCGCGGCAGACCATGAGCATGATCGAGGCCTCTTCGCCCTGCATGAACTCCTCGATGACGACCTCGTCGCCCGAGGCGCCGAACACCTTGGTCTCCATCATGTCGCGCAGCGCGGCCTCGGCTTCGGCATGGGTGGTCGCGATGACGACGCCCTTCCCTGCCGCCAGGCCCGAGGCCTTGATGACGATCGGGACGGGCTGCTTACGGACATACTCCAAGGCCGGAGCCAGGGCACGGAAAGTCTCGGAAGCGGCGGTCGGCACCTTGTGACGCACCATGAAATCCTTGCTGAAGGCCTTGCTGGCCTCGAGGCGCGCGCCGGCGGCGAGCGGGCCGTAAGCGGGGATGCCCGCGGCTTCGAGGGCGTCGACCACGCCGGCGGCGAGCGGGACTTCCGGGCCGACGATCACGAAATTGGACTGGGTACGACGGACGAGCTCGAGGACGGCGGCGGGGTTGGCGGCATCGATATCGAGGCATTCGGCCTCGAGGGCCATGCCGCCGTTACCGGGGGCAACGCGCACCTTGGCCACCCGCGGGCTGCGGAGGCAGGCCTTGAGCAAGGCGTGTTCCCGGCCGCCGGAGCCGAGGATGAGGACGTCGAGTTTTCCCTGCGTAGCCATGTCCCTACTACTGCGGGGTGTCGGGAATGATGTGAACCAAAAACAGGGCCGGCCCGTTTCCGGACCGACCCAGCCTAAATTGGTGCTCAGGCCGGGACTTGAACCCGGACACCTTGCGGCACATGCACCTCAAGCATGCGTGTCTGCCATTCCACCACCTGAGCAATAAAGGAAGGTGCACGCTGGAACTCCTGACGATGGGTGCAAGTAAAAAGCGATTGTGCCGATGCTTGCCAAGCGGACTTCTTTCTAAACGCTCACTTCCTCAATGTCCTCCGACTCGGCTGAAAACAACCCTCCCAAGGAGAAGTCCTTCGAACTGGACCTCTCTTCCCTTGGTTTCGGGCCCTCCTGGGTCAGCGGACCCTCCGAAAAGGTCAGCTCCGGCAACGGCGGCCCGCGTCGCGATGGCGATCGCCCGCGTTTCCGCGACGGTCCCGGCGGCGATCGCCGCGGCCCTCCCCGCGACGGCCAGAGCCGCGGCCCGCGCCGTGACGGCCCAGGCGCCGGCCCCGGCGGCCCCCGCCGCGACGATCGTGGCGGCCCGCGCCGTGATGACCGTGGCCCCCGTCGTGATGACCGTGGTCCTTCGCGTTACGATGACGCCCCGGCCTTCCGCCCGGTCGTCGCCAGCGCTTTCTTCCCCGACGACGCCAAGTTCGAACTCCTCGGCGGCGCGATGAAGAAGAGCAAGATGACCTACGAGCTCTTCGAGGTCGCCCGCCTGATCCTCGACAAGGAAGACCGTCTCTCGATCGTCATCCGCCACCTCGAAGCCGAACAGCGTCCCGACGCCCTGCTCGCCGTCTCCGTGCCCGACGGCCATCCCTTCCTCAGCGAAGGCGACGCGGTCTCCCACGTGATGTCCCGGCACCTCGATAAGTTCTTCGACGTGGTCGAAGTCGAAGTCGAAGCCCCGAAGGGTTCCTTCCTGATGGTCGCGAAGTGCCCGCAGACGGGCAAGCTGCTCGGCGCCCCGACGCACCACAGCTACCAGCGCAATCTCCGCGAACACCACGCCCGCCATTGCCCCAACGTACCGTTCGATTCCTTCAAGGGCCGCCTCGAGATGGTCCGCGAACAGGAACAGATCGACGCCTGGCTGAAGTCGATGTCCACCCGCAACGAATACGCGCCGAAGGACCGCAAAGAAGGCGAACCGGAACGTCTCGAGTCCCTCGACGCCGCCCGCGGCTTCCTCCAGGCCTTCCGCAAGGACCTCGTCGTGAAGACCCATCCGTGGGTCCGCTTCGCCGGCCGCCTGCTCGAAGAGCTGAATCCCGGCCCGCTCCGTGATTCCGTGCGCTACGCCCTCGAACAGCAGCGCGCCTTCCCCCTCGACACCGCCAACGGCATCCGCGGCCGCCTCCGCAAGGAAGGTTTCCACCTTTATAAGAAGGGCTCGAAGGGCATCACCTACGCGTGCTCCGTCCGTCGCCGCTGCCGCGACCCGAAGTCCGCCTTCAGCGATCCGATGGCCAAGATCTTCGACTCGCTCGACCGCAAGCCGGCCCAGCAGGCCAAGGATCTCGTCCTCGCCCTCGCCGGCGAGAACGCCGAGGACGCCGCGAAGACCCAGGTGCTCACCGATCTCTCGTTCCTCATCGGCGAAGGCTACATCGCCAACCTCCCCGATGGCCGTCTCTTCGCCCAGCCCATCCTGAGCAGCCAGGCCCAGGCCAAGGAAGAAGCCGCCAACGACGAGGCCGCCGACGAAGCGAAGTAAGCGCGAAGGCGCTCAGCGCCTTCGAGGGGACACGTGGACACGGGGACACGGTGACAAGGGGACGAACCAACCGGAAAGTTAGCTGAGGGCATCAACACCCCAGCCTATCATCCGGTTTCCGGTCTCCCTTTGAGTTATCACTCCCCCTTGTCACCGTGTCCCCGTGTCACCGTGGCCCCTCTTGCTCTTATTTCCAATTCTCCGCGATCCACGGCGTGGGCAGCACGCGGCGATACCACTTGCCGCTGCGGCCGACGAGCGCGTCGGGCGGATTCGGGAGCCCGTGGAAGACGACGATCTTGGCTTCGGCGGGGATCTCCGGCGTCTGCCAGAGCGAGAACGGGAAATATTTCACGCAGTGCTTCTTGAAGCTACGGCACCAGGTCTCGGGCCAGTAGCTGACTTTGCCTTGAGCGGTGAGGTGCGCGGTCAGGAACTCCTGCTCGTTGCGGTGACGCTTGCGCACGGCGTCCAGGTTCGCGCGGAAATATTCGAGGACGTCCGGATAGGTGCCGGCGCGCCACCGGTAGACCGACGAGTTGCCGGTGTAGTCGCCCTTCTGCCAATCGCGGATGATCAGGAAGTCGCCGGGATGGTCAAAGAAGCCGTCCATGTTACCGACGATGACGATGTCGATGTCGAGGAAGAGGATGTCGCCCTTGAGCTCCGGACCGCCAGGCGTGGTGAGCGCGGGCGAGAACGAGACGAGCTTGGTCCAACCGCGCTCCGGGGCTCCGGCCGG
>JBKCKE010000247.1:0-5083 GCA_046301395.1 Verrucomicrobiota bacterium | reverse complement strand
GCGCAGACCCGCCGTGTCGACCGCGGTGACGGCGAGCGGCAGGCCCGCGACGGGCGCCTCGAGGTAGTCGCGCGTGGTGCCGGCCTCGGGGCTCACGATCGCGCGGTCGGCGCCGGCGAGCGCGTTGAGCAGGCTCGACTTGCCGGCGTTCGGCGCGCCGACGACGGCCACGCGCAGGCCGGCCCGCAGGGCGCCGTCATGCCTCGCGGTGCGGGCGTATGCGGAAAGTTCTGACGCGATTTCGGCCAAGCGGGCCGCAGGTCCGCGCGGGTCCTCCTCCGGCAGGTCTTCCTCGGGAAAGTCGATGTGCGCCTCGAGTTCGGCGAGGACCTGCAGCGTGCGGTCGGTCCAGCGGGCGACGTGCCGGCCGAGCTCGCCGGCGAGCATGCGCCGCGCCGAGGCGAGCGCGCGTTCGGAGCTGGCGTGGATCAGGTCGGCGACGGCTTCGGCCTGCGTCAGGTCGATGCGGCCGGCGAGGTAGGAGCGACGCGTGAACTCGCCGGGTTCGGCGAGGCGGCCGCCGCGCGCGAGGCAGTCCTCGGTGATCCGGCGCACGAGCAGCGGGTTGCCGTGGCAGGTGATCTCGAGCGAGTCATTGCCGGTGAACGAACGGCCGGCGGACCAGAGCACGGCCACGACCTGGTCGATCGGCGAACCGGCCTGGTCGCGCCAGATGCCGAGGGTCGAAGTCTTCTCCGCGGGCGGCGACTTCCGGCCGAGGGCGGCGGTCGCGATGGCCGCGGCGAGCGGTCCGTCGACGCGGACGATCGCCAGAGCCGAGCGGCCCGCAGGAGTCGCGGCGGCGACGATGGTCTCGGTGACGGGCATGGGAAGGCGTGAGCCGAGGTCATCCCAAGGGGCGAGGGGAGGGGAGGCAAGCGGTGTCATACGTCCGCAAAAAGGCTGGAAGGGAAGGGCGGGCCTGCCAAAGTCCGCCCGAGACACTCCCGTGGAAAATCACCGCTTCCTTCTTCCTGACCCGGCCCGCCAGATCGCGGCGGCCCATGGCACCCCTTGCTACGTCTACGACCAGGCGACCCTTGAGGCCCAGGCGGACGCCATGCTGGCGTTCCCCAACGCGTTCGGGCTGACGGTCCGTTTCGCCATGAAGGCCTGCCCTAACGCGGCCATCCTCAAGGTCTTCGCCAACAAAGGACTCCATTTCGACGCCAGTTCGGGCTGGGAAGTCCGCCGCGCCATGCACGCCGGGGTCCCGGCCGATCGCATCTCGCTGTCCTCCCAGGAGCTGCCGGAGGATTTCGCCGCCCTCCTTAATAAGGGAGTGCACGTCAACGCCTGCTCCCTCCTCCAGTTGGAACGCATCGGCCAGGCCCTCCCTGGTCATGAGGTCGGACTGCGCTTCAACCCCGGCAAGGGCTCGGGTGGCAACGGCAAGACCAACGTCGGCGGACCCGACTCTTCTTTCGGTATCTGGCATGAATGGGCCGACCAGGCCCAGGCCATCGTGAAGCAGTACGGCCTCAAGGTCGTCCGCATCCACACCCATATCGGCTCCGGCAGCGATCCGCTGGTCTGGCAGGAAGTCTCCGCCGCCAGCCTCGCGCTCGTCGCCCGCTTCCCGACCGTCCAGACCCTCAACCTCGGCGGCGGCTACAAGGTCGCCCGCGTGGCGACGGAGAAGGGCACCGACCCGCAGGTCGTCGGGGCGCCGGTCAAGGTCGCCTTCGAGAAGTTCGCCGCGGAGGACGGACGTAAGCTCCGCCTCGAGATCGAGCCGGGCACGTTCCTCGTCGCCAACGCCGGCGCGGTCGTCTCGCGCGTACAGGATGTCGTCTCCACCGGCGCCCGCGAATTCCTCAAGCTCGACTCCGGCATGACGGAGATCCTCCGTCCTTCGCTCTACGGCTCGCAGCATCCGGTGCATCTCTATCCCGCGAAGCCCGTCGCCGGCGAACGCGACTACGTCATCGTCGGACACTGCTGCGAATCGGGTGACCTCATCAGCTGCGCCCCGGGCGAACCGGAGACGCTCGCCACGCGTCGGCTGCCGGTCGCCGTCACGGGCGATCTCTGCGTGATCGGCGGCGCCGGCGCCTACTGCGCCGGGATGAGCACCAAGAATTACAATTCGTTCCCCGAAGCTCCCGAAGTCCTCCTCCGTCGCGACGGAAGCTTCTCGCTCATCCGTCGCCGCCAGTCCCTCGAGCAGATCCTCCAGAACGAACTGCCCGCCGAAGGTCTCTGAACGTGGCGCTCCTTTCCCCAGGGCTGGGCGAGACGTTGCCGGATTCGCCGCACGCGACGGTCGTCTGCCTGCCGACGCTCGCCGATGTCGAGAGCTACGAGCGCAAGGAAGCGCGCGTCTGGAAACTGCTGCGGGCCGGTTATCCGCGTTTCGTCCGTAACGCGCTCGTCGCGCGGGCCGCGCAGGAGGCCGCCCGCCGCCTCGGTCGTGCCGGCGAACTTTTCCCGCTCGTCTCGGAAGCGGCCGCCCGTCGCCTCGCCGATCACGTCGGCGCGCCGCTGACCTCGCTCGACGCCGTCGGCGACTGGTGGCTGGCCGTGACGCCCGCCGGTGACGCCGCGTTGCGTCTCGCCAAGATGGTGCAGCACACCGGCACGCTCATCTCCTCGCGTCAGGCCGAAGCCTGGCTCGCCGGCGAAGCACCCGTCGACGGCGCCGCCGCGACCGCGACGATCCGCGCCACGCTGGCCCCTTATCTCACCGGCGTGCCGCCGACCGACATCCTCATCGCTTCCGCCGGGATGAACGCGGTCGACGCCGGCCTCGCCGCCGTCGAAGCCGTGCAGCGTCCGCGTGGCCGCACCGACTGGATCCAGCTCGGCTGGCTGTACGTCGACTCCACGCGCCTCTTCGAGAAAGCGCGCGACGCGAAGCATCACTTCGTCGCCGATGTGCGTGACCTCGCCGCGGTCGAACGTCTCCTCGCGACGGGCGCCGTCGCCGGCGTCCTCACGGAGATCCCGAACAACCCGCAGCTCGAGACCGCCGACCTGCCGGCGCTCCGCGCCCTTTGCGATAAGCATGGCGCCAAGCTGCTCCTCGATCCGAGCAGCGTCGGCCTCGCTTCCGTCGACGTCCTGCCGTTCGCCGACGTCGTCGTCTCGAGCCTCACGAAATATGCCGGCTCCGAAGGCGACGTCATGGCCGGCGTGCTCGCCATCGATCCTGCCCGGCCCGATGCCGCGGTGATGCTGACCGCCGCCCGTCGCCGGCTGGAGCCCTTGCACGCGCGTGACCTCCGCGCGCTCGCCGCGCAGATCGGCCGCATGGAGGAGGTCACGCGCCGTCTCGCCGCCAATGCCGCCGAGCTCGCGCGGCGTCTCGCCGCGCACCCTGCGGTCGCCCGCGTGCGCACCGCCGACCAGGGGCCGACGGCCGATGCTTACGGCCGCGTCCGACGGCCGGGCGCCGGCGCCGGCGCGCTCATCACCATCGAACTGCGCGGCGACATGCGCGCGGTCTATGACCGTCTCGCCGTCGGCAAGGGCCCTAGCTTCGGGCTTCGCTATACTTTGGCTGCGCCGTTCCTGTGGCTCGCGCATTTCGAAGAAGTGACGAACGAGCAGGGCAGGGCGGGCATCCGCGCCGCGGGGCTCGACCCCGATCTGTTGCGCATCTCCGTCGGCCTCGAGCCGATCGACGAGATCTGGGCGGAGTTCGTCGCCGCGCTCCCCAAATAAGCGACCCGCCGGACGGCGGGTCGCGCGGGGTTCACTGGTCGTCCTTCTCGTCGGACGCGGGTTCGTCGTCGGCCTCGTCATCCTTCGCGGCGGTCTTCTTCGCGCCGCCTTTCTTGGACGTGCGCGCCTTGAGCATGCGCTCGCGGAAGGCCGCGCGCTCCTTTTCCTGGAGCGCCGGGGCCGCCGGGTCGACCTTGCCGAGCGCCTCGTCATAGGCCTTGCGGTAGGCCGCCTCGGAGTCGTTCGAGCGCTTCCGGGCCATCTTGTATTCCGCGTAGGCCTTCGTGGTGAGGGCGCGGTCGGCCTTGGCCTGCTGTTCGGCCGCGGCGATCTCGGGGAGCTCCAACGTCGCCTTCCGGGCGGCGACGAGGCGGGCGTGATCGGGGTCGTCCGTCGCGCCGGCCTCCTTGGCGGGAGCGGCGACGAGGTGGGTGTGGACGCCGACGGCGAGGAGCACGGCGGCGAGGGTGGCTTGGGTGGTGTTCATGGTGTGGGTGGGAACGGGCTTGAAGGAAGGGTGTCATAGTCGGACAATACAAGTCCCTCGCCCTGAGGTCCGCCCCATGAGTCCAACCCTCCGTCTCCTTCTGGGAGTCTTCCTGCTTTTCCCGGCCGTCGTGTTCGCGCAGAAGAACCGCCCGACCCAGCAGCTCGAGATGACGCCGCTGCCGGCCGTCCCGACGATGCCCGACGCGTTCCCCCAGGTCGTCGGCACGCAGGCCTTCGGTCCGGCGTACAAGTTCACCAAGGATCCGGCGGTGCTCGAAGCCGCCAAGGGCATCTCGGCGATGGGCTCGCGTATCCTCAAGATCGACGCCGTCTCGGGCGGCCAGCTGACGCCGTATATCGCGATGCCGTTCACGCACTACGTCGTCTGGTATCGCTCCAACGACGCCTGGACCAAGGGCATCACGCCCGAACTGCGCCGTCGCGAATACAACGCGATGTATCTTTTCACGAAGGACCTGCTCACGCGTTACGACACGACGGGGAAGACCTTCTTCATCGGACACTGGGAGGGCGACTGGTACCTCCTGCCCGGACAGGACGTGAAGAAGGACGCGCCTCCGGAACGGATCGCCGCGATGATCGAATGGTTCGCCATCCGCCAGAAGGCCGTCGATGACGCGCGCGCCGAAGTGCCCTATACGAAATGCCGGGTCTACACTTACGCCGAAGTGAACCGCGTCCGCGACGCGATGAAGGACGGCCGCCAGCGCATGGTCAACGCGGTGCTGCCGAAGCTGGCCGTCGATTTCGTCTCCTACTCCGCCTACGACTGCCAGCTGCTCCCGGCCGAAGAAGTCCGCGCCACCCTCGATTACGTCAACGCCCAGCTGCCGCCCAAGGCGGGCCTGCCGGCGAAGCGCGTCTTCATCGGCGAATGCGGGCTTTCCTGGAAGGCCTGCGGCGGCGA
>JBKCKE010000246.1:0-2609 GCA_046301395.1 Verrucomicrobiota bacterium | reverse complement strand
CCGGAGCCGCCCCACGACCAGCCGAGTAATCGGCATGGAGGGATGTGAAGATAGGTTCGGGCATGAGCGTTACAGTTTCAAGATTTTTGTGACGCTTGATCCAGCCCATGGAAACAAGACACCCGTGGGTAGTTTATCCTGACACGATCTGCCTAGGTTATATCACCGCCATGGCAGGTAATTATTCCTCTCGAGTGCCATCTCCCCATGCCCCCATGTCACCGCGCCCGCGTGTCCCCTCGCGGCGAAGCCGCGCTAGGCAACACCGCAGCATCCTATCCGGTTTCCGGTCTCCCTTTGAGCTTTGCCGCTCCCAACCGCCAACCGCTTACCGCCAACCGCTCACGACTAATTTTTCACCGGCACCGGGCCGGTCGAAGCGCCAGGCTGCCAGGTCTGCTGGTAGACTGAGACGTAGACTTCGTCTTCGACCTTCTGGGAACGCGCCCAGATCTCGGCCTGCTGGGCGATGCTGTCCGGCGAGGTGAGGCAGCAGGCCACCGGCGGCGCATAGACGCGGGTGGTCGCATTGCCGACAAGGGCCACGACGGAAAGGTCACGCGGGAATTCCAGGCCACGCGCGGCGAGATAACCAATGGCCGGCATGAAGTCCGTCCACTGCGGGAAGATCACCGCGGTCGCCCCGCGGGCCAGACCAGCGCCGAGGAAGCTCCCCACGTTCTCGGTGGTGAGCGGCTGCGCGGTGAGTTTCACCTCGATCCGCACCCCCTGCTCCTTGGCGATGCGGGCGATGGCCGCCATCGATTCACGCAGCTTCATCTTCCGGGCGAAGAACGGCATCAGGAAGTGACGATGGCCCAATGGAATCAGGTGTTTGAGCGCGATGTCGACCAGGTAGCCATACTTCACGCCCAACGGGGTGACGCGCTTGGAACGCAAGGCGCCGAACATCGTGGCGATCTTCACCGGATGACGCGTGACCCCCGCGAAGAGCGGCGCATCCGGAGTCATCAGGATGACGTGCGTCGGGCGAGATTTCACCACCTCGGCATGGGCGGCCTTGCGACGCTCCACGCCCTGCACGTGACTCAGGTCGACGAACCTGAAGCCATCGCCCTTGGCCTTGAGGTTCTCACCGAGCCGAAGGACGCCCATGGAGATGGAGGCGTCATAGGAAATCAGCGGCTGGGTCGAAATCACCAGGACTTCAAGGTGGCCGGAAGCACGCTGAGAGCCGGCGACCCCGGGGGCGACCTCGAGACGTCGCTTGCCGCCTCGACTGACCAAGACCTGGCGCTCGATCAGGAGCGCGATGGCCTTTTGGACGGTCGGCAGGCTGACCTTATGCTGGTTGGCCAGGTCTCTTCCCGACGGCAGCAGCCCCTTCCAGCCCTCCTGGCGGATCTGAGCTTCAATACCATCGGCAAGGAGCTCAAAGACGGCCTTTTTCTCGAATTTCGCAGCAGGCATGGCGATTTATAACCAGGATTATTCGCATTAAATCTGACCAAGCCATCGCTTTTGTGGACTATCAGATTGGTCAGAAGTGATACTAATCGCACCAGGTGATAGCGGTTAGCGGTTGGCGGTTGGGAACACATCAGAGTGCTGAATCGATGGGTAGGGTCGGGACCGCGTCACGACATAGTCGCCTCTCCCCGTGTCCCCTTGTCACCGTGCCCACATGTCCCCTTGTCCCCGTGCCAACGTGTCCCCTGGCGACTCCTCGCCTCCCCCTACCCCTAATAGGAGGCCATTTTCCCGCCTTTCCCCTTGCGGGAGGTAGGGGGTACCCTAACTTGCGGTTAACTTTCCCGACCCATGGTCACGGACAACAAACCTTCTCTGGTCACCATCAATGTCGATGGCGTCGAACATCAAGTCCCGGCCGGGGCTAACCTAGTCGATGCCCTCGGCAAGATCGGCAAGGAAGTCCCCCACTATTGCTATCACCCGAAGCTCCCGGTCGCCGGCAACTGCCGCATGTGCCTGGTCGAACTGGGCTCGCCGATGCGCGACCGCGCTACGAACGAGCTGGTGATGGAGAACGGCCAGCCGAAGATCGGCTGGCAGCCCAAGCCGGCCATCGCCTGCGCCACCAACGTCTCTGCCGGCCTGCACGTCCGCCTCGAATCGCCCGGCGTCAAGGCCTGCCGCGAAGGCGTGACGGAGATGCTCCTCCTCAACCACCCGCTCGACTGCCCGATCTGCGACCAGGCCGGCGAGTGCAAACTCCAGGAATTCTCCGCCGAATACGGCCGCGGTTATTCGCGCTATGTCGACGAGAAGAACGCTAAGCCGAAGAAGACCCGCCTCGGGCCGCGCGTCACGCTCGACGACGAACGCTGCATCCTCTGCTCGCGCTGCGTGCGCTTCTCCAGCGAGATCGCCAAGGACCCCGTCCTGGGCTTCGTCAACCGCGGTTCCTACAACACGCTGACCTGCTTCCCGGGCCGCGAGCTCGATAATAATTACTCGCTCAACACGGTCGACATCTGCCCGGTCGGCGCGCTCACGAGCACGGACTTCCGCTTCAAGATGCGCGTCTGGTTCCTGAAGCAGACCCCGAGCATCGACACCGAATCCTCCGCCGGCGCGAACACGACCGTCTGGTCCCGCGAAGGCAAGATCTACCGCGTCACGCCGCG
>JBKCKE010000245.1:0-2221 GCA_046301395.1 Verrucomicrobiota bacterium | reverse complement strand
GTTCCACATGGGTGAAGCCCATCTGCACGCAGTAAGCGGCGAGCTGCTCACCGAGTTCACGGTAATTAAGGACGCGGCCGCCCTCTTCGGGGACGCGACGCCAGGAGGCCAGGTGCACCTCGTAGACGGACATCGGCCGGGAACGCAGGTCGCGCTGGCGACGGGCCTCCAACCAGGCGCCGTCATGCCAGACGAAGCCGGACAGATCGCAGACGATCGCCGCGTGGTTCGGCGAGGGCTCGAAGTGCAGCGCGTACGGATCGGTCTTGAGGAAAGGCGTGGTGTCGTGCGGACCGACGATCTCGTATTTGTAGCGCGCCCCGGCGGCCAGGCCGGGGATGAAGATCTCCCAGATGCCGGAAGCCCCGAGGTTGCGCATCGGCTGGGCGCGTCCGTTCCAGAGATTGTGGTCGCCCACGACGGAGACCCGCCGGGCGGACGGGGCCCAGACCGCGAAGGAGACGCCGGTGACGCCGTCGATCGAACGCACGTGAGAGCCCAATTTGTAGTGGGCCCGGTGGTCGTCGCCCTTGCCGAGCAAGAAGAGGTCGTCCTCGGAGATCGTCGGCAGGAAGCGGTACGGGTCGTCGACGTCGCGGCGGACGCCGTCGGGATAGGTCACGCGGAAACGGTAACGGAAAAGCGCGGAACCAGGCAGCTCGACCTCGAAGACGCCGCTCGCGTGCAGGCGGGTCATCGGCACCGGTTTCCCGCCCTCGGGCAGCAGTTCGCAGGCGCTCGCCCAGGGCAGGAGCGCGCGGGCGACCAGACCCCCGCCTTGCAGCGGATGCAAGCCCAGGAATCGGTGCGGCGAGGTCTCCTTGCCATCCACCAGGGCGGTCAACTCTGCTGGACTCAGGCGCATCCCGGAAGACTCCACGCCCGCCCGAGGGTCGGCAAGCGCTCATTACCCGAAAAACCTTGAGGGAAACACCGGAGCGACAACTCTCGGCGGATGCCTGGCCGTAGCTTCTGGATCCTTGCCGCAAGCCTCTCCCTGTCCGTGGCGGCCATGGCCGCCGAACCGGCGCGGACGACCGCTGGCCCCGTCCTCACCGGCGACTTCCACTCCGAAGAAGGCGGGAAGGTGATGGTCGGTACGAACGCCGAACTGGTCAGCGGCGACACCTTCCTGTCGGCGAAGAAACTACGCCTCGACTACCGCACCGGCGTGATCGTCGCCGAAGGAGAGGTCGTCTACGCGACCAAGAGCCTGCGCATCTTCGGCGCCAAGGTCGTCATCGACCCGCGCGCCGACGTCATCGAAGCCACCGACGTGCGCTTCGGCCGCGCCCCCGTCTACTTCACCGCCGAATCGCTGCGTATCGTCAAAGGCGACAAGCAGATAAAGGGCGTACGCGTGTGGAACAACGAACCCTCCGCGGCCGGCATGCACCTCAAGATCGCCGAGGCTTCCTACGTCGAGAAGGAGGACTGGCTGTCGTTGCGCAGCGCCACGCCTTACGTCGCCGGCGTGCCGATCTTCAACCTGCCCTACTACGGACAGTCCGGGACCGAATTCCCTTATGACATCATGCTCAACACGGGCAGTGAGGACAAACAGGGCAGTTTCCTTCGGTCCACCATCCTGAACCGCGTCACGCCTTCGCTCTGGCTGGGCGGACTCGTCGACTACTACAGCAAATCCGGCTTGATGGTCGGACCCGCCCTGCGCGTCGACAACACCCGCCTGCCGGGCGTCGGCACGCGCTGGAAAGGCCGGCTGCAGAGCGGCTGGATCGACGATCAGTCCACGCCCGTGGCGGACCTCTTCGGGCGTCTGCCGAACAGCCAGCGTACGTTCTTCACCGGGGAGATCAACGGTCGCACGCAGGACGGCGTCGAAATCGCCGGCAACCTCTTCGCGCAGACGGACCCCGATGTCCTCCGCGACTTCCGCCCCTTCCTGATCGGCCAGGCCGGCAATCCTCAGCTCAACCTCGAGGTCGTCAAACCGTACGCCGGCGGATACCTCTCGGCCGCCCTCACCGCGAAGGCCGACAACTACCAAGACGTCGTCCAGCGCCTGCCGGAGTTCCGCTACGACCTGCCCACGACGCTCGCCGACGACGACGGCTGGTCGCGCCGCGCCTTCCTCAGCGTCGGCTACTTCACCGAGCGCCCCTCCGCCGAGCTTCCGCTGGCGGCTTTCCAGGCTGCGACCTTGTCCGCCGATACCTGGTCCACCGCACGTGTTGACGCCATAGTAGCCGTCGACACG
>JBKCKE010000244.1:0-4186 GCA_046301395.1 Verrucomicrobiota bacterium | reverse complement strand
GCTGGTCGGCGGGCACGTGGTGTCGATGAAGCCGACGGTGAAGTAGGCGCCCTTGGCCTTGGTCCGGGTCGCGAAGTTCATGCAGTCGAGATAGCGATAGGCTTCCAAGACGGCCATGTCCGGCTTGCCGTCGACGACCGGCACGATCTTGGGCCAGCCGGCGATGCGGTTCACCAGCATGCCGCTGTGATCGCACCCGGCGGGAACACCGGCGGCGAAGAAGGTGACGCGTCCGTCGATCCCGGCCGCCGCGATGGCCTGATAGCCGCCCTGGCTGGCACCGGAGACGACCACATGCTTGCCGTCCCACTCGGGCTGGGCGGTGAGCACATCGATGGCGCGGACCAGCCGCAGCATCATGCCGGTGAAGTAAGCCTTCTCCCGGTCGTTCTTATGCTCGTAACGATAGTCCTTCATGGCGCCGACCTTCAGGTCAGCATAGAACTGCTTGGGCTTCCCGTTCGGTAGGCCATGGGCGTTCATATCCATGGCCAGGAAACCCCTGGCGGCCCAGCCGGCTGAACCACCCAACGAACTGTCGTTCACGCCGGCCCCATGGACGGTGAGGATGATGGGCAGGCTCTTGGGCTTGGCCCCGACTGGCTTCGCCATATAAGCGGAGATCGGCAGGCCAAGCGCCGGTGCGGTGACGTCGAAGGATTCCACGTCAGGCAGAGGCGCTTTGACGGACCGGATGGACGCCGCAACCGGGACGGCCGCGAGCTTCTGATTCATGCCAGACCAGAAGGCGTCGAAATCGTCCGGGACCGATAGGCTGCGCGGAATCTTGGTCGGTTCGACCGCCGCGCCCGCCATGGCCGAGACGGCCAGCGGCTTGCTGCGCGCGTCAAGACGATGGGCGGTGACCTTGAGCTGGAGGAAGCCGGGTTCGTTCAAGGAACCGACGACGGTGGCCTTGCCGTCGACCACCGACGAGAATCCCTTCTGCTCCGTCGCGAGGCCATCCTTGACGATGACCCAATCGATCAGGCTGCCGTTGGCGGGCTTGCCTTTATCTTCGACAGACACGGCGAACGAGACCTTCTCGCCGACCTGATACGTCGCGTCAGCCCGCTCGGCCCGGGCGGTCACCTTCAAGGCAGCCGCCGGCGCCACCTGGCTCGGAGCTTGGGCGAACAGCGGCGCGCAGAGGAACGCCACGACGAGGGGCAACAGTCGGTTCATATCATTCCTATGACCCCGCCCTCCCCCTCCGTCAAACCCTTGCACCATCCCCGATACTCCATACTCAATACTCCATACTCAATGAAACGTGTCCTTCTCCTCTCCCTCCTCACCCTCTCCGCCTCCGCGGCCGACTATTTCCCGCCGTCCGACGCCCAAGGCGGCTGGCGCACCCCTAAGGATGCGACTGAGGCTCGCGCCCTCGCTGGCGTGGACATGGCTAAGCTCGAACAAGCCTATCGGGCCGTCGAACGCTCCAATACCGAAAACGGCGGACTGGTCGTGATCTCAAAAGGCTACCTGGTCTTTGAGAAATATTTCGGCAAGGCCCACCGCAACGCCAACCCCGACATGGCTTCCACAGGCAAAGGCTTCACGAGCATCGCCTGCGGGGTGATGCTGCAGGAATTCAAAGCAAAGCTGCCCGACGGCCTCGATACGAAGGTCTATACGCAGGAATTCCTACCCGAGGCCTTCCCCCTGCGCGACCCACGTGAAGCCGACATCCGGCTAGGCCACCTGCTCTGCATGACGTCCGGCCACAATGGCGAAGGTCCCACGCCCTCCGGCGTCATCCGCGGCACGGCTCAGCCGCTCAAGCCCTCCAAGGGCCAGGATATCCGTGACGTCGACGGCTCCTCCCTCCGAGCACCGCTCTGGACCGCCCCAGGCGAAGGCTACTCCTACTCCTCGCCGGCTCCGCACATCGCCTCCATGGTCCTGCGCCGAGTCACGGGCAAGGAACTGCCGGCTTACATCGAAGAGAAATTCGCCCAGCCGATGGGTTGGGGTCCCTGGGGTTACTGCCTCTACCGCGGCGACGTGACGATGGCCCACGCCAACGGTGCCGGCTCGATCGCCCTCCGCGCCACCGATGCCGTCCGCTTCGGCTATTGCCTCGCCCAAGGAGGACGCTGGAAAGACCAGCAACTCATCCCGGCCGATTACATCAAGCTCTGTCAGCAGTCGCTGCCCTATAACCCGCACTTCCCCTTCAGCCTCCAGTTCGAACATAACCAAGCGGGCCAGATCGTCGGCGCCCCGCGCGATGCGTTCTACAAGACGGGCGCGGGCGGTTTCTGCCTCTACGTCGTGCCCTCCCTCGACCTGGTGATCTATAAACTCGGCGGCAAGGACGGCCAGTGGAACCCCGACCTGACGCGCATCCCGCAGCCGGCCGACAACTTCGGCACGCACACGACCCCACCGGTCCCGCCTAAGAACGGCGCCTACGAGAACTACAGCATCCCGCGCATCCTCGAGATGGTCTGTCAGGCGACCGTCCGATAAGGATTCAGGCGGCCTTCTTCTTGCCTTTGCCCTTCTTGGCGGGCTTGGACGACCCTTCGGTCTCGTCGCCTTCGCCTCCCTTGCCTCGCGGGAGGTTAGCGGCCTCCTTCTGCGGAAGGAATTTCGACAGCTCGGCCTTCTTGGCGGACAGGTCCGGCTTCCCGGCGAGGTTGACATGTTCCAGCGGGTCGGAGGAATTGCGGTAAAGCTCTTCGCTGCCGTCGGCATAACGGATGTAACGCCAATCCTCCGAACGGACGGCATGATTGCCTTTCATCCAGGTGGTCACGGCAGGCAGTTTCCACTCCGCCTTGGGATCACGCAGCAGCGAGGTGATGTCGGCCCCCTCTAGGTGCGCCGGCGCCGGGATGCCGGCCAAAGCGCAGAGGGTCGGATAGATGGAGGCGTAATCGACCGGTCGCGCACAAAGACCGCCCGGCGCGGTGACGCCCGGCGCCTTCCAGATTAAGACGGTGCGGGTGGGCTCTTCCCAGAGCGCGAACTTCCGCCAGTGCTCCTTCTCGCCGAGGCTCCAGCCGTGATCGCTCCAGAGACAGATGATGGTGTTATCCTTCTCCGGCGACTTCTCCCAGGCATCGATGAGCCGCCCGATTTCATAGTCGCAATAGGCGATGGTGGCCAGATAGGCCTGCACGGCTTCCTTCCATCGGCCTGACTTCAAGATCGCGGCGTGGTCGGTCGTCGGCTTGGCGATCTTGACGCCGGCCGCCGGGACGTCGCCGAGGTCGCCTTCGATGTGCGGAGGCAGCTGGATCTGGTCCAAGGGAAAGAGGTCGAACCACTTCTTGGGCACGTTCCAGGGCATGTGCGGCTTGACGAGGCCGGCGGCGATGAACCAGGGCTTGTCGTGCTTCTGGGACATCTTCTCGATGCACCAGGTCACGACGCCATGGTCCGCCATCTCCTCGTCGGTGCCCGCAAGGGGCGCGAACTTGATGCCGCCGACGCCATCGTCCTTGGCATCCGGATGCAATTTCATGGGTCCGCCCTTGCCCGGGAAATATTCGTCGAAATGACCGCCCCGATCGCCGGCCCCGTGGTAGATCTTACCGGCCCCGAAGACGGCATAGCCGTTCTTGGCGAGATGGCTGTTCAGCAATTTGTCTTCGCTGATGCCGGGCCGCCAGTCCTGATTGTTCTCATAGCAACCGGTACTACTCGGACGTAGGCCCGACATGAGCGAGGCGCGGGAGGGATTGCACGACGGCGCGGTGCAATAAGCCTGGCTGAAGGCGACGCCCAGCTTGGCGAGGCGATCGATGTTCGGGGTCTTGGTCTGCGGATTACGTCCGAGGAAGCCGACCCAATGGTTCAGGTCGTCGATCGGAATGAAGAGGATGTTCGGCTTCTTGCCCGGCTCGGCGGCGGCCAACGTGACGAGGGTCAGCAACCAGAGGCATAGCGTTCGCATCCGGCCAATCTGTCGACATCGGATGGGCTGTAAAGACGAGGTTACACGGGAAGATTGCATCCCGACGACGGCCTTCCATCCTGCCGACATGCGAACCCCTGCGCTGCTGCTGTCCCTGATCGCCTGGCTTACCCTCCCGGCTGCCCAGCCGAACGTGCTGCTCATCATGGTCGACGACATGGGTTGGGCCGATCTCGGCTGCTACGGCAGCGAGATCCCCACCCCGAACCTCGATGCGCTCGCCCAGAAAGGCGTGCGCTTCACCCAATTCTATAACAC
>JBKCKE010000243.1:0-3792 GCA_046301395.1 Verrucomicrobiota bacterium | reverse complement strand
CTTGAGCGATTGGCCCGGACCCCAGACTTTGCCGGTCGAGGCGTAGAAGTAGCCCGCCTTGTCGAGGGCGTCGGGCAGGATGCCGATCTCCGGAGGGAAATACGGGAAGTGGTTGGCCGCGGCGCCGAGGAGCCACGGGTGGCGTCCGGTCATGATGCTCGAGCGCGACGGCGCGCACTTCGCCGTCGGCGTATAGGCGTTGAGGAAGAGCAGTCCTTCCTTGGCGAGGCGATCGAAGTTCGGCGTCTTCACCCACGGGCAGCCGTAGGCGCCCGCGTGGCCATTGCCCCAGTCGTCGGCGATGACGAAGAGGATGTTCGGGCGCGTCGGTTCGGCGGCGTGGCCGACGAGGGCCGCGCAGAAGGCGGCGAGGAGCAGGGTGGGGCGCATGGCTCGGGGTGAGGCTTTTCTAGCCCTGGTGGCCTGGCATGCAATGCCTCAGCCATCCGGGCAAAGAAAAGGCCGGGCGACTCGCGTCGTCCGGCCTTCGTCAGCGCCTCGGGGAGGGCTTACTTCTTGGCAGGCTCGGCCTTCTTGGCCGGGGCCTTCTTGCCACCCTTGGCGGCGGGCTTGGCGGCCGGCTTCGGGGCGAGGTCACGGAGCTTCACGTTACGGAACCAGACTTCGTCGCCGTGTTCCTGCAGGAGGATGTGGCCGTCGGCCCACTCGCCGAAGTTCTTGCCGTACTTAGGATCGGCATACTTGGACTTCGCGACGAGGTCGCGGAACTCCGCGGTGCTGCGGTCGTAGGAGACGACGAGGCGTCCGTTGAGCCAGTGTTCGACCTTGGTGCCCTTCGCGATCACGTAGGCGTTGTTGAATTCGCCGATGCGGTTGGCGCGTTTGGTGTTGGCGGCCGTCTTCAGGTCGTAGAGCGAGGAGACGGTGCGGTTGCCATCACGGCCGAGCTTGGCGTCCGGGTGGACGGCGTCGTCGAGCATCTGGAACTCCAGGCCGAAAGCCGAGCCGGCGCCTTGGTTGAGGTCCGGCTGCACGAAGTACTTCAGGCCGCTGTTGGCGCCCTTGGTGAGCTTGAAGTCGACGGAGACTTCGAACTCCTTGAAGCGCTCGATGGTGATGATGTCGCCGGCGTTGGCGGATTCCTTGCCGTCACCCTTGGCGGTGCGGAGCGTGCCCTTCTCGACGGACCAGCCGGCCTTCGGGAAGTCCGGGCCCTTGGCGGAGCGCCAGCCCTTGCTGGAGCGGCCGTCGAAGAGGAGCTTCCAGCCGTCGGCCTTCTCGGACTCGGTCAGGGTGTTGTCCGGGATCTTCGTGAGCGAGATGTTGCGCCATTCGACGGTGGTGCCGGCCTTGGCGGCGTCCTTGCCGATGCCATGGACCTGGAAGGCGATGAAGCCGGCCTTGTAGCCGTCGTCACGGACGTCGACGCGCGGCACGCCATTGAGCCAGGTGCGGATGCGGTTGCCGTTGGCTTCCACCTTCACGTGGTTCCACTCGCCGACCTTGGTGATCTCGCGGCCCTGCTTGGAGAAAGCGAGGGCGTCGCCACCGCCGAAGCCGGGGAAGATCCAGCCGCGACGGCCTTCTTCGTAGAGACCGGCGGACCACATGCGGGCCTCGGTCGCGTCCTTCTTCACGTTCTTCGGATCGGTGTCGATCTCGGCCTGGTAGCCGTGGACGCGGCCGACCGGGACCTTGGCGGGCTTGCCGTCGGCGCCCTTGTAGGCGACTTCCTTGGCTTCGGAGTGGCTGCGGAACTGCACGCCCGAGTTCAGGCGCGGGTCGTTCTTGAAGTCATACTCCAGGACGAAGTTGCCGTAGTCCTTGTCGGTGGCGAGGAAGGTGTTCGGCGTGTTGAGGGTCGAGGTGCCGACGAGGGCGCCTTCGGCGTTCACGGCGTAGGTGGCGTCGCCGCCGAGCTTCTTGAAGCCCGTGAGGTCCTTGCCGTTGAAGATCTCGACTTTGTTAGTGTTGGCCTTGGGCGCGCCGGCGGCGGCCTGCGGAGCCTGGGCGTCGTTGGCGCAGCCCACGAGGAGGAGGGCGGCGGCCGTGAGGCTAAGGAGTTGCTGGGTCTTTTTCATGGTAGGTATGATTTGGTTTAGAGATGAAAAAGCGGAGCGGCCTTGCGACCGCTCCGCTTCGTCGGAGGAGCTTAGAACGTGGTCGGGATCTCGAAGCCCTTGCGGCCGGCGCGCTTCGCGACGAGGTCGCGGTTGGCGGCTTCGGCATTGGCGCCGGTGAACAGTTCGGTCTTGGTGTCCTGCGTGAGCGGGGCGCCCAGGGTGGCCTTGGCTTCGTCGAGGTTCACGCCGTTACGACCGAGGTGCTCGGCCATGCGACCGAAGGCTTCGGCGAGGCCGGAGCTGGCCTTGATGGCCTCTTTGATCTCGCCGGCGCTCTTCTTCGCGCCGAGGCGGAAGGAGATGTTGGCGGAGTGGACGAGGGCGGTGGACAGGTGGCACTCGCGGACCGGAGCGTTGATGTCGGCGGAGGAACCCTTGCGGATGCCGGCGACCCAGTTGGCGTGGTGGCCGGAGGCGCCGCCGGTGAGGTCGACCGCGTCGACGGTCTTGCCGTAGGTCTTCACGAACTTGCCGTCCTTGTCGTAGACCTGGGCGGAGTTGTAGTCCGGGACGATGATGGTGGCGTTCTCGCACTCGACGATGATGCCGATTTCCGGGGACTTGGCCGACTTCTGGCCCTTGTTGAGTTCGGAGAACTTGCCGAACTTGTTCATCGGGCCGTTGATCTGGCCGTCGGAGGTGAGGCCGTAGACTTCGGTGATGAGCGGGGCGTCGGCGTAGTTATGGATCGAGATGAAGGTGTTCGGGGTCTCGGCGCAGTCGACGTAGCCGAAGCGGCCGCCGACGGACACGACCTCAGCGGAGACTTCGTGCGTGTTCAGGAACCAGCGGGCGATGTCGATCTCGTGGATCGCCTGGTTGCACAGGTCGCCGCCGCCGTAGTTCCAGAACCAGTGCCAATCGTAGTGGACCGGGCCGTTGTTGGCGGCGTGCTGGACCTTGTCGGTCTCGTTGCCGCGGATGGATTCCTGGATGTCGGCCGGTCCGTGCCAGAGGTCGTAGTCGATCTCGGAGGGGATGGCGTTCTTCTGGGCCGGACCGATGGACTTGCGGCGCTTGTAGCAGATGGCGCGGGCGAGCTTCACCTTGCCGTACTTGCCGGCGTGCACGTCCTTGATGGCGGCGCGGATGCCGGCGCCGGAGCGGCTCTGGGTGCCGGCCTGGACGACGAGCTTGGAGAAGTGGTTCGAGGCGGCGACGAGCTGCTGACCTTCGAAGATGTTATGCGAAAGGGGCTTCTCTACGTAGAGGTGCTTGCCGGCCTGGAGCGACCAGATGCCTTGGATGGAGTGCTGGTGATTCGGGGAGGCGATGGAGACGGCATCGATGTCCTTGTCTTCGAGCATCTTTCGCATGTCGGTGTAGCCCTTGGCGCCCGGGTTGTCCTTCAGGCCCTTGGCGACGACCTTGGAGTCGACGTCGCAGAGGGCGACGATACGGACGCCCTTGATCTTCTTGAGCTCCTTGATGTGTTCCAGACCGCGGCTGCGGAAGCCGACGACGGCGACGCGGAGGTCACCGTTGGCGCCCGTGGACTGGGCGTAGGTCTGGGCGCTGATGCCGGCCACGGCGGCAGCCAGGGCGGAGTTCTTGATGAACGTACGACGATGTATTTGGGACATAGAGGGACTTTGGGGTGGGAAGGAGCATATGGAGATGCCCGTTGAGTCGAGAATGTTCCTAGGCATCGCCTAGCCGAATATCGGTAGCCAGAACCCGAGATGAAGGGGTAGGGGTAGGGGCAGAG
>JBKCKE010000242.1:0-4660 GCA_046301395.1 Verrucomicrobiota bacterium | reverse complement strand
CATCCCTTGGAAATCGGCCATGACTTCTTGGAAGACGTCCTGCCGGGTGTCCTCGCGAAGTTCAACGCCGGCTTGCCGGAAGGCGTCGCCATCCCGACCCTCGCGGCGCTGGTCTGCTGTTCGCCGTTCGACCTCGCCCTGCACGACGCCTATGGCGTGGCCCATGGCGTGTCGACTTATTCGACCTACTGCGCCCCGTGGATGAACCGCGACCTCTCCGCGTTCGTCACGCCCGCCGCCGATGCCAAGGGGGTGTCCTTCGCCGGCCGCTATCCCGCGGATTATTTCCGCGCGCCCGTCACGACCAAGCTGCTCGCCTGGCATCTCGTCGGCGGCCTCGATTTCCTCACGCTCGCTGAAGCGGGCGCGAACAAGGTTGCCGATGGCTACCCGTCTTCGCTCGACGAGTGGATCAAGGCCGACGGACTGAAGGCGCTGAAGGTGAAATTGCGCGGCAACGACGCCGCCTGGGATTTCGAGCGACTGAAGCGCGTCGCGGAGGTCGGTCTGCCGCTCGGCTTCGAACTCTTCACCGCCGACTTCAACTGCACCGTCATGGACCCGGCCTATGTGAACGGCGTCCTCGACCGCGTGAAGGCCGAATTGCCTGAGCTCTGGAAGCGTCTCAGCTATGTCGAGCAGCCGTTTCCGTACGAACTCGAGGAACACCTCATCGACGTCCATTCCGTCAGCCAGCGCATGCCGCTCTTCCTCGACGAGAGCGCCCACGATTGGCGCATCGTCCGTCTGGGCCGCGAGCTCGGCTGGACCGGCGTGGCGCTGAAGACCTGCAAGACCCAGACGGGCGCGCTCCTCAGCCTCTGCTGGGCCCGCGCGCATGGGATGCAGCTGATGGTGCAGGATCTCACCAATCCCATGATGGCCCAGATGACGCATGTCTTGCTCGCCGCCCATGCCCCGACCATCGCGGGCGTGGAGACGAACGGCATGCAGTTCTATCCGGCGGCCTCCGCGCCCGAAGCCGCGGTCCATCCGGCCCTCTACGCCCGCCGGGAAGGCCAGGTCGACGGCTCGACCCTGCGCGGTCCGGGCTTCGGCTATCGCCTGGCGGAGATCGCCCGGGAGTTGCCGTCCGCCCGCCGCTCCGCCCGCCGTTGAGTCCTATCGGCTTGCCTGCGAGGGGCAGGGCGGGTTTGTTCGACGGACCCCCCATGATCCTCCGCTCGCTCCTCCTCTGCCTGCTCGCGCTCACCGCGTCCGCCGCCGACGCCCCCAAGCGTAAGGTGCTCTTCTTCACCAAGTCCTCGGGCTTCGAGCACGAGGTGATCTCGTACAAGAAGGGTCAGCCCAGCTTCGCCGAGAAGCAGCTCCTCGAGCTCGGCGTCGCCAACAACATCGAGTTCGTCTTCTCCAAGGACGGCTCGAAGTTCTCGCCCGAGTACCTCGCCCAGTTCGATACCGTGATGTTCTACACCACCGGCGACCTCTGCTCCGAAGGCACCGACAAGAACCCGCCGATGTCCATGGCCGGCAAGCAGGCGCTCTTCGACTTCGTGAAGTCCGGCAAGGGCTTCGTGGGCACGCACTCCGCGGCCGACACCTTCCATACCGACAACGAGGCCGTGAAGGGCCCCGAGCGTTTCAAGAACCACGGCGACAAGGCTGACGCCTACGTCTGCTTCCTCGGCGCCGAGTTCATCCGCCACGGCAAGCAGCAGGCCGGCGTGAACAAGGTCATCGATAAGACCTTCCCTGGTTTCGAGAAGGTCGGCGACTCGTTCTCCTTCATGGAGGAGTGGTACACCCTCAAGGACTTCCGTCCGGAGATCCACGTCCTGACCACCTTCAACGACCCGGCCCTCGAAGGCGACGATTACAAGCGTCCCGCCTACCCGAACTGCTGGGCTAAGAACGAAGGCAAGGGCCGCGTCTTCTACACCGCCATGGGTCACCGCGAGGACGTCTGGACCAACCCGACCTTCCAGCAGATCCTGGTCGGCGCCCTCAAGTGGGCCAACGGCGACGCCAAGGCCGCGGACATGTCCGCGAATCTCCTGCAGGTCGCCCCGGGCGCCATGACGAACCAGCCTTACACCCCGACGCCGGCCCCGAAGGCCAAGGCGCCGGCCAAAAAGGCGGACGCCAAGAAGAAGTAAGTCCTCACGCAGGGCGGGCCGCAAAGCCCGCCTTGCTAATTTCTAGGCGGTTTCAACTGTCTTCCCATGCGCGACGCCCCCGCCGAAGCCACGAAGCTCAGCGAGCTGACGACCCACCAGAAGAAGTCCGGCTTCGCCGCCTGGCTCGGCTGGTTCTTCGACGGGCTCGACCTGCACCTGTACACGCTCGTCGCCACGGTCTTCGTCGCCGAGCTGCTGCTGGTGCCGGAGGCCGACCCGAGCGTGCCGCTCTACGGCTCGTGGATCCAGGCGGCCTTCCTGCTCGGCTGGGCCCTCGGCGGCGCCTTCTTCGGTATCATCGGCGACCGCCTTGGACGCAGCCGCACGTTGGTGCTGACCATCCTGACCTACGCCTTGTTCACCGGCTTGTCGTTCTTCGCACAGACCTGGTGGCAGCTGATGATCTTCCGCTTCCTCGCCGCCCTCGGCATCGGCGGCGAATGGGCCGTCGGGGCTTCGCTCCTCTCCGAGACCTGGCCGAAGAAGTGGCGTCCGTGGATCGCCGCCGTGCTGCAGTGCGCCGTGAATTTCGGTATCCTCTCCGCGATCGCCGCGGTCTTCCTGCTGCAGCAGATCCCTGGCTACCAGCCGCGCTGGGTCTTCCTGATCGGCGTCCTGCCGGCTTTCGTCACGCTCTGGATCCGCAAGGAAGTGCCCGAGACGGAGGAGTGGTCCGCGGAGAAGGGCAAGCAGGCGGCGCCCTCGATCGGCGGATTGTTCGGCGTCGACATCCGGCGCACGACCTTCATCGCCTCCTTGCTCTGCGCGATCTCGCTGACCGGCCACTGGTGCTTCATGTTCTGGCAGCAGGCGTTCATCCGTAACCATCCGGAGGTCGTCGCCCGCTCCCTCGACAAGGCCGGCGTCGTCTCCACTGCGCTCTTCTGCGTCATCGCCGCATCGGTGCTCGGCAACTTCGCCTCCGGCTGGGCGGCCCAGCGGTTCGGTTATCGTCGCGCGCTGGCCGGTTTCTTCGGCGCCTATTTCGTCCTGATGGGAGCGACCTTCCTCCTGCCGTGGAGCCTCGCCGCCACCTACGGGCTCTACGCTGCGGTGGGCTTCTGCCAGGGCGTCTTCGGCCTCTTCACGATGGCCTTGCCGCCGCTGTTCCCGACGATGCTCCGCACGACCGGCGCCGGCTTCAGCTACAACATCGGCCGCGTCTTCGCCGCCGCGGGCACGGTGTTCTTCGGTATCTTCGCCAAACCGGCTGATTTCAGCTCGGTGCTGCTCTACGCTTCGTTCCTGTTCCTGCCGGCCGCCGTGCTCGCGCTCTGGCTGCCGATCGAAGAGGCTACTTCCTGAGTCCGCCCAGTCCGGCGATCGCCTTGAATTCGGGGGCGGTCACGGGCGTCACGGAGAGTCGGTTGCCGGGGCGGAGGATGAGCATCTCCTTCAGCGCCGCGCATTCGCGTAGGTCGGGGAGACTGACGAGCCGCTTGAAGCCCTGGTGGAAGGAGACCTCGATGCAGCTCCAGCGCGGGTTATCCTTGGTCGACTTCGCGTCGTAGTAGTCGGACTTGGCGTCGAACTGCGTGGGGTCGTCGAAGGCTTCCTTCGAGACCTTGGCCACGCCGACGATGCCGGGCTCCTCGCAGTTGGAATGGTCGAAGAGCACGAGGTCGCCGACCTTCGCCGCACGCATGAAGTTGCGGGCCTGGTAATTGCGCACGCCGGTCCAAGGTTCCTTGCCCTTGCGTTCGAGTTCCTGGAAGGAGAACTCGTCGGGTTCGGACTTCATCAGCCAGTGGTGCATGCGGCCAACGTGCAGGGCAGGGCGGCTTTTTCAAGGCAGGGCTGAGGTCTTGCCCTTTCCGTCGCGGTTCGCCTAATCGCCTCGTGCGCCTGCTGGACTCCCATTGTCACCCGGATTACGCCCTCAAGGCGGGCCGTCTCGCCGCATGGGTGGCCGAGTGCCGCGCCGCCGGCGTGGAAGGCGTGGTCGCCATCGGTACCGACCTCAAGGATTGGTCGGAATACCGCGACCTCGCCTCCGCACAGCCGGACTTCTTCCGCCACACGGTCGGTCTGCATCCCTGTCACGTCGAAGAGGGCTGGGAAGACATCGTGGCCGCGATCTCGCCGTATTTCGCCGACCACACCCATCCGGCCGCTCTCGGGGAGATCGGCCTGGATTATTTCCGCCTGCCGGCCGACGTCGCCGAAGCCGAACAGATCAAGGCCTGGCAGCAGGAGGCCTTCCGCCGGCAGCTGTCGCTCGCCTACCAGTTCGATTGCCCGGTGGTGATCCACTCCCGCCATGCCTTCGACGACTGCGTGCGGCTCATCGACGCCAGCGGCGTGGACTGGCGCAAGGTCGTCTTCCATTGCTTCGTCGAAGGGCCCGACCAGGTGCGACAGCTCAACCAGCGCGGCGGCCGGGCTTCGTTCACCGGGATCATCACTTACGCCAAGTCCGAGGAAATCCGGCAGGCGCTCAAGGCGCAGGGTCTGGCCCGGCTCATGCTGGAGACCGACGCGCCTTACCTGGCCCCGCAGTCCGTCCGCGGTAAGGAAAATAC
>JBKCKE010000241.1:0-7688 GCA_046301395.1 Verrucomicrobiota bacterium | reverse complement strand
AGTTCCGTCAGGACGGCATCAACGACCGCGTGATGACCGCCGGCTATGGTTTCATGGGGCTGACGATGGAATGCTCCCGCTGCCACGACCATAAATACGACCCGATCTCTCAAAAGGACTATTTCTCGATGGCGGCGATGTTCGGCGACCAGAACGAGAACGGTTTACTCTCCTATCATGGTGAAGTGCCGCCGCCTTTCGTGCGGCTGTATAAGTCCGACGAAGAACGTCGGAAGGAAGCCGAGCTCCGTGCCGCCGTGAAGGCGGCCGAACAAAGACTGGTCACCACGCACACCGCCACGGCCAAGGCCGAAGTGAAGGTGCCGGCCCCGGCCGCCCACTTCCCGCTCGAGGCCTTCACGAAGACGGGCGTCGATGACGCGCTAGACGGAGCCAAGCCCGCCAAGTTCGAGCGCCGCGGCTCCCCCGAAGACCTGCAGCTGGTGCCCGGCGTCAAAGGCCAGGCGGTGAAGTTTGATGGCGATGCCGGCTTCAAACTCCCCGAGTTCAAGCAGCTGGGACGCTTCGACGCCCTCACGTTCTCGGCCTTCCTGCGTCTCGGCGAAAAGAACGCCCGCGCGACGGTCCTGCATTCGACCGGTTTCTATACGGGCGACGGCGACGCGACGGGTATCGAGCTGCTGGTGACCCAAGGCAAGCTCCGCTGGAGCATGATCCACCTTTGGCCCAACAGCGCGGCCTCCGTCGAAATGGTCGACGCGCTGCCGGTCGACCAATGGCGCCGCGTGACGGCGACTTACGATGGCTCGTCGAAAGCCGCCGGACTCCGCCTCTACGTCGACGGCCGCGAAGTGAAGACGACGGTCATCCGCGACACGCTCCACGCCAAGCCCCGTGACAACGCCCTGGAGATCGGCTCACGTTCCCGCGACGCCGGCTTCCGCCATGGCTCACTCGACGAGATCCAGCTCTGGCGCACGGCCCTGACGCCCGCCGAGGTCGCCGTTCATCACGGACTCTCCGCCGACACCCTCCCCGCTTCGGTCCACTCAGAGCACGCCCTTCGCCGGGCTGATCCTGCCTTCGCCCAAGCATGGGAACGCGTCCAGCAAGCCCGCCGGGCTCTGGCTGCTCACGAAGAAACTGCGCCCGCCTTCTTCGCGATGGAACACTCCCCGCTCGCGCCGAAATCCTTCGTGCTCACCCGCGGAGAATACGACAAGCCCGACCTGACGAAGCCCTGTGAACCGGGCATTCCCGCCCGCATCTTCCCTTGGAACGCCGAACTACCTAAGAACCGCCTCGGCCTGGCCCAGTGGCTGACCGACCCGAAGCACCCGCTGACTTCCCGCGTCATCATCAACCGGCTCTGGGCCCAGGTCTTCGGCGCGGGTCTGGTGGCCTCGAGCGAAAATCTCGGCATGCAGGGCGATCTCCCCACGCACCCGGAGCTACTAGACACTCTGTCCGTCGACTTCATCCGCAGCGGCTGGAACACCAAGGCGATGCTCCGCCGACTCGTCCTCAGCGCGACGTTCCGGCAGTCCTCGACCCCGACGGCAGAAGGTCGCGAGAAAGACCCGGCGAACCTCTTCCTTGCCCGAGGTCCGGTGCTCCGCCTCACCGCCGAAATGGTCCGCGACCAAGCGCTGCTGGCCTCTGGGAAACTAGTCGAGCAGGTCGGCGGCGAGAGCGTCCAGGAATCCGCCAATCGTCGAAGCATCTATACTTTCCGCAAGCGGACCGCCCCGCCGGATAACATGCTGATCTTCGACGCCGGCTCCCGCGAGATCTGCCAGCCTAAGCGCCTGAACACCAACACGCCGCTACAGGCCTTGGTGCTGCTCAATAATCCCGGCTTCGTCGAAGCCGCCAAGCACCTCGCCACGCGCGTAAGCAAGTCTTCCACCGAGCCGGCCATGCAGATCACTGAGGCCTTCCGTCAAGTGTGCACCCGCGCCCCCCGCCCCTCGGAACTCGCCGCCCTGACCGAACTCTACGCGACTCAGAAGGCCAATCCGCCGCAGTTCGCGCCGGCGCCGGTCGCACCGAAAGCTGAATCGAAAAAGGCCGACCCCAAGGTCGTGGCCAAGCAGACTAACCCTAAGGCCAAGAAGTCACCGGCTCCGCCGCCTGCCCCGGCGATGCCGAGGATGCCCGCCGACCCCGCCCTGGCCGCTCTCACCCTCGTCTGCTCCACCATTTTGGCGAGCGACGCCGCCGTCACCTCCCGCTGATCATGTCCGCCGAACTTCCCTCCTATGACAGCCTGATGCAGCCCACGCGGCGGCACTTCCTCGGCACGTCCGCCCTCGGCCTCGGCGCGCTCGCCCTGCGCGGTATCGTCGGCGACGCCCACGCGGCGCCCTTGCCCAAGGGTACCCACTTCCCGGCCAAGGCCAAGCGCGTCATCTACCTCTTCCAGGCCGGCGGACCTTCGCATTTCGAGACCCTCGACCCCAAGCCGCTGCTCCGCGAAAGACACACGCAACCGCTGCCTGACTCGGTGCGTCAAGGCCAGCGTCTGACCGGCATGAGCGGCTACCAAGCCACGCTCCCGTTGGCGGGCTCGTTCACGGATTTCAAGAAGTATGGACAGAGCGGCGTCGAATACAGCGACCTGATGAGCCACACCGGCGGGGTCGCCGACGATCTCTGCGTGATTCGCTCGATGCACACGGAGGCCATCAATCACGATCCGGCCATCACCTTCTTCTGTTCCGGTAATCAGGTCGCTGGCCGTCCGTCGATGGGCGCCTGGGCTTCCTATGGTCTAGGCAGCATGAATGAGAACCTGCCGTCCTTCATCGTACTGGTCTCGCAGGATGCCACGAAAGACCAGCCTCTCTACTCGCGCCTCTGGGGCGCGGGCTTCCTTCCCTCCGAGCACCAAGGCGTGCAGTTCAAGGCCGGCAAGGAACCGGTGCTCTTCCTGACGAACCCCGAAGGCGTCTCGCCGCATGCCCGTCGAGGCATGCTCGACGCGCTCGGCAAGCTCAACGCCGACCAGCGCGCCGCGGAACTCGACCCGGAAGTCGACGCCCGTCTGGCTCAGGCCGAGATGGCCTACCGCATGCAGACGAGCGTGCCGGAGGTCGCCGATCTTTCGAAGGAGTCCCCCGCCACCCTCGCGATGTATGGGGACAGCGTGAAGACTCCCGGCTCATTCGCCGCCAACTGCCTGCAGGCGCGCCGGCTGATCGAAAAAGGCGTACGCTTCGTCCAGCTCTTCCACCAAGGCTGGGACCAGCACGGCGGTCTGCCCGGCGGCATCAAGCGCCAGTGCAAGCAGACCGACCAGGCTTCGGCGGCGCTCATCAAGGACCTCAAGCAGCGCGGGCTGCTGGAAGATACGCTCGTGATCTGGGGCGGCGAATTCGGCCGCACCGCGTATAGCCAAGGCAAGATCACCAAGGACTCCTACGGTCGCGACCACCACCCCCGTTGCTTCAGCCTCTGGATGGCCGGCGGCGGCATCAAAGGCGGCCATGTCCACGGCCAGACCGACGAGTTCGGCTACAACATCGTCAAGGACCCGGTCCATGTGCACGACCTGCACGCCACCATGCAGCACCTCCTCGGCGTCGACCACGAGCGGCAGACCTTCAAGTTCCAAGGACGTTACTACCGTCTGACGGACGTCGCGGGGCACGTGGTCAAAGCCGTGATTGCCTAACGGTCGCGGCGACCCCACTAGTGTCGGGGTGTCCTCCGCCACACCGGCTCCCGCTTCCGCCATCGCCTCTCGGTCCTTCCGGCTGTATCTGGCGTCGATCGTCCTCGGCACGCTGGCCATCCAGATCCAGAACGTCGCGGTCGCGTGGCAGGTGTTCCGACTGACCAAGGACGAAGGTGCCAACGCGGCCCTGGCGCTCGGGGCGATCGGCTTGGCTGAGGTCATCCCGTTCGTCAGCGCGGTCCTCTTCGCCGGTCATGTGGCCGACACGAACAACCGCCGGCGCATCGCCATCGGCGCCTTGTCCGCGATGTTCGGGCTTGGGCTGCTTCTGTTCATCCCTGAATTCCTGACCGCCCGCTGGGCTCAGCTCACGGTTATATACGGGGTCATCGTCCTCGGTGGTCTCGCCCGCAGTTTCCTCACGACCGCCCGCCAAGCCCTCATCGCGGAGATACTCCCGCGTGACCTCATCCCCGGCGGGGTGCGCTGGCGCAACACGCTCTTCGAACTCGCCTGCGTGCTTGGCCCCGGCTTGGCGGGGCTGATGGTCTGGCTCGGCGAAAAGAACGGCCTGGACCACGCGGAAAACGTCGCCTACGTGGCCGTGTCGCTTTGCTTCGCGACCTCGCTTGGCCTGACCATCGCACTTCGGCCGTCGCAGACCCTGCAGTCCCGTAACCCGGAGCCGATCTTCACGAGCCTCGGCCAAGGGATCGACTTCATGGTGAGCCAACGCGTGATGCTCGGGGCCTTCACGATGGATCTCTTCGCCGTCCTGCTCGGCGGCGCGGTCGCCCTGCTGCCGATCTTCGCCGATATGCTGCAAGTCGGTGCCTTCGGCTTCGGCCTCCTCCGGGCGGCCTCGTCCATCGGCGCGGTGCTGATGTCCTTGTATCTCATCGTTCGACCGCCGCTGGCCAACGCGGGACCGACCCTCTATGGTTCCTTCGCCGTCTTCGGCCTGAGCACCATCGGTTTTGCTCTCTCAATCGCCCTGGCGAACGCCTTCGGCCTCGGCTTGGTTGCTGCCTTTGTCTTTTCCGCCCTCTTCTTGCTGATCGCCGGCGCCGCTGACGCGGTGAACGTGATCATCCGTCAGACCATCCTGCAGACGTCCGTGCCTCCCGAAATGATGGGAAGGGTTTCGGCCGTGACAGCGGTCTTCATCGGTTGCTCGAACGAACTCGGCATGGCCGAGTCCGGCTTGGCCGCCCGCCTGATGGGCACGGTGAATTCGGTGGTCTTCGGGGGGCTGGCGACCTTCGGGGTGATGGGCCTGACCCACTGGCGCTTCCCAGAGCTCTGGCGGCTCCGGAAAGTCGGCCACGAGCCCGCCCGCTGACCCCGCTTGGGCTTGTGTCAGCCCCCTCAGGTGTTTCTTATCAGAACACCCCTATGAAGCTCCTCCGCTTACTCCCCTGCCTGCTGGCTATCAGCCTGTTCGGCGCCGACCCCAAGAAGCCCGACTACGACTCCCAGTACGTCCTTGGCCCCGACTCCCTGGAGAAGGCCGGCGTTCCCAAGGGCGTCGTGACCGAATACGAGCTGGCCGACTCGAAGACGTTCCCGGGTTATGGCCGCAAGTGGGCGCTCTACGTGCCGGCGCAGTACCAGCCCGGCCAAGAGGCCGCCCTGATGGTCTTCCAGGACGGCCTCGGCTACGCTACCCGCAACGGGGCCTGGCGTGTGCCGGTGGTGTTCGACAACCTGATCGCCCAGAAGAAAATGCCGGTGACGATCGCCCTCTTCATCAACCCGGGCTTCATCCCCGACCCGAAGAACCCGAAAGGCAAAGACAAGAAGGGCAAGCCCCTCGGCAAATCGAACCGCTCGTTCGAATATGACAGCGTCACCGATCTCTACGTCAAGTTCCTGCTCGAGGAGATGATCCCGCTCGCCGAATCCAAAGGCGTGAAGTTCTCCAAGGACCCGGCCCGTCGCGCCATCGCTGGTTCTTCCTCCGGCGGCATCTGCGCCTTCAACGCCGCCTGGCACCGGCCCGACGCCTTCAGCAAGGTCTTCACGACGATCGGAAGTTTCACCAAGATCCGTGCCAATATCAGCGGCGGCAAGGAGACCGGCGGCGACGTGTACCCGGAATGGGTGCGTACGAATCCGCGCAAGAACATCCGCGTGTACCAGCAGGAAGGCGCCAATGACCTCCTCAATGAGCACGGCAGCTGGCCCGAGGCCAACCGCAAGATGGCCGCGGCCCTCAAGGAGAAGGGCTACGACCACGTCTACGTCGAAGGCCAGGGCACCCACAACAGCCGCCATGGCGCCCAGCTCCTGCCGGAAGCGATGACCTGGCTCTGGCGCGACGTCCGCTAAACCGATGCGCCTCGCCCTCCTTTCCCTGCTCTGCCTAGGCGCCTTCGCCGACGCCGCCGAGCCGAGCTTCCAGCCCTTGCTCGACCCGCAGCTCTCCCAGTGGGAGAAGTGGCTCGGGCCGGTCCATCGTGCCTACGACCTCCCGGGCTACGTCCGCGGAGCCAAGCCGAAGGACGATCCGGTGCTGGGTCTCAATAACGACCCGTTCAAGGTCTTCACGACCCTCCAGGTCGACGGCGAGACGGTCCTGCACATCACCGGCCAGGTCTTCGGTGCGCTGACGACCCTGAAATCCTTCGACAACTTCCACCTCCGCACCGAACAGCGCTGGGGCCAGAAGCGTTGGGAGCCTCGCCTCCAGGCGGTCCGCGATAACGGTATTCTGATCTTCTGCATCGGCGAACACGGCGTCCAAGGTAAGAATTGGATGCGCAGCCAGGAACTGCAGGTCCAGGAAGGCGATATCGGTGACTGGTGGCCGCTGGCCGGCGCGATGGCCGAGATTCCGATCCGCACCGATGATCCGGTGAAGAAGCGCGTCTACGACCCTAAGGGCAAGGTGACCACGGTCGACGCCCGCGTCTGGCACGGGACGGAATACCCGGAGAAGCCTTTCGGCGAATGGAATCTGATCGAGTGCTACGCCCTGAACGGCGATGCGGTCTTCCGGCTCAACGGCAAGACGGTCAACGTACTGCTCAACTCGCGCTACCGCGAGAAGGGCTCGACCGTCGAAATCCCCCTGAAGGCCGGCAAGTTGCAGATCCAGTCCGAAGCCGCGGAGTGCGAGTATCGTCGCATCGAAGTCCGTCCGCTGACCGCCTGGCCGGCCGACGTCGCCGCCGACCTGCCGAAGCGCTGAACACGCCCTTCGTCCGCCGATGCTCCGAGCCCTCGAACTGCGCAAGGACTTCGGCGGACTGACCGTGCTTCACCCGACGTCGGTCGATTTCCGACCCGGCGAGGTGCACGCGCTCATGGGCGAGAACGGCGCCGGCAAGTCGACGCTGATGAAGGTGCTCGCCGGGCTATATCGCCCGGACGGAGGCCACGTCGAATGGCGCGGCGCCCGCGTAGACTTCGCTTCACCACACGACGCGCTGATCGCCGGTATCGCGATGATCCATCAGGAGCTGATGCCGATCCCTGACCTGACGGTGGCGGAGAATATCACACTAGGCGCTGAACCCTGCGGACGCTTCGGACGCGTCGACCGCGCCGCCCAGCTTCGACGTGCCAAGGAATTACTGCAGGAACTTGAATCCGAAATCGATGCTTCCCGTCAGATGCGTACGCTCACGGTGGCGCAGACGCAAGTCGTCGAGATCGCCAAGGCGCTCGGCCGTCAGGCCGACGTGATCCTGATGGATGAACCGACGGCCGCCCTCTCCGACCACGAGGTCGCCGCCCTCTTCCGTGCCATCGCCCGCCTGAAGGCCCGCGGCGTGGCGATCGTCTATACGACTCATAAGATGGACGAGGTCTTCCGTCTGGCCGACCGCATCTCGGTCCTCCGCGATGGCCGCCTCGTCGGCACCGCTCCCGCGTCCGATCTGAGTCCGGCTAAATTGATCTCCCTCATGGTCGGCCGCGAGATGGCTGACGTCTTCCCGACCCGCTCACAGCCTGCGGACGAAATCCTGCTCGATGTTTCCGGACTCACCCGTGAGCCGGCCTACCGCGATGTCAGTTTCCAAGTCCGCCGCGGCGAAGTGGT
>JBKCKE010000240.1:0-23767 GCA_046301395.1 Verrucomicrobiota bacterium | reverse complement strand
CTGGAAGCCGACGAGGCGCTGGCGGTGGCCGAAGGCACCGACGACCGCGACATCGCGCACGTGCTGGCCGACATGGAGGCCGAGATGCTCGCGGCGGCGGACGAACTCCAGTTCGAGCGCGCGGCCACGCTGCGCGACCAGATCGAATCCTTGCGTACCGGCAAGCCGGCGACGCCGAAGCGCCATAAGGGCCGCCGCTGATCAGCCGAAGCGGCGGGTCAGGTCGGCGTCCGTCCACTCGACATAGGTCCGGCGACCGCGCGGGCACGTGCCCGGCTGGGCGGTGCGGAACAGGGCCTGCACGAGCTCCATCAGTTCGGTGTCCGAGAGGCTGTCGCCCTTCCGGCGGGACTTGTTGACGGCGAGTTTGGCGAGGGCGTCATAGGCCAGCGAGGGACGACCGAAATCACCTTCGCGGCGGGCCATCTCGGCGAGCAGGTCACGCACGAAGGCCAGCGCCTGTTCGGGCTCGAGCCACGCCGGCAGCGCCTGGATCCGCCAGAAGTTGCGTCCGTATTCCTCGAAGTCGAAACCGGCGGAAGCCAGCAAGGGCAGGCGCTCCTTCAGCACCGCGGCAGGCAGCGGCTCGAGTTCGATGCTCAAAGGCACGAGGAGCGGCTGACTGACCGGCTTCTGCGCGGTGAACTGCGCGAGGATGGACTCGTAAAGCACGCGCTGATGCGCGGCGCCCAGATCGAGGACGGCGAGCCCGGTCGGGGTCTCGAAGACGGCGCGCTCTTCGCGCAGGCGCGAGAGGAGACGCCAGCCGAGGCGGACGGAGGGAGCGTGGGTCGGCGAGACCGGCGCAGGCGCCGCGGACGGCACGTAAGCCGGAGGTGTGGCTCCGACGGAGACCGGCGCGCTGACGCTCGGGGCGTCGACGGCCAAGGGAGTGGCCGGCGTGATCGCCGGGACGGTCTCGGCCGGCAGGCCGTCGTCGGCCCGGGCGCGCAGGACCGCGAGGACGGACTCGATCAGGAAATTGCGGACCTTGGCTTCGTCGCGGAAGCGCACCTCGCGCTTGGCGGGGTGGACGTTCACGTCGACCCACGCCGGATCCATTTCCAGGAAGACGAACGCCAACGGATAACGCCCCTTCGGGATCAGCGTGTGGTAGCTCTCCGTCAGTGCGAAGGCCATCGTGCGGCTGTCGACCGGGCGGCCGTTGACGACGGTGACGAGATCCTGGCGCGTGCCGCGGCTAACGCCCGGCTTGCCAAGCAGACCGCTGAGACGCATGCCCGGACGTTCGAAGAGCGGCATCAGCGTGACCTCTTCGGCCACCTGGCGGCCCCAGATCTCACGGACGCGATCCAGCAAAGGCGCATTGCCCGGCGAGCGGAAGATCTCGCGGCCGTCTTCGCGCAGCAGGAAGCCGACTTCCGGATGGGCGATGGCGTAGAGGCGGACCAGACGGACGATGTGCGCGGCCTCGGTCTCGTCAGACTTCAGGAACTTCAGGCGGGCCGGGACGGGGTGGAAAAGATTAGCCACCTCGATGCGCGTGCCCGGCGCCATGCCGTGATCACGACGATGGACCAGTTTGCCGCCGTTGACCGCGATCTCCGTCCCCGAGGGGGCCGCGGCCGGACGGGTCTGCATCGTGAAGCGGGCGACGCTGGCGATGGAAGGCAGGGCCTCGCCGCGGAAACCGAAGGTCGCGATCCGGTCAAGGTCGGCGGCTAGCTGGATCTTGCTGGTCGCATGGCGTTCGAGGCTCAGCAGGGCTTCGTCTCCGGTCATGCCCTTGCCGTCGTCCTCGACGATCATGCGGGCCTTGCCCCCGCGGGAGAAGTCCACCGTCACGCGGCGGGCGCCGGCATCGAGGGAGTTCTCGAGCAGCTCCTTGATGACCGCAGCCGGGCGCTCCACCACCTCGCCGGCGGCGATCTGGTTGGCCACGGTCGGCTCAAGGATGCGGATGGTCGACATGGTCAGGCAGGCCCGGGCGCGGACCGTCCGAGGGGACGGCCGAGGACGCGGCTGGGGCGGACGAAAGGCACCGGGAGACCTTTGCCCCTCGCCCCCTCCCCTGCAAGTCGAACGGCTCGGAAACGGTCTTTGTTGCGCCCGGCCCAAGGATGCCAACCTTGCTGTCGTGTCGAATCGCCTGGCCCACGAAAGCTCCCTCTACCTCCGCCAGCACGAGGCCAACCCCGTGCATTGGTGGCCTTGGTGCGCCGAGGCTTTCGCGGAGGCCAAGGCCAAGAACAAGCCCGTCCTGGTGTCCGTCGGCTACTCGTCCTGCCACTGGTGCCACGTGATGGCCCGCGAGTCCTTCGAACAGCCCTGGGTCGCCGACCTGATGAACCAGCACTTCGTGTGCATCAAGGTCGACCGCGAGGAACGGCCCGAGGTCGACAAGCTGATGATGGACGCCGTGCAGATGATCCAAGGCCACGGCGGCTGGCCCCTCAACTGCTTCTGCCTGCCCGACGGCCGGCCGTTCTTCGGCGGCACGTATTTCCCGCACGAGGACCGCGGCCACGGCCAGGTCCCTTGGCCGCAGCTGCTGATGCGCGTCTCGGACTTCTACCATCGCAACAAGTCCGAACTCGCCGCGAACGCCGACGCCATCGCGCAGAACCTGACGCACCTCACCCGGGCGCCCGACGCCGCCGGGAGCGCGCCGATGCCGGACGACCTCGTCGCGGCCGCCCGCCGCATCTGCGAACAGCATGACGACACCTTCGGCGGCTTCGGCGCCGCGCCGAAGTTCCCCGCGCCCCACACGCTCAACCTGCTGCTCGGCCTGCGCGGCGCCGCCTCGATCGAAGCGGACCGCGCCCTCGCGACACGCATCGACGCCGTCCTGACCATCACCCTCGGCGCCATGGCCCGCGGCGGGCTCTTCGACCAGGTCGGCGGCGGCTTCCATCGCTACTGCGTGGATCGCGACTGGACGGTGCCGCACTTCGAGAAGATGCTCTACGACAACGCCCAGCTGCTCGGCACCTACGCCGAGGCCTGGGCCCGTTACCGCGACCCGCTCTACGTCGATATCTGCGAAGAGACCGTCGGCTGGCTCCTCCGCGAGATGCGCACGGCCAACGGACTGTTCGCGGCCTCGCTGGACGCCGACACGGATCACCACGAAGGCACGACCTACGTGTGGACGGCTCCGGAAGTGGCCACCGCGCTCGGCGACGAGGCTTTCCCGTTCGCCCAAGCCTACGGCCTCTCGGACAAGGGCAACTTCGAGGGAAAGAATATCCCGAAGCTCAAGGGTGACCACGCCGCACGTAAACGCTTCGCCGGCGCCCGCGCCAAGCTCCTCGCGCTGCGCGACCAGCGTCCGCAGCCGTCGCGCGACGACAAGAATCTCCTGAGCTGGAACGCCCTGCTCGTCGGCAATCTCGCCAAGGCCGGCTGGATCCTCGGCCGTAAGGATTGGGTCGAGCTCGCGCTCGAGACGGAAGCCTTGCTCTGGAAGCGCTTCGCCCAGGATGACGGTGCTCGTCTGCTCTCCGTCGCACATGGCGACAAGACCACCCTCGACGGCAACCTGAGCGACTTCGCCTGGCTCGCCGAAGCCGAGCTGGGCCTCGCTGCCTACGCGCCCTGGGCTCGCCCCGGCACGGCGCACCCTTACGCCACGCGCGCCGAACGTCTCCTGAGCTCCGCGCTGGAACGCTTCGGCGACCCGCACGCCGTCGGCGCTTTCGTCGTGCCGGCCGAGCGCGATGACCTTTCCGTCCGCCAGAAGGACTGGTTCGACAACGCCGTCCCGGCGGGCAACTCCTCCCTGCTCCACGGCTTCGGCCAGCTCCAGATGCTTTCCGCCGACCCGCGCTGGGCCCGCGAGTTCGCCGACCTGTCGACCGCCTACGGTGGACTCTGCCAGAACGTCCCCAACGGCGTCGCCCATGCCTTGGACGGCATCGCCCGCTTCGCCCTCGGCCATGCGACGGTGAAGTCCGGCGGCGGCTGGGACGAACTTCGCTCCGCCCTCAACGGCGACGGACAGACCGCTCCGCACGACAGCCCTTACCGTCACGTCTTCCTCGTCACGGAACCCGCCACGGCTGGTTACGCCGTCTGCGTAGGGCAGACCTGCCTCGCGCCCGTCCGGACCGCCCAAGAGGCCGCCGCGAGCCTCTGACGGGTAATCCGCTCTTGCCCGCTCCGAGGGGAGCGGGAACATCGGTTCAGGCATGTCAGCCGACCCCCACTACGTCTACGGCCAAGGGCAGAGCTCGCGCTCGAGCTATCCTATCCTGCTGGGGACGGTGACGGTCGAGGTCATCGGTTACAAAGAGCGCCGCTACCGCCCCAACTGGCGCCGGATCGGCCTGCTCTTCCCGGTCTTCCTCCTGCTGCTCTGGATCGGGCTGTCCGAGGCCAACTACTTCAAAGAGCGCTTCATGAACGGTATCCCGTCGACACGTCGGGCCGACATGTACCTCTACCTGCCTGACACGGCGGTCAACTCAGCGGCGAACTTCTTCCTCAGCAAGGAAGAGATCCGTCTCCGCGAGCGGGCGAAGCTCCTGTCGGCCAAGGATACCTACGGACGGTCGGCGCACCTCTACCGCAAAGGCGAATACTTCGTGAGCGTCGCCAAGGACGCCCTCACCCGACAGGACTACGCCGAGTTCGCCCGTTACATCGGCACCGGCGCGCAGCTGAGCCCGGCCAACCTCGAAGCCCAGCGCCTCTGCGCCGACCTGTTCTTCGTGTTCCAGCGCCCGCTTGACGCCTACCAGCTGCTCGAGGAGTCGCTCGTCTTCGCCAAGCAGGATCGCGAATACTTCCGCTATTACGTCCAGCGCTGCTTCATGCTCGACCAGGACGCGCGTCTCATCGCCACGGCGACGAAGCATCTGGGGGACCCGGCGGTCGCCGAGGAGATCCGTGCCGACCTCCGCCTGGCCGCCGCGCAGGCCCACTTCGTCCGCGGCGACTTCGCGGACGCCTCCCGCCTGAGCAAGGAGCACCGCCTCGACCAGACCGCCGACGGTTACCTGCTCAACTGCCAGCTGCTCTGGGAAAGCGGCGACCGCGAGGGCGCGCTCGCCGAACTCGCCGCGGCGCGGGCCGGGTTCCCCGCGGGCGTCCGCCTGCTCGAGATGAAGGCCCGCTGGCTGAAGGACAGCGGCGAATTCCGCCGGGCCAAGGACACTCTCGATCTGCTGAGCATCAGTCAGCCCGGCCGACCAGGCCCGCTCATCCAGTCGCTCTACCTTCTGCCGGGTGAAGCCAACCGCGCTCGCCGCGAGGCCTTGCTCGAGAAGATCGTGTCCACGTTCGGCAACCAGGAGCAGCCGATGCTGGACCTCGCCCGCTTCGGCAACGACACCGCGGACGTCGCGCTCACCGCCCGGCTAGCGAAGCTCGCGCTCGAGCGTAAGTTCAGCAACCGCGTCCGCTTCGACCTCGTTCACGTGGAATGCCTGCTCAACGCCGGCCGCGCCCGCGAGACAATCCTGCTCGTCGACGCCTTGTACAAGCAGGCCGAACGCGACCAATGGGTGGCCGAGACGCGCATCGCCTTCGACGCGCTGCGCACCATCGCCTATTTCGCCGACGGCCAGACCGAGATCGGCTCCATCAACCTCCAGAAGCTCCTGCAACACCGCAAGGTGCCGCCGCAGGTGCTGGTCGCGGCAAGCCGCAAACTCATCACCGCCCGACGTTACGACGAGGCCAACGACGTCCTCATCCAGGCGCACCTGCAGAACGAGACCAACCAGGCCATCCTGATGCAGATCGTGCAGCTCAAGCTCGACCACCCGCGTATCGCCGCCGACCTCGAGACCTACCTGCGCCGGCTGATGCTCAACCGCCGTCCTTCGCCGGAAGTCCTCCGGGCCGCCTTGCGACGACTCGGTTCGGACACCTATCTCTTCTCCAGCGACCGCGAGACGCTGCTGCGCGACGTCGAGGCGAAGCTTAAGTAGCCGCTTCTTCGGAGGAAGTCGGCTTGGCCTCGGGAGCCGGGCGTTCCGTCACTTCGAAATAGGTCACGGATCCGAGCTTCGTACCATCCGGTAGCCAGAGACCACGGCTGCAGCCACGATTGACGAACTCTTCGGCCTCGGCGGCGTTGAGCACGCAAGCAGCCATGGCGAGCCCTTCGGCTTCGAGGGCGGAAGTCGCGATCGCGCGAACCGGGCCTGCCAGCGTGACGGCCTGACCGGTTCGGGGATCGACGAGGTTGTTGCGCTCGGGGTCCGCGGTCTTGCTGGCCATCGCGAAACGGCAGAGCTTGAGTTCGGAACGGGGGCCGACGCCGATGCGCCAGCCGGAGGATTCGCCGGGCGGATCGAGCGCGAGGGTGACGCTGCCGGAAGCCATCAGCAGCGCGCGGTGGATGCCCCAGCTGCTTTCCAGCATGTCCGCCATGCGGTCGAGGGCGTAGCCGCGGACGATCGCGCCGAAGTCGACGGCGCAGCCGAACTTGTCGCAGTGCAGTTCGCAGCCCTCGAGACGGAACGCGCCTTCGCGATAGGCGTTCATGACCTGGGTCCAGGCGGCGTCGTCGGGATTGAAGCCGAGGTCGCCACGCTTCTGCCAATAATTGAACTGGGCGCCAGCGGTGACGTCGAAAGCCTTGCCGGTCTCGGCGCTGACGTCTTTCGAGAAATTCCACAGAGCCTGCACGTGCTCGGAGGCGGCGATCATCGCGCCCTCGGGCATGAAGTTGATCGACGCCACCGGGCCGCTATCGTGACGGACGTCAGTCTGGAAATCCAGGTCATCGAGCAGCTGGAACAAGGCCTCGGCGGCATTGCGGGCGTAGACGCCGTCTTCGGCGGCGATGCGGACCCAGAAGCGGGAGCCGAAGGCCTCGTGCGAGAAGTTGTGGATGATGGGGTTGTCTTCCATGGCTTACTTATGATAGGTATGGAAACCGGTTTCGTAACCTTTGGCAACCAGCACCCAGTACCGGTCGCCCTCATGGCCGACCCGCAATGACAAGGGCCCCAACGCCACATAGCCAGGCACGAAAGGCCGGCTGTCGTCATGCGCCGGAATGAGTCGAAGGGGCGCCTTGGCCGCCTGGGGGAAATCGCCGTAACCGACGGGGTAACGCCGCAGGTAATAGGGCAGCGGCCAGTAGTGACCACCCTCCACCGCGACATAGAACTTGGGTCCGTAAGCCTTCGCCATCACCTCGACGCTTTGATTGAACGCGCCTAGGCTATCGGTCCGCGAATGGTCAGACAATGATCTCTCGGAAATGCCGCGAAAAAGGAGGAGCAAAAAGGCCAAGGAGAACATGTGCGAGGTGTTCCCTTTGAGCAGATACGGCAACGCGAGGGTCAGCGGCAGCGAGAAAACCACCAGCAGCAGCCACGGCGTCTTGTAAGGCAAAGCCAGGTGGAAAAGGAAGACGAGGACGGCGACCAGACAGGGCAGGTCGGCGGCGTGCCGGGTTCGCCAGCCGGCGCGCGAAAGACCGGAGCGAGCCAGGGCGAAGACCGCCAGCCACGCGGCGGCCCAACCCCACGGTGCCAGGCTCTCGGCGTAGAGGGTGTCCTCCGATTGGCCGCTGGCGACGCCGAGCGAACGCGCCAACTGCAGCCACCAGGTCTTCAGGCCGGACAGGTCCGTAAAGCCGACGGATTGGAATAAGGCCCAGGAAGCGACCAAGCCGAAGCCGAAACGCAGCCAACGGCGATCGGGCACGAAGCGGCGCAGGATCAATAAGGCCAAGAGGAAGAAGACCAGGTATGCCGCGGCGGTCACCTTGCAGGCGAGGGCGAAGCCGAACGCCGCACCGGAGAGGAGCCACCAGCGGGAAGTCGGCGGTGAATCTTCGGCTCTCATCCATAGGGCGACGCCCCAGACGAAGCCCGTCACCAGCAGCATCTCCTGCACGAAATAATAGCCGAACGGCGTGCAGCCGCCGGTGAGCACGATGAAGGCGGCCGTGACGTAGCGCGGCCCTTTGTCGACACCCGGTAGGATCAAGGCCGCCGCCGCCATGAGCCCGAGGAAGATCGAGACGACGCTGCGCAGGTAATGCTCCGACATCTCGGTCGGCGCGGTCCCGGTCACCTTGGCCGAGATGAGCAGCGCCGTGGCCAGCGTGGGCCCATGGAACTTGTCCTGATTCGTGCTATAGGGCGTGCCTTCCGAAAGTTCCTTGGCCAAGGACCACTGGACGGCTTCGTCCGCGTGCAGGAGGCCGGGGGGCACGAAGGCGATCGCCGACCAGAACAGGGCGATAGTGACGACGAGGGCGAGGCCGACCCGGGAGACCGTGCCCGACTGGTTCGTCGCTTCAGCCATCAGACGCCGAAATGCTTCTGGAGCGCCGTCTTGATGTCGAGCGGCACGAGCGCCGCCGACATGGGCCCTTGGGCTTCGCGCCAGGCGTAGACGGTGGTCAAGGCGCCCTTGGCGACGGCGCGTTCGCCGACGGCGGCGGTGAAGCCCCAGACGAGCTTCTTGTCGCCGATCTCGATCGGTGTCAGCGCGACGGTCACGACGTCCTCACGGTAGATCGGGGAAAGGAAATCGCACTCGACGCGCACGCGAGGGAAGCCGGTGAGCTTGGCGCCCTCGGTGCGAAGGAACGGCAGCTTGAGATGACGGAAGAGGGCTTCTTCGGTCGCCTCGACCCAGAAAAAGGTCGTCGAGAAATGCACGATGCCCGCGGCGTCGGTGTCGGAGAAATTGGCGCGGTAATCCGCCGTGAAAGGGGCCATGCCTCCATCCAAACCGTCCGGCCCGCCGGCGCAACCGTCAAGGCGCCTTCCGGCCGCCCTTGCGCAGCCATGAGACCGAGGTCCAGGCCCCGCCGGAGGCCGTCACGCAGGCTCGCAGGAAAGCCTGTGGCTCCTGCTGGACGCTGAAGAGGTATAACCTAGGCCCACGGCCTTGCGCGCCCTTGGCGAAGGCTTCCAGCCATTCGCGCTGCCAACGCGTCTGGCCTTTCGGCGCCCCTCCGAACTTATGATATGAGCTGTCCGAGTAGACCATCTTCGGCTCGCCCTTCTTGGTCTCGTAGAGACGGACCCCGTCCTGGAAGTCCGAGAACACCACCAAAGCATCATAGGGCTCGGCCAAAAGCCGATCCATCCATGCGCCCAGCGAACCCTTCTCGCAGGCCGTGCGGACCTTCGCCTGCACCAATCGTCCCGCGGGCGTCAGGGTCTCGACGGCCGTCTGCGTCGGCCCTTCGCGCAGGCGGGGCGCCGGACCGTGGAAGCCGCGGCCGTGGACGACCTTGTCGCCCAGTCCGACCACGCGGGCGCCGTCGAAGCGGAAGACGTCGGCGTCCGGGAACTGCTTCCGGATCTCGGCCTCGACGCGCGGGAGATAGCTGCGCATCGAACCCGAGCAATCGAGGTAGACCGCTACGCGTTGCGCCCGGATGAACGCGCCCATCACCGGACGGCCGATGAAGCCGGCCCGGTTACCCAGTCCCGCGCCCAACCCATTACCACCGAAAGAGCCGCGACCTCGACCGAAGCCGCCCTTCCCTGCTCCGGACGCCAGCCCGGCCAAGCCTACTTCGGGCGTCATCGCCTTCATCGGCGGCAGCGCCAACGTCGCGGTCGCGGACTTCGAGACGAGCCGCTTCGCTGGTACCACGACCTTGGGCTTCCGCTGCACCGGATGGACGGAGGCCGGTGGGCCGGATTTCCCACCGGCGACGGCATGCGCGACAAATTCCTTCGCCGGCGGCGGGCGGGTCGGCGTGCGCAGGACGATCCAGCAGGCGAGCAATACGAGCAGCCCATGGAAGAGCAGCGATGAAACCAAGCTCCGCCAGGCGCGCGGGCGCGGGCGAGAAGCCACGAGAGGGTCGGCCAAAGACATGGCCCGCAGGTTAGCGGGCCACCGTCGGACTCAAGGGAGAGCCCCGTCAGCCATCCCCGAGTCTTCGCCCCGGCGAAATCCTCAGGAGCGGACCTCAGTTACCCGGACGAGCCGGGCCGTCGGGACGGAGCCAGTCGACGAGCGTGAATTTGCCGCCTGAGACTTCTGCACACTTCTGCAGCACGCGCGTCGCCGGGTGACGCGTCGAGAAAAGGTAGAGCGCCGGACCCTTACCCGCGTGCGCGAGCTCGAAGGAACCGATCCAGGAATCCTCCCAGACCTTTTCGGCGACGGAGCGCGTGTCGGCGATCTCCGCCTCGGGCAAACCACGCTGACCGGCGTCATCGACGTAGACCTGGCCGGTCCCGGCGCGGGTCTGGAGGATCTGGTCGTTGAAGTCCGAGAAGATCACCAAGGCGGCGTAACGTTTTTCGCGACGAAGGATATCGACCCAGGCGCCGACGGAGCCGGTCTCGAAATTGCCGGCGTAGCGGGAGAGCAGTTCCCGTCCGACCGGCGTCATCCGGCTCGTGTCGGTGGAGACACGCGGACCGGTCGCGGCCGGCCGATGCGGGAGCGCCGAGGGGCCGCCGCCGCGGACGACGTTGCCGTCGACCCAGACCTTGATCGCCGGGATGCTGAAGACATCGGCGTCAGGGAACTGCTTGCGCACCTCGGCTTCGACGGCCGGGAGATAAGGAGCCATCGAGTCGGAACAATCCAGATAGACGGCGATGCGGGGCTCGGAAGACGTGACGAGCGGCAGTTCGCCGACTTTGGCCGCGTGGGCGAAAGCAGCGAGCAGGCCAAGAGCGGCCGTCGTGAGCAGACGTAGGAAGTTCATGGGGGTGACGAAATCCTAAGCGATGACGGCATGAAAAACAGTGAAAAATCGGCCCTTAAGGCGAAGTCCCCGACTGCCAGCAGGCCCGCTCACCCCTGAAAACGGACGCCCCTCGTCGACCCGGAGGCCGCGAGGGGCGGAGACCGACGAAACCTTCCTCAGCGGGCCGGCGTGCCGGAGCGATTATTGCCGGCACTCGAACCAGCCGGACGGAAGCGCAGGACGCTGTTGGCGCCCGCCGCCGTGGCCGGAGCGGACATCTCAACGGTGAAGAAACCGGGCGAGGCCTTGTTAGGGGTCACCGCGACCACCTTGGTGCCGGCCGGGAAGCGGGCATCCTGGATCTGCATGCCGGAGCGGAGGTCGATCGAGCCCGAGACATCTTCGATGGTCTTGGAGTCCTTGGCGAGGGTGCCGACCGCCTGGATGAGCGGGGTGAAGGCGAAGACCGCGCTGAGCGAGTCTTCGGTGAGCGGGAGAGAGATCGTCAGCTGCCTGTCGACGACGCGCTTCTTCCGCTTCTTCTCCGGATCCTCGGGATCGATGATCTCCTTGAAGGTCTGCATCGCGGTGATGACGGCGCCGTCGGGGACGCCGCGACCGCTGACGGGCATGCCGACGTAGAGGTCGTCGTAGTTATGCAGGTCGTTGAGGGTGTTGGTGCCCTTCTTGCCGTTGCCGAACTTAACCATGATGGCGCTGCCTTCGGAGGCCGCCACGCAACGCTGGAAGATCGTGCCCGGCTTGTTGCCGTAAGCGCGGGAGGTGCTGATCAGGTAGAGGCGGGGGCCCTTGTTCTCGCGGGCGCCGGCGAAGGCCTTCTCCCATTCGTCTTCCCATTTACGCTCCTCGGGGAAGCGCTTGTCGCCGCCGTTGTTGCAGGTGATGCGACCGTTGGCGAGGGCCGTGAGCGGCTTGCTGAGCGTGAAGCTCACGTTCTCCTTGATCTCGGTCACCGTCGTGCCGGGCGGGATGCCGGAACCGAGGGCCACCATGCCGATGATGAGTCCGGAAGTGTCTTTGCACTGCACGACGTTCTGACCGGAACCGCCGCCGCTGGCGATGAGGGTCACGGAACGGGAGAAACCGGCGCCCTGGTTGGTGCGGTCGGAGAAGACCACGGGCGGGTCGGCGCGCATGCCCTTGTCCGGCTTGTAGGCGGCGACGTTGCCGATCGCCTTGGTACGGATCTGGCGGACGCCGTCCTGGAAGTCGGAGAAGACGATCAGCGCGTCGTAAGTGCGATCGTCCTTGAGGATGTCGATCCAGCCGCCGACGGAGCCCGTCTTGAAGTTTTGTGCGTACTTCTTGTAGATCGCGCGACCCTGAGTGGTCAGTTTGTTCACGTTGGTCTCCGTCGGGACGAGTTCGCCCTTGGCGTTCTTCTTGGCACCACCGCCGGTGGCGCGGTTGAGGTAGGGCGTTCCCTTGAACTTATCGCCGCCGACGATCTCGTTGTCATGGACGTCGATGAAGACGCCGTTGCTGAGGTAGACGTCCGCGTCGGGGAACTTGTCGCGGATCTCGGCTTCGACGCGTTCGAGGTAAGGCAGCATCGAGGCCGAGGCGTCGAAGTAGACCGCCAGGCGCTGGGAGAAGATGTTCGCGCCCATGACCGGCTTCGCGACGAAGTTCTTGCCGCCGCCGGAGCCCATGCCACGGCCGGTACCGATACCGCCGCCGGAACCGCCACCGAAGCCCTTGGAGGAGCCGCCGGCCATCGCGCCGGAGATCATCGACGAAGCCGAGGCCGAGTTCGGCATGTCGGGCAGCGCGATCGAGGCGGAGGCGCTCTTGGAAGTGATGCGGGTGGTCGTCTTGGCCAGCGACTTCACGTTCTTCGGCTTGATCTTGTGCTGGGTGTTCTTGACGCGCTCGCCGCCGGAACCGCCGCCCGCGCCCGTGGCGAACTGGTTGGGATCCTTCTTGGCGTTATCGGTGACGGTCGAGACCACGAAGGCGGCCGCGATGAAGACGAGCAAGGCGTGGAAGGCGATCGACACCGAAAGACCGCTGGCGCCGATGCGCTGCCAGAAAGACTTCTTGGCGCGCTTGGTGCCCAAGACTTCGTCGGTCTCGATCTCCTTGAGGGAGGCCGGGGGGACTTCGCCAGGGGGAGGCGTAGGGGTTTCTTCGCTCATCGTTTAAAGGGGGTGGTTAATCTTCCCCCCAGCCTTGCCTGCTTCAACCCTTTTTGGGCGGGTCGAAGGCCGACAACTGCCTCAAGAAATGGCTTGCGGACAGGGCAGCCTGCCATTCTTCTTCGCCTTCCACTGATTGCAGGGTGGAGCAGCCCGGTTAGCTCGTCAGGCTCATAACCTGAAGGTCGTAGGTTCAAATCCTACCCCTGCACCCAATTTCAAAGCCCTAAGGGGCAGTCACTTACGAATGTGACTAAAAAGATGCGGATTTCGCTTGAGCCGGCCGGAATTAAATGCACGGTATCAGGTATTAAATTTGTCCTACGGGACAATGGGGTAAGTAAGATAAAGCAGTAAAAAACAGGCGGCTTGCATAGGGGTATGCAAGCCGCCTCCTTTTTAGGGGGTCGCTCCCCTGCCCTGGACACGAAAAAGCCCGGCTCCTTGCGGACCGGGCTTAGTCGTACGCGGACGGATCGCTCAGCCGCCGCCGGTCATCTTCGTGATGAGCGCGATGAGCGGGAGGAACATCGCGAGCACGATCGTGCCGACCACGACGGCGAGGAACACGATGAGGATCGGCTCGATGATGGAAGTCAGCGCGGTCACGGCGTTGTCGACCTCTTCGTCGTAGATGTCGGCGACGCGGTTGAGCATCTCGGGCAGCTGGCCGGTCTCTTCGCCGACCTGGATCATCGAAGTGACCATCTGCGGGAAGACGCCGGACTGTTCGAGCGGGATCGAGAGCGGTTCGCCGTCGCGCACGCGGTCATGCACGCGCTCGAGGGAGTGGGCGATGACGACGTTGTCGAGGGTGTCGCGGGTGATCGTGATCGACTGCAGGATCGGGACGCCCGAGGCCATCAGGGTGCCGAAGGTGCGGGCGAAGCGGGAGACGGAGACGATCTGCACGAACGTGCCGACCTTCGGCAGGCGGAAGATCATCTTGTCGAACACCGCCTTGCCCTTTTCGGACGCGAGCCAGCTCTTCAGGCCGAAGTAGATGCCGAAGACGGCGATCGGGGTGGCCCACCAGAATTCCGTCAGGAACTTCGAGATGCCCACGACGAACTGCGTCAGGGGCGGCATCGTGGTCTTCTGGCTGTCCAGCAGCTTCTGGAACGAAGGGACGACCTTCACCATCAGGATGTAGACGATGATGAGCGCGACGGACATGACGACGCCCGGGTACACCATCGCGGACTTGACCTTCTTCTGGATGCGCTCGGCCTTCTCGCGGAACTTCGCGAGACGGTCGAGGACCTTGTCGAGCACGCCGCCCGCCTCACCGGCGCGCACCATGTTGACGAAGAGCTTGTCGAAGACCTTCGGATGGGACTGCAGGGCTTCGGAGAGGTTGTTACCTTGGGAGACGCTCTCGGCGATGTTGGCGAGGACGGCCTTGAAGGCGGGGTTGCGCTCCTGCTTGGTGATCAGTTCCAGGGCGCGGAGGAGCGGCAGGCCGGCGATGATCAGGGTCGCCAGCTGGCGGGTCATCACGGTCACGTCGTTCTGCGTCACCTTGGCGCCGAAGGAGAAGCCGGCCTTGGCCGGGGCGGCGGCGGCCGCGGGCTTGGCGCCGGCCGAGTCGGCCACGAGCGTGGTGACCATCAGGCCTTTCGCCATCAGCTTCTGGCGGGCCTGCGCGTCGTCGGCGGCGTCGATCCGGCCGGTGGCCTGGGACCCGTTGCGGTCGATGGCGGTGTACTTGTAGTCGGGCATGGGAGGTGCGGGTGGGGGTTAAAGTTAGGTGTACTTGAGGACTTCCTCGATCGAGGTGTGGCCGTCGAAGATGCAGCGCAGGCCGTCGTCACGCAGCGGACGCATGCCCGACTCGATGGCCTTCTGCTTGAGCACGAGGGTCGGCGCCTTCTGGGTGATGAGGGCCCGGAGCTGGTCGTTGATCGTCATCAGTTCGAAGAGACCTTGGCGGCCCTTGTAGCCGGAGCGGTTGCAGTCCGGGCAGCCCTTGCCGTAGTAGAACTTCTTGTTCGCGATCTCGAGGGCGTCGACGTCGAGCATGTTGACGACGTCCTTGTCGGGCTCATAGGGCGTGCGGCAGGTCTTGCAGATGCGGCGCAGGAGTCGCTGGGCGAGCACGCCTTCGAGCGAGGCCGAGATGAGGAACGGCTCCAGCCCCATGTCGATCAGTCGGGTGACGGCGCCGGGCGCGTCGTTGGTGTGGAGCGTCGAAAGCACGACGTGGCCGGTGAGCGAGGCCTGGACGGCGATCTGGGCGGTCTCGATGTCGCGGATTTCACCCACCATGATGGTGTCCGGATCCTGTCGGAGGAACGAACGCAGCGCCGCGGCGAAAGTCAGGCCGACCTGGTGGTTGATCGGCACCTGCATGATGCCTTCGACCTCGTATTCGACGGGGTCTTCGGCGGTGAGGATCTTGACGTCCTCGGTGTTCACCTCTTTGAGGGCCGAGTAAAGCGTGGTGGTCTTACCGGAACCGGTCGGGCCGGTGACGATGAAGATGCCGTTCGGACGGCCGACCATCGAGCGGATGCCTTCCTTGATGTCGTCCTGCATCGAGAGGGCCTCGAGGCTCAGGTTGACGACGGTCTTGTCCAGGATTCGGAGCACGACGGACTCGCCGAACTGCGTCGGCAGCGTCGACACACGGAGGTCGATCTGGCGGCCGCTGATGGTCGTCTTGATGCGTCCGTCCTGCGGGATACGGCGCTCGGCGATGTTCAGCGAAGAGAGCACCTTGACGCGGGCGATGACGGCCGAGGCGAGGTTCTTGGGCGGCGGCGCCATCTCGTAGAGCGAGCCGTCGATGCGCAGACGGATGCGGAACTCGGTCTCGAAGGGCTCGAAGTGGATGTCGGAGGCCTTGGCTTTGACGCCTTCCTGGAGGACAAGGTCGACGAAACGGATGATCGGGGCCTGGCTGGCCTGCTTGGTGACGTCTTCGTCGGTGGCGGCCGCGGCGTCGACTTCGCCGAATTCCCCGAGGAGGTCCTCCATGGAGGAGGAGGTCGCTTCGCCGTACACGCGCACGACGCCGGCCTCGACCTGGGCGGGGTCGGCCACGCCGAGCTCGATCTCCCGCTGGAGGATGAAGCTGAGCTCGTTGATGACGGAAGAGTTGAAGGGATCCTTGGCGAGCAAGGTCAGCTTCCCGGCCTCGTCGGCGACGGGGAGCACGACGTACTTGTGCGCCTGGGCGGGCTTGAGCAGCTTCACGAGCGCCTCGCCGGGGTCGGCGGGGACGGTCGAGTAGTAAGGCGAACCGAGATGGTCGGCGATCGCCTGGAGGATGGCGCCGCGGTCGGCGTAGCCGGCGTCGACGAGACTGTCGCCGAAGGACTTGCCGGTGGTGGTGGTGGATTCCCAGACCTCCTCGGCTTGGGCGGGCGTCACGAGGCCGGCCTCGAGGGCGATGTCACGGATCACGTCACTATGGTCGTCGAACATGGGAAAAAAGGGGTAGGGGTTAGCGAGGGGAGACGCCGCCGCGCATGCGCTCGCGCATGGCTTCGGGGTTGAGGCAATAGCTGAAGACTTCGTCCTCGGTCACGAGGCCCTGGGAGAACAGGGAGAGCAGGTCGCTGTCGAGCGTGCGCATGCCGCGCGCGCCGCCGGTCTCGATGTCGGTGAGCAGCTGGAAGGTCTTGCCTTCGCGGATCTTGGCGGCGATGCCGTCGGTGCGGATCATGACCTCGAAGGCGGCGACGCGGCGGTCGTCCCTGGTGTGCAGCAGGCACTGCGAGATGACCGCGGTGAGCGAAGTCGAAAGCTGGGCGCGGATCTGGTCGCGGGCCGAAGCCGGGAAGGCGTCGATGATGCGGTCGATCGTGCGGGTGGCGCCGGAGGTATGCAGGGTGCCCAGCACGAGGTGGCCCGTCTCGGCGGCGGTGACGGCGGCCTCGATGGTCTCGAGGTCACGCATCTCGCCGATGAGGATCACGTCGGGGTCCTGACGTAGCGCGGAGCGGACGCCTTCCGCGAAGGTCGGCAGGTCCTCGCCCACTTCACGCTGGGTGATCAGGCTCTGCTTGTGCGCGTGGGTGTACTCGATCGGATCCTCGATCGTGATGATGTGGCCCTGCTGGTTCTCGTTGATCCAGTTGATCATCGAGGCCAGGGTGGTCGACTTGCCGGAGCCGGTCGGACCGGTCACGAGGATCAGGCCGCGGGCGCGCTTGAGGAGGTCCTTGACCACGAGCGGCAGCCGCAGCTGCTCGAGCGTGTACATGCCGGAAGGGAGGAGGCGCAGGACCATGCCGTAACCGCCGTGGCCGCGGAAGGCGTTGGCGCGGAGGCGCGTCCGGTCGCGGAAAGCGAAGGCGAAATCGCAGCCGCCGTCGGCGTCGAGCGTGGCGCGGCGGGCGGGCGGCACGAGACCGAGCACGAGGGCCTCGGTCTCGGCGGCGGTGAGGGCGGGGCCTTCGACGACGACAAGCTCGCCGTTGACGCGGAGGCTGGGGGCGCGGCCGACGCGGATGTGCAGGTCGGAGGCCCCGTTCTCGAGCATGGCCTCCAACAACTGGTTCAGCGCGTAAGCCATCGGGTCAGATGACGTCGTCGGCGACGGTGGCTCCGAGCACTTCCTCGATGGTGGTCATGCCGGAGGCGACCTTGCGCTGGCCGTCCTCACGCATGGTGCGCATGCCGGCCTCGCGGGCCTTGCGGCGCAGGTCGACGAGGTTGGAGCCGCCGTAGATCATCTCCTGGATCTCCTCGGTGATGACGAAGAGTTCGAAGACGCCGCGACGACCCTTGTAACCGCGCTCGCCGCACTTGGGGCAGCCGGCGCCCTTCATGGGCGTGGCGCTGGCGAGATCCTGCTCGGTCATGCCGATCGAATAGAGTTCCTTGGCCGTCGGCTTGTACGGGGCGGCGCAGGCCTGGCAGTTGCGGCGCACGAGGCGCTGGGCGAGGGCGCCCCGGAGGGCCGCGGACACGAGGAACGGCTTGACGCCGATGTCCACGAGACGGGTGACGGCGGAGACGGAGTCGTTGGTGTGCAGGGTGGAGAACACCATGTGACCCGTGAGCGCCGCGTTGATCGCGATTTCGGCGGTCTCCAAATCTCGGATTTCACCGATCATGACGATGTTCGGCGCCTGACGGAGCATCGCGCGGAGGGCGGCGGCGAAGGTCATGCCGACGTCGCGCTTCACCTGCACCTGGTTGATGCCGGCCATCTGGTATTCGACCGGGTCCTCGACGGTGATGATTTTGCGGTCGGGCTTGTTGATGTAGTTCAGCGCCGAATAAAGCGTGGTCGACTTGCCGGAACCGGTCGGGCCGGTGACCAGGAAGACGCCGTCGGAACCGGAGATGAGGCCTTGGAACTTGGCCTGGTCGTCGGCGAAGAAACCCAGCTCAGGCAGGCCCAGTTTGAGGCCTTCCTTGTCGAGGATTCGCATGACGATCGATTCGCCGTAGACGGTGGGGAGCACCGAGACGCGCAAGTCGATGTCGCGTCCGCCGGTGCGGGCCTGGATGCGTCCGTCCTGCGGGATGCGCTTCTCGGCCAGGGAGACTTCCGCCATCAGCTTGAGGCGGGAGATGATCGAGGGCTGCAGGCGCTTGGGCGGACCCTTCATCTCCTGCAGCACGCCGTCGATACGGAAACGCACGCGGAAACGCTTCTCGAGGGGCTCGAGGTGGATGTCCGAAGCCTTGCGACGGATGGCGTCGACGATGAGCGAGTTGACGTAACGGATGATCGGCGCGTCGTCTTCCTTGACGTCGCCGCCCTGAGGCAGTTCGACGGCCATGCCGTCGTCGCCGCCCTTGCCGAGGATGTCATTGTAAGCGCCGCCGCCGCTGATGGGACCGCCGCTATAGCAACGCGAAATGGCCTCTTTCAGGGCGTCCGGCGGGGCGAGCTTAGGGTTGAGCGGAAGCTTCAGGACGCCGGAGACGGAGTCGAGGGTCTCGGTGTCGAGCGGGTCCGAGATGGCGACGAGGAGCTCGGCTCCGTCCATCTGCAGCGGCAGGATGTTACGGGCTTCGGCCTGTTCGCGGCTGATGAGTTTGAGGATGTCGTCCGACGGCGACACCTGGGTCACGTCGATGAGTTCCATGTCGAACTCCTTGCTCAACGCGGCGGTGATCTGGGGCCAGGCGACCTTGCCGGTCTCGACCAGTTTGGCGATGGCCACGGTGTCGGGGTTCTGGCCGTCAGGCACGGGAGCGGTCGCGGCGCGGGCCTCGGTCACGTCGGCAGGGGACACCAGCCCCTTGTCCTGAATGAATTGGATGACGTAGTCGTCGGCGGTCGTCACAGTAGGGAAATCCGGAGCGGAAGAATGGGGATAGGGGGATTGCTCCTCAAAGAGGAGAACAACGGGGAAAATGACCCTAAATCGGGGGAACCTTCCCGCAACCGCAAATTAACCAAAGATTGGCCGATTTACGCACCCCTCGACTTGCCGACCCAAACCCTGACCTGCTCCCGCAAGAAGGCGGGCTCTCCGTCGTTCCAAAATACGACGTTGGCACGCTTAACCTTCTCCACGAGAGAAAGTTGCGACGCGATACGGGCGGAAATCTCCTCGTCAGACAGGCCTCGGCCACGCAGACGGACCCGGCGCACGTCATCCGAACAGGCCACGACCACGACCGAACTGAAACCGTCCGCGAGTTCCTTCTCAAAAAGCAGCGGAATTTCGACGACGTAATCGACCGAGGCGTCAGCGGTGGCTTCACGTCGCAGACGGGCCACCTCAGGATGGGTGACCGACTCCAAGAAGGCCCGCTCGTCGGGGTCGTTGAAGACCTTGGCGGCGATCCACTTTCGATCAGGAACACCCTGCTTATCCAGGCAGGCGGCCCCCCAGCGCTCCCGCAGGCGGCTGACGCACACGTGAGATTCCAGGACCTGACGGGCCAACTGGTCGGCGTCGATGATGACGAAGCCCAGCTCGGCAAAGCAGGCGGCGGCGGTCGACTTGCCGCAACCGATGCCTCCGGTGAGTCCGATGACCATGCCCTACCCTACCCGCCTGGCCCGATGAGGGCAAACCTCAAGCGGGGGTCGGGGAGGATTGCAGGCCAGGGCCCGCGTCGGCAGACGGCGCAGGGACGGACGGAGCCGGCTCCGGCACGGCCGGGGTCGTGGCCGGAGCGGCCACGGGAGTCTGGATCGCGCCGGTCTTGAGAATTTCCATCACATGGACGCCGTCGAGGGTCTCGTGCAGCAGCAAGGCTTCGGCGATCTTGCGATGGGCTTCCGCGTTGTCGGCGATGAGTTTCTCGGCGCGGGCGTACTGCTCGCGGACGATGGCGGAGATGGCCTCGTCGATCCGGCGGGCGGTCTCGTCGCTGTGGGTCTGCGTGCGCGAGATTTCCCGGCCAAGGAAGACAGTGTCGGAGTTCTCGCCGAACGCGATCGGTCCGAGGTCGCTCATGCCCCAGTCGCAGACCATCTGGCGGGCGAAACGGGTGGCCTGCTTGATGTCGCTCGAGGCGCCATTGGAGATCTCGCCGGAGATGACCTTCTCGCCGACGCGGCCGGCCATGGCCATGCAGATGTAGTCGAGCAGGCGCTGGCGCGTGTAACCGAGGAGTTCCTTGGTCGGCATCAGCATCGCCATGCCAAGGGCGCGGCCGCGCGGCAGGATGGTGACCTTGTGGAGCGGCAGCGCGCCGTCGTCGATGAGGGCCTGGACGACGGCATGGCCGGCTTCGTGGTAAGCGGTGTTGCGCAGGTCGGCGGCGTCCATGACGCGGCGACGTTCGCGACCGTACGAGATCTTGTCGCGGGCTTCCTCGATGTCGACCATCTCGACCTTCTCGCGATTGCGGCGGCCGGCGTGGAGCGCGCCTTCGTTGAGCAGGTTGGCGAGGTCCGCCCCGGACATGCCGGTCGTGATGCGGGCGACGCGCTGGAGGTCGACCGACGTGCCGAGCTGGAAACGCTTGGCGTGCACGGCGAGGACGGCTTCGCGGCCGCGCAGGTCAGGCAGGTCGACGAAGACCTGGCGGTCGAAACGGCCCGGACGCAGCAGCGCGGCGTCGAGCACGTCCGAACGGTTGGTGGCGCCGATGACGATGACGCCGGCCTGGCCGTCGAAGCCGTCCATCTCGACGAGCAAGGAATTCAAGGTCTGCTCGCGTTCGTCATTGCCGCCGCCGACGCCGGCGCCGCGCTGGCGGCCGACCGCGTCGATCTCATCGATGAAGATGATGCAAGGGGCGAGCTTACGGGCCTGCTCGAAAGTGTCGCGGACACGGGCCGCGCCGACGCCGACGAACATCTCGACGAAGTCGGAACCGCTGATGCTGAGGAAAGGCACGCCCGCCTCGCCGGCGACGGCGCGCGCGAGCAGGGTCTTGCCGGTGCCGGGAGGCCCGACCATGAGCACGCCCTTCGGGATGCTGGCGCCGATCTTGGTGAAGCGCTTGGGGTCCTTGAGGAAATCGACGATCTCCTTCACCTCTTCCTTGGCCTCGTCGCAGCCGGCGACGTCCTTGAAGGTGGTCGTCTCCTTCTCGTTGGCGTTGAGGCGGGCGCGGGACTTGGCGAACTGCATCGCGCCGCGGTTGGCGTTCTTGAGGAAGCGATACATCATGAACAGCACCACGCCGGAGACCAGCAGCGTGGGCAGCACGTTGTAGAGGAACATCGTCCAGCCGGTCTGGGCGGGGATTTCCTTGAAAGCGTCGCGGGCGACGGAGGCGCGGAGCAGTTCGAACTCCTTCTCGGTCAGGCGGCCGTCGGCGGTGAAGCGGGACTTGTCGCCGGCGTCGGCGCCGGCGACGGCGAGCTCACCGGAGATCCGGACCCAGCTCTCCGAACCCGAGGTGGGGTTGGGCTGGAGGGTGAGGTTCTTGATCTTCTTCTCCTGGGCGTAGGAGAGGACCTGCGAGACGTTGAGGACCTGGACGGCGTTGCCGGAGGCGGCGCCCGGCAGGTTGAACAGGGCGATGATGGCCACCATGAGCAGCAGCCAGATGAACACCGGTTTCGTGTTCAGGCGGGGGCCGTTCTTATTATCATCCGGCTGGTCGTTTTGACTCATGGGCAAGGGTTTTAACCTAAGCAGGGCCCAAGCCAAGTCAACCGGAGAGCCCCCTTCGTCGGGCCGAGCAGGCGAGCGGATTCGGCCGGCGGCAGACCGGGCACCCAGAGGATCGCGGAGCCCGCCAAGACCACCGGGAGAGCCTCCCGCTTTTCGGCGGGGATTTTGCGGTTGATGAGCAGGTCGGAAAGTTTGGCCGAGCCCGGCGAGCCCAACGGCTGATAACGATCGCCGTCCACGCGGCCGCGCCAGACGAGCGCCTCGGCCGGCGCCACGACGTAGGCTTCCCGGTCGGGCGAAATGTCCCCCTTGGACAGTCTGGCCCACAATGTCGCATCCACGTCGACAGGTTCGGCAAGGAGGCCGCATTCGTCGTCGGGCAAGCCGCAGGTGAGCCGACGCTCGGCGGCGCCAAAGACCAACGGTTCCTGCGGGACGCTCAACGCTCCGGCGGCGACGCGCACGAGACGACCGCGCACGCTGGCCTGGGCGTCACGTCCGGCGGCGATCGCCGCGGCCAAGGGAGCCAAGGACGATTCGCTCGGATCCGTGACTTCATGCGCATGCAGGAAGGCGCGGAGCGATTCCTGAATCAGGGCGGAGGGACGGCCCCGGAGCGCGGCGACGGGCATCGTGCCATCCGGGCCGACCACGCAGCCGAGTTCGCCCGCCCACTGCGCCAGCGCGACCTGCGCCTCGCCGAGGATGCGGGCAGAACGGGCGAAGCCTTCGGCATAACCTTCGCCCATCGCGTCAATACCGCCGGCGGCGAGCCAGGCGCGGACGCGATTGCGGGACGCAATCGGCAGGAGATTGGTGGCATCTTCGCGCCAAGGGATGCCCGCGGCCCGCAGGCCCGCGAGCAACGCTCGCTTATCGATGTCGGCTTGGATCAACGGGCGCCAACGGCGGTGCCCATCGTGAAAAGACTGGAGCACGCGCGGGGCGGCGAGACCGGCGAGGCCCGCCCCACGGGCGAGACGCATCAGCGCATTCTCGACGACGTCATCGAGATGGTGCGCGGTGCAGAGTAGTTCGTATCCGAGGGCCACGCGCTGCTGCGCGAAGAACGCGTCGCGCTCTGTGCGTAGTTCCGCTTCGGATGCCATCCCCTGCCCTGCCCTCACGCCGACCGCGCACGGAATGCCGAGCGAAGCGCACAAGGCTGCGACGAAGCGCGCGTCCTCGGCCGAAGCTTCGCCCCGCACGCGATGATCGAAATGCAGGACGCGTAGGCGCGGGCGCAAAGCTTCGTCGGCCCAGAGCGCGCAGAGCAGGTAGACCGAATCCGCGCCGCCGGAGACCGCGACGGCGACGGGGCCGGACGAAGCCGGAGCCGACGGCAGCCGCGGCAGCCGCTGGGCGGCCGCGCGTAAGGCGTCGGGACTGGGCAGGCTCATCGGCACGCGTTCAGACTACGTCGCGCCGGTTCCCTGCCAATCCAAAGCGGGCCTCAGAAGGACAGCGTGTCCTTGCCGTACCAGCGACGGAGCGCCTCAGGCACGCGCACGGTGCCGTCGGCCTGGAGATTGTTCTCCAGGATGGCGGCGAGGACGCGCGGCAGGCCGAGGCCGGAACCGTTGAGGGTGTGGACGAACTCGGGCTTTCCGTCCTTAGGGCGGAAACGTATCCCCGCGCGACGGGCCTGGAAGTCCGTGAAGTTGGAGCAGCTCGAGACCTCGAGCCAGCGCTTCTGGCCGCCGGCCCAGACTTCGAGGTCGTACTGCTTGCTGTGCGAGAAACCGATGTCGCCGGCGCAGATCATCAGCACGCGGTAAGGGAGGTCCAGTTTCTGGAGCAGGCGCTCGGCGTCGCCGCGGAGCAGCTCAAGTTCTTCGAACGACTTGTCCGGGTGCGTCCACTTCACGAGCTCGACCTTGTCGAACTGGTGCAGTCGGTTCAGGCCGCGCACGTGCGCGCCCCAGCTGCCGGCTTCGCGGCGGAAGCACGGCGTGTAGCCGACGCGCTTCACGGGCAGCGAGGCCTCGTCGAGGATCTCGTCGCGGAAGAAGTTCGTG
>JBKCKE010000239.1:0-7655 GCA_046301395.1 Verrucomicrobiota bacterium | reverse complement strand
CGCCTCGCGAAGCAGGTCCCGGAGAACCTTTACGACCGCCAGCGTCGCTACGTCGAGAAGCTCGGCCTGCCTTACACCGCCGCCTCGGTGCTCGTGAACGACCGCGCCCTCGCCGAATGGTTCGAGGCGGCCGTGGCCGCGCATCCGACGAACCCGTCGGGCATCGCCAACCTCGTCGCCAACGACCTCCTCCGCGACCTCGCCGCCTCGGCCGGTGCCGCCGGCGCCTTCGACGACGCCGCTTCGGCCCCCGTCTCGCTCGCGTCCTGCCCCATCAAGCCCGCGCAGCTCGCCGGCCTGGTGAAGCTGACCGACGACGGCGTGATCTCCAAGCAGCAGGCCAAGGAAGTCTTCACCGAGATGTTCAAGACCGGCCAGGATGCCGCCGCCATCGTCGACGCCAAGGGTCTCCGTCAGAACAGCGACACCGGCGAGCTCGAGAAGATCGTCCAGGAAGTCATCGCCGATCCGGCCGTGGCGAAATCCATCGCCGAATACCGCGCCGGTAACGAGAAGGCCATCAACGCGCTCAAGGGTCCGATCATGAAGCGCACGCAGGGCAAGGCGAACCCGGTCCTCATCGACCAGTTGCTCCGCAAGTTCCTCGCATGAGCGAACCTTCCGCTTCCCCGTTGACCGCGGGTATCAAGGCGTTGCGGGATATCGCCCTGCCGTTGGCGATCATCATGCTGGGCGCCGCCGGCCTGGTCGTGGCGTATTACAACGTCCCGGAGGTCGCCACGGCGCTCAACCGGATCGGGGCCGTCAACGCGGCCAGCCCGATGGCCTTCGCGGCGATCTGCACCGCCATCACCTCCGGCCTGATCCCTTGGTGTTTCCGCATGGTCTTCCGTGGGCTCCGTCCGGCGCATCCCTTCCGCGATCTCCTGCACAGCATGGTCTGGTGGGCCCTGATGGGGATGCTGGTCAGTTACTTCTACACCCTGCAGGCGGCCTGGTTCGGGAGCGAAGCCAACCTGCGCACCGTCCTGCTCAAGGTGCTCGTCGACATGGCCGGCTTCACGATCTTCATCGGTGCGCCGTTCAACGCGATCTCCCACCTCTGGAAGGATTGCGGCTGGGACACCGCCCGCCTGCGCGCGGCGATGGGCCCGGGCTGGTATCGCCGCCTGGTCCTGCCGAACCTGCTGACGAACTACTTCGTCTGGTTCCCCGGCACGCTGATCTTCTACAGCATGCCCACCGACCTCCAGCTGGTCGTCGCCAACTGCATCGGTTGCTTCTGGGCCCTGATGTGCGCCCGGATCGCGGCCCATTCGGGCGTGCCGACCACGGATATGCACGCCTGAGGCTAATTCAGGTCCGGTCGGTAACCCTCGCTTGAATCCCCGCCTCGCTTCGGCGAGCCTCCCCCTGTGCCCGATCTCTTCGGAGAAATCGAACCCGGCGTCGCCGAGGTGGTCCCGTTTGACGGCGGGGCCCGGGCCTACTCGTACTCCGTGCCGGCGGCCCTGAAGGAAGTCCTTAAGGTCGGCCAGCTGGTCCGCGTGCCGCTCGGCGGCCGCACCAGCATCGGCGTCGTCTGGAAATATCCGGCCGAGCCGCCGCCTTCCGCCCGCCTGCGCAGCATCATGACGCTCGAGCATGAGCAGCCAGTGATGACGCCCGACTGCTGCAAGTTGGCCGAGTGGATGGCGAGCTACTACGGCTGCGGCCTGAACTCCGTCCTGGAGACCGTCCTGCCCGCCGCGGTGCGCAAGGGCGTCCGCCCGGTGCTGCGTCGCCTCCTCACGCTCATCGCCCCGCCCGAACCCGAGGGGCTCGCGAAGCTCCGCAAGAAGGCCCCGCGTCAGGCGCAGGTCATCGATTTCCTGACGGCCCAGACGGAGCCGGCCGACCGCGCGAAGATGGTCGAAGGCCTCGGCGTCGCCCAGCAGGCCGTCGATGCGTTGATCAAGGCCGGCACGGTCAAGGAGGACGCCAGCGTGCTCTGGCGCGTGGCCTACAATGACCCTTACGCCGAAGGAGAGACCATCGCCTCGGCCGGACACACCCTGAATCCCGAACAGGTCGCCGCGGTGGCCTCGGTCACGCAGACTCTGGATTCCAAAGCCTTCCGGGCGCACCTCCTGCACGGCGTCACGGGCTCCGGCAAGACGGAGGTCTACGTGGCGCTCATCCGCAAGGTCGTGGCCGAAGGCGGCTCCGCGATCTTCCTCGTACCCGAAGTCGCGCTGACGCCGCAGACGGTCGGCCGGCTCCGCTCCCGCCTCGCCGACCTCGGCGCCAAGGTGGTCGTCTGGCATAGCCATCTTTCCGCCGGCGAGCGTTTCGACGCCTGGATGGCGATGTCGCTCGGGCAGGCGAGGGTGGTGGTCGGCGCGCGTTCGGCCGTCTTCGCTCCGCTCCCGAACCTTCGCCTCATCGTGGTCGACGAGGAGCACGAGCCTTCCTTCAAGCAGGGCGAGACGCCGATGTATCATGGCCGCGACGTCGCGGTGATGCGTGCGTCGGTCCTCGGCGCGGCCTGCGTGCTGGGCTCCGCCACGCCTTCGCTCGAGACCTGGAAGAACGCTTCGGCCGGCCGCTACGCCCTCGATGTGATGGCCAAGCGCGTCGATGACCGCCCGATGCCGGCCTTCCGCATCGTGGATATGCGACGCGAGGTCCTCCACTCGAAGGGCCAGCATATCCTTTCCCGTGAGCTGACCGACGGTATCCGCGCCCGGCTCGAACGCCGTGAGCAGACGATTCTCTTCCTCAACCGCCGCGGGCATTCACGCTCCCTGGTCTGCCCGGATTGCGGCGAGGCCGTCCAGTGCAAGCGCTGCAGCGTCTCGCTGACGTTGCACCGGACCGACGACACCGCCCGCTGCCACCTGTGCAACCATCAGGAGCGCGCCCCGGTACTCTGTCCGAGCTGCCGTTCCCCGAAGGTCCGCTGGAAGGGCTACGGCACCCAGAAGGTCGAAGAGACCATCGCCCAGCTTTTCCCGCGCGCCCGCGTGGCCCGCATCGACGCCGATACGATGGGCAAGAAGGACCTCTTCCGGAAGGTACTCTCGGATTTCCGCGCCGGCAAATACGACATGCTCCTCGGCACGCAGATGATCGCCAAGGGCCTCGACTTCCCGCGCGTGACGCTGGTGGGCATCATCGACGCCGACCTCTCGTTGCAGCTGCCGGACTTCCGCGCCGCCGAGCGTACCTTCCAGCTGCTCACCCAGGTCGCCGGGCGCGCAGGCCGTGGTGACCTTGAGGGCGTGGTCGTCGTGCAGAGCTTCCAGCCCGCCTCCGACCCCATCCAGTTCGCCAAGCGCCTCGACTTCCACGGCTTCGCGGCCGCCGAACTCGAGAAGCGCGCCGAGTTCGGCTACCCGCCGGATCGGCACCTCATCCGTCACGTCTTCCGCGGGCGTAACGCCGAGAAGGTCAACTTCGTCGCCGACGCCTGGGTCAAGGAGCTCGAGCGCCTGCATCCCGGCCTTTGCGAAATCCGCGGCCCGGCCCCGTGTCCGTTCGAGAAGGTCCAGGACCAGCACCGCGTGCACATCTGGTATCTCGTCACCGGCGTGAAATCGCTCCTCGCCGCCTTGCTGCCGCTGCGCGCCAAGATCCTCGGTGACGAAGACGTCATCGACGTCATCGACGTCGACGCGCAGGATTGTGCGTGAGGACGCTGAATTGAGGACTGAATGGAGGACAGCGTGGAGGGCTGAATGGAGGGCTGAATTGATAAAGATACAGAAAAGACAGCCTGCGGAGCCCTTCTGCCTCTGCCTTAATTCAGCCCTCCATTCAGTCCTCCACTCAGAGCTCAACGCAGTCCTCTGTTCTTCGCTTAGAACCACCGCTTCCGCTTCATCCAGAGGATGATGCCGGTCGCGAGGGCGCCCATGGAGCCGAGCGCCAGGAAGTAGCCGTATTTCTCGCCCCACTCCGTGTGGATCTCCGGCATGAAGTGGAAGTTCATGCCCCAGAGTCCTACCAAGAAGGTCAGCGGGATGAAGACCGAGCTCATCACCGTCAGCACGCGGATGACTTCGTTGGTCTTCCGTTCCTGCTGGGTGTGGTGGTATTCCTGCAGGTCCTGGAGGATCATGCGGGCGTGCTCGATGCGGTCGGCCGCGCGGATGGCGTGGTCGTAGAGGTCGCGCAGGAACATGTCCAGGGACGTCGGCAGGAGAGGGTGCTCGTAGTGCTCGAGGACGCTGACCATGTCCTTGAGCGGCTGGGCGAGGCGGCTGAGGCGCACGACGATGCGCTTGAGGCGGTAGACCTCGTTGAGGTCCCAGTCATCGGTGCCCTTGAGGATGGAGTCCTCGAGTTCGGTGGTGGCGTCCTCGATCTCTTCGGTCTGGTAGAGCAACCGGTCGACCAGCGTGTCCAGGAGCGAGTAGACGAGGTAGCCGGCGTGCCACTTGCGGATGTTGCCTTTGTTGTCGGCGATGCGCTTCTCGACGGCTTCGAAGACCTTCTCATCGTTCTCGTGGAAGGAGATGACCCAGTTCTGGGCGGCGACGATGGAGATCTGCTGGCCGCGCGGGGTGTCTTCCTCGACGCCGATGCGGACGGCGCGGGCGATGGCCAGGAGCTTGTCGCCGTGTTCCTCGAACTTCGGGCGGGAGGTGTTCGTCAGGACGTCCTCCTGGGCGAGCATCGGGATGTCGAAGAAGGCCCCGACGATGTGGACGATCTGCGGGTCGGTGATGCCGAGGACCTGGATCCAGACCATGCCTTGCTTGCCGGCGTAGCGGCCGACGGAATCCAGGTCGGCGAACTCCTCCACCTTGCAACTGGATTCGTCGTAGGAGATGACCCGGAACTTGGTCGGGACGGTCGATTCGAAGGGGGAGGCGGCCGGCAGCTGGCCCGGGGCGCGGCCGATCTCGGTGTCCTCGTAGGCGGCTTCCCCGGGCAGGGGGACGGCGTCCGGCTTCAGGCCGAGGCGGGAGCGGAGGTCGTTCATGCGGCGTTCCAGGAAGGAACGCGCCCGAGCGACCTCTTGTTGGCGCCTTTGCTGATGCCGGCTCATCCCGCCATCATCCGCAGGCCCGGGACCTTGTCAACGGGTTCAGCGGGGCGGCGGGCGCCGGCGGCCCGTCCGAATCCTTAGGATTTCCGCGAGCCCTTGGCGTTACGGCGTCCGTTCTTGCCGATGCCGAGGCTGACCAGCTTCCCTTGGTTAACTTTCTGGAACAGATTATTCGAATTAGTCACTCCGAGGCAGTACAGGACCGCGGCCACATCGGCGGCCTTGTCCTTGTGGACCAGGCCGGCGTTCGCGAGCCAGCTCGCGAGGGCATGGTGGAAGTTCGGAGGGCTGATGTCCATCTGGTCGCCGCCGTAGCGCAGCCAGAGTTCGGCCCGATCCTTCATGGTGCAGTTGCCGCGCTTCTCCTGGCGCTCATGCAGGAACGTCAGCAGCTCGGCGAGCTGCGCGGGAAGTCTGGACGAGGTGGGCTCGGACATCGGAAGGTGCGGTCAGGAAAGGATGCGGAAGGAGCGGCCGGGGAGGATGTATCCGTCAGCGAAAGGCTATGGAATAATTAGGCGACAGTTCGCTGGGAACACCTAATTACAATCTGCCCTGTAATATTATAAAGTAATAGAAGCCCTTCACGGACGCTCGTTAGGCGGCCGTCGGCGGAAAGATCCCGGGTGGTGGTCGCGACAGGACTTGAACCTGTGACTTCAGCAATGTGAATGCTGCGCTCTAACCAACTGAGCTACGCGACCGTGACCCGGACCAGCATCATAACCCTCCGGGGAGGGCGGCGGGCAAGCCTGTTTTGAGGGCCGGCCGGCGAAAGGGGCTGGCGGCTTGTCTTTCATGGGTACCCGCCTCATGTTGGGTACAGATGGATACTTCCGCACCAGCCGCCGGTCCGCGCGTCGCCGACGAGCGTCTGATCCGCCTGACGGCTCCGGCCGGGGTGAAGGTCCTTGCTTTGGCGGCCCGGGAGGCGCAAGGGCGTTTCCTGCGCGTGGCGATTTCCGGCGGCGGCTGCAACGGGCTGTCTTACAAGATGCGCTTCGTCGGCGAGGCCAAGCCGGCCGACATCCTCGTCCGCTCCGCCGGCGTCGAGGTCCTGGTCGATCCGAAGTCGGCCCTCTATCTCCGCGGCACCCACTTGGATTATTCCGACAAGATGATCGGCGGAGGCTTCAAGTTTTCCAACCCCAACGCCAAGGCCAGCTGTTCCTGTGGGGAGAGCTTTTCGCTTTGACCGAAGGTCAAAGCGAGGGGGCACGTTGACACGCTGGCAGGTGGGCAAGGGGGTGTCGTCTTTGCCTCGAGGTAGGGGCAGCACCGCGTCACGACATAGTGTGCGGGGGTGGGGCTGATTCCTTTTCAGGTCTCAGGTCTCGGCCCTCGGGTATCTGGTTCGGCAGTTCAGGTTCAGGTGCAGGACCCGGGGCTGACACCCGAACCTGAAGACCTGAACCTGGGACCTGAGGCCCGAGACCCGACACCCGAGAAGGACGTATCGGTCGTCTCTAGTCCGCCGGAATCTCGTCCTTCGCGCCGGCTTCGTAGCGTTCGCACCAGGCTTTGGACCAGGCGGCGAAGTCGCCCGCGGCGATGTGCGCGTGGGCCTGGGCCATGAGGTCCTGCAGGAAGTGGATGTTGTGCAGCGCGAGCAGGGTGCCGCCGAGCTGTTCGCCGGCGTGATGCAGGTGACGCAGGTAGGCGCGCGAGAAGTGGCGGCAGGTATAGTTGTCCATGCCTTCGACGAGCGGGCGGTGGTCTTCCTTGTAGCGCAGGTGCTTCACGCTGATCGGGCCGTCGGGCGTGAACGCGCCGCCGTGGCGGCCGATGCGCGTGGGCATCGTGCAGTCGAACATGTCCGCGCCGAGCGCGACCATGCGGAGGAGCTGGGGCGGGGTGCCGACGCCCATCACGTACCGAGGCTTGTTCTTGGGGAGGAGCGGGGCGACGAGGCCGACCTGATGGAGCATGTGTTCCTCCGGCTCGCCGACGCTGACGCCGCCGATGGCGTGCCCGGGGAAATCGAGGCCGCCGAGTTCTTCGGCGCAACGGATGCGGAGGTCGTCGTAGACCGAGCCCTGGTTGATGCAGAAGAGGTGACGGCCCGAGGCCAGGAAACCGCTGTCCTTGGCCAGCTGGAGCATCTCCTTCGCCCAGCGGATGGAGCGGGTCACGGCGACTTCGCACGAGGCGCGGTCGCAAGGGTAGGGCGGGCACTCGTCGAGCACCATCGCGATGTCCGAGCCCAGCGCGTCCTGGATGTCGAAGCAGTCCTTCACGTCGAGGAACAGCTTGTTGCCGTCGAGATGGGAGCTGAAATGGATGCCCTCGTCGGTGATCGTGCGGAGCTTCGCGAGCGAGAAGACCTGGAAGCCGCCGCTATCGGTCAGGATCGGCTTGTCCCAATGCATGAACTTGTGGAGGCCGCCGGCGGCGCGGACGATCTCACGGCCCGGACGGAGGTTCAGGTGGTAGGTGTTGCTGAGCAGGATCTGGGCGCCCGTCTCGGCGACCTGCTGGGGCGAGAGGCCTTTGACCGTGGCCTGGGTGCCTACCGGCATGAAGACCGGCGTGCGGACCTCCCCGTGGGGGGTCTTCAGGACGCCGAGGCGCGCGGCCGTGGTCGTATCGGTCTTAAGCAGGGTGAACACGGCCCGAAACTAGGGGGCAGGCTGGCACGCTGGCAAGGGGACAAGAAGAG
>JBKCKE010000238.1:0-21123 GCA_046301395.1 Verrucomicrobiota bacterium | reverse complement strand
TCCGGGGGTCAAGACCTAGCCCCGCTCAGGACAGGCGGTTCTTGTAGTCGGCGTAGCCGAAGCGACGGACGACCTGGACCTGTCCGGCCGTCGGATCGAAGCTGGCGATCGCCGGCAGGGGCACCCCGTTGAAGGTGGTGTTCTTCACGAAGGTGTAGTGCGACATGTCCATGAACACCAGGCGCTGGCCGATCTTGAGCGGCGCGGCGAAAGAGTAGTCGCCGATGACGTCGCCGGCGAGGCAGGTGACGCTGCCGAGGCGGGAGGTGTGCGGCAGTTTACCCGGCAGGTCGGCATCCATGATGTCGGCCCGGTAGGGCATCTCCAGCGTGTCCGGCATGTGGTTGGTCGCCGAGATGTCGATGATGGCGATATCGACGCCGTTGTGGACCAGGTCGAGGACCGTGCCGACCAGGACGCCGGTGCCGATGCCGATGGCTTCGCCGGGTTCGAGGTAGACCTGGATGTGCTGGCCCCAGCGCTGGCGGAAGCCCGTGATGACCCGGATCAGACGCTCGAGGTCGTAGCCCTCGCGGGTGATGTGGTGTCCGCCGCCGAAGTTGACCCACTTCAGCTGCGGGATGAATTCGCCGAACTTCGCCTCGAAGGCCGCGACCGTGCGTTCGAGCACGTCGGAGCCCTGCTGGCACATCGTGTGGAAGTGGAGGCCCTCGAGCCCTTCAAGGTCGGCGGCCGACTTGATCTCGGAGCGAAGCGAGCCGAGGCGGGATCCGGCCGCGCAGGGATTGTAGAGTTCGACGTCGACCTCGGCGTGCTCCGGGTTGACGCGTAGTCCGAAGGAGATCTTTCGACCAGAGGCGAGGGCGGCGGCCTTGTGGCGCTTCCACTGCGTGGGCGAGTTGAACGAGATATGGTCGGCGACGCGGAGCAGGTGGGCGAACTCCTCGTCCTTGAAAGCCGGCGAGTAGGCGTGGACTTCGCCGCCGAATTCTTCGCGTCCGAGGAGCGCCTCGTTGATGCCGCTGGCAGTCGTGCCCGCGAGGTACTTCGCGATCAGCTTCGCCTCGCTGAACTGCGCGAAGCCCTTGAGCGCGAGGAGGACCTTGGCGCCCGAGCGGTCCATCACGGAGCGCAGGATGCGGAGGTTCTGCTCCAGCAGGCCGCGATGGAGGACGTGGCAAGGGCTCGGGACCTGGCTCAGGTCGACTTTCCGGAAGGCTTCGGTGAGGGCGTCGGACACGGCGTTGAAGTTGGTAGGGTCGGGGGGCGGCGCAAACGAAAAGCCCGCTTGGCAGCGGGCTTACGTGGCGGTCGTTCAGGCGACCGGGAGTTCCTTCACGTGCCAGGGCAGGCCGCGCTTGTTGAGCTCGTCCATGAACGGATCCGGGTTCATCTCTTCCATGTTCCAGACGCCGGGCTTGAGCCACTGGCCGCCGGCGAGCATCGCGCCGCCGATGGCGGCCGGGACGCCGGTCGTGTAGCTGATCGCCTGGGACTTCACCTCGGCGTAGCATTCCTGGTGGTCGCAGACGTTGTAGATGAAGACCTTGCGGGGCTTGCCGTCCTTGACGCCCGTGATTTCGCAGCCGATGCAGGTCTTGCCCTTGGTGCGCGGACCGAGCGAAGCCGGGTCGGGGAGGAGCGCCTTCAGGAACTGGATCGGGACGATCTGGTGGCCCTGGAAGTCGATCGGGTCGATGCGGGTCATGCCCACGTTCTCGAGGACGCGCAGGTGCGTGAGGTAGTTCTCGGAGAAGGTCATGAAGAAGCGGATGCGCTTCAGGCCCTTGATGTTGATCGCGAGGGATTCGAGTTCCTCGTGGTAGAGCAGGTAGCTGTCCTTCGGGCCGACGACCGGGTAGTCATACACCCACTTGACGGAGAGGGGGTCGGTCTCCTTCCACTCGCCCTTCTCCCAGAAGCGGCCGCGCTGGGTGATTTCGCGGATGTTGATCTCCGGGTTGAAGTTGGTGGCGAACTTGTAGCCGTGGTCGCCGGCGTTGGCGTCCATGATGTCGATCGTCTCGATCGTGTCGAAGAGGTGCTTCTGGGCATAGGCGCAGAAGACGTTGGTCACGCCGGGGTCGAAACCCGAGCCGAGGAGGGCGGTGAGGCCGGCCTTCTCGAAGCGCTCACGGTAGGCCCACTGCCAGGAGTATTCGAACTTCGCGAGATGGGGCGGCTCGTAGTTGGCCGTGTCGACGTAGTGGATGCCGGCGTGGAGGCAGGCGTCCATCAGGTGGAGGTCCTGGTAGGGCAGGGCGACGTTGATGAGCAGGTCGGCGCCGAAGGACTTGATCAGGGCGACCGTGGCCTTGACGTCGTCCGCGTCGACGGCGGCGGTGCGGATCGTGCGGCCCGTGGCGGCCTTGACGTCGGCGGCGATGGCCTTGCACTTGTTCTCGTTGCGGGAGGCCAGCATGACTTCCGAGAAGGACTCGGAGTTCATGGCGCACTTGTGGGCGACGACGTTGCCGACGCCGCCGGCGCCGATGATCAGGACTTTCTTGCTCATGGGTGAGTGATTTCTGTCCACTCGGCACGGAGGGGGAAGCAAAAAGGATGCACAGTCCCGCCAAGGCCGGGTGGCGGTCAGGTGACGGCGTCCGGGCAGTCCTTTCCGGACCGGCGGACCGGTCGGAAAGTAAACCCTTTTGGCTGGCGGGATGGGCGGGACTCGAACCCGTGACCTCCGCAGTGACAGTGCGGCGCTCTAACCAACTGAGCTACCACCCCGGTAGCCAAAAGGAAGGGTAACAAAGGTTTTCGGGAGGGGGTCTGTCAAACGGAAAACCGACCCAAATTAACCCCGAACCTGGCCTTGGCCGACGATTTCGAACTTCCAGGTGGTCAATTCACGGATCCCCATGGGTCCGCGGGCGTGCAGACGGTCCGTGGAGATGCCCACTTCGGCCCCGAAGCCGAACTCGCCCCCGTCGGTGAACCGGGTGCTGGCGTTCCAATAGACGCAGGCGCTGTCGATCTGGGCGAGGAAGGCGCGGGCGGCGGACTCGTCGGCCGTGATGATGGCGTCGGAGTGGTGCGAGCCGTAGTCCTCGACGTGGGCGACCGCCTCGGCGAGGCCGGCGACGATCTTCACGTTGAGGATGAGGCCGAGGTGCTCGGTGCGGAAATCCTGTTCCGTGGCGGCCGTGGCGCCGGGCATCAGCGGCAGCGACTGGGCGCAGGCGCGGACCTCGGTCTTCTTGGCCGTCAGGGCGGCGGCCATCTTCGGGAGGAATTTCTGAGCGACGGCGGCGTCGACGAGCAGGGTCTCGAGGGCGTTGCAGGCGCTAGGGCGCTGGCACTTCGCGTTGAGCACGATCTGTTCGGCCATCGCGAGGTCGGCCTGCGCATGGACGTAGACGTGGCAGATGCCGGCGTCGTGTTTGATGACGGGGACCTTGGCGGAGTTGACCACCGCCTCGATGAGGCCGGGGCCGCCGCGGGGGACGATGATGTCGACGATGCCGCGCAGGGAGCCGAGGGCGGGCACCGCTTCGCGGTCGGTGAAGGGAAGGAGCGTGACGGCTTCGGCGGGCAGGCCGGCGGCGCGCAGGCCCGTCGCGAACGACTTCGACAGCGCGATGTTCGTGTGGATCGCTTCGCTGCCGCCGCGGAGCACGCAGCCATTGCCGGACTTCAGGCAGAGGGCGGCGGCGTCGACGGTGACGTTGGGGCGCGATTCGAAGATGATGGCGACGAGGCCGATCGGCACGCGACGACGGATGATGCGCAGGCCATTGGGGCGGGTCCAATCCTCGGTGACTTCGCCGACGGGATCGGGGAGCTTCGCGACGGCTTCACAGGCGACCGCGATATCTTCGAGGCGGGCGTGGTCGAGACGCAGGCGGTCGGTCATCGCGTCCGTGAGGCCCTTGGCCTTGGCGGCGGCGAGATCCTGGACGTTGGCCTCAAGGATGGCGGGTTCGTCGGCGCGGAGGGCCTGGGCGGCGGCACGCAGGGCGGCGTCGCGGACGGCGGTCGGGGCGAGGGCGAGGGCGCGCGAGGCCTTCTTGGCCGTGCGGGCGATCTCCGTCACGCGCTGGAGGAGGTCGCTCATTTCTTCTTCAGCGAGAAGCGCGTGCCGAGCTTCTTGCCCTCGGCGAGTGCGAGCAGGACCTTCTCGCGACGGCCGCTGGCGATGATCGTGTCGACGCCGCCTTCGGCCGCGATCTCCGCGGCGAGCAGCTTCGTGACCATCCCGCCGACGTTGCGTTCGGAACCCGCGCCGCCGGCGAGGGCGCGCACGGAGTCGTCGATCTTGCGGACGGAAGGGATGAGGTCGCCGGTGCCGTCGGACTTAGTCATCAGGCCTTGGATGCCGGAGAGGATGATGAGCAGGTCGGCGCCGACGAGGGCGGCGACGTGGGCGGAGAGACGATCATTGTCGCCGACCTTGATCTCTTCGTCGGCGATGGCGTCGTTCTCGTTGATGATCGGGACGAAGCGCTTGCGGGAGAGAAGGAGGTCGAGGGTCGCGCGGGCGTTGCGCGTGCAGGCTCGGCTATCGAGGTCCCAGTAGGTCAGCAGCATCTGCGCACCCAGCAGTTTGTGGCGACGGAGGTGCTTGCCGTATTCCGACATCAGCTCCGGCTGGCCGACGGTGGCGCAGGCCTGGAGTTCGCGGGCTTCCTTCGGGCGCTTCTCGAGGCCCATGGCGGTCATGCCTGCGGCGACGGCACCGGAGGTGACCAGCACGACCTGGATGCCGCGCTGATGCAGGCCGGCGACCTGATCGACGATGCGGCCGATCTGGACGCGGTCGACCTTGCCGTCCTTGCGGGTGAGGAGGCCGGAACCGAGCTTGATGACCCAACGTTTTGCCATGGCTTTGAGGGGTCGACCTTAGCCGAGGGAAAACGCCGTTGTCCAGCGTCAGAACGCCGACCTCAGAACGAAGGCGGCTGCAGGCCCACGGCCAGCCAGCCTTTCGGAGCCAGGACGCGCCCTTGCGGGGTGCGGACGACGTAGCCTTCCTGCACGAGGAAAGGCTCGTGGACTTCCTCGAGCGTGTGGGCGTCTTCGCCGATGGCGGCGCCGATGCTGCTGAGGCCGACCGGCCCGCCGTTATGCTTCTCGGCCATCGCGCGGAGGAAGCGATGGTCCATGTCGTCGAGGCCGTGCTGGTCGATCTCGAGGAGTTCGAGGGCCGCGGCGGTCACGGCGGCGTCGGCCTTGCCGCCGGCGCGTTCGAGGGCGTAGTCGCGCGTGAAGCGCAGCAGGTTGTTGACGATGCGGGGCGTGCCGCGGGCGCGGCGGGCGATCTCGTCGGCGCCGCCTTGGTCGATGTCGAGGCTGAGCAGTTCGGCGTTGCGGCGCACGATGCTGAGCAGCTGTTCGCGCGTGTAGTAGTCGAGGCGCGTCTGCAGGGTGAAGCGGCTGCGGAGCGGGGCGGTGAGCAGGCCCGTGCGGGTCGTCGCGCCCACCAGCGTGAACTTCGGCAGATCGAGGCGGACGCTGCGGGCGTTCGGTCCCTGATCGATCATGATGTCGATGCGGAAGTCCTCCATCGCCGAGTAGAGGAACTCCTCGACCGTCTTCGGGATACGGTGGATCTCGTCGACGAAGAGCAGGTCGCCTTCCTGCAGGCTCGTGAGCAGGCCCGCGAGATCGGAGGCCTTCTCGACGACCGGCCCTGACGTGACGCGGATCGGGCGGCCCATCTCTTCGGCGAGGATCATCGCGAGGGTCGTCTTGCCCAGGCCGGGCGGGCCGTGGAGGAGGATGTGGTCGAGCGTGCGACCTTCGCGGCGTGCGGCGCCGATCATCACGCGCAGGCGTTCGACCGTGCGCTGCTGGCCCACGAAGTCGTCGAGCTTCGGCGGGCGCAGGGCGGCGTCGAGCGAGCGGTTCGCGCGGGACACGGCTTCCTTGCCCGCGGGCGGCTGGGGGTCATCGGGCGAATCCTTGCGGGCCATAGGCGCAAGGTGCGGGGTCGGGGCGAATTGGCAACCCTCAGTCCTCGGCGAAGCCTTTCGGCAACGCGGAGGCGGGGAGGCGTTCGACGTCGGCGCCCAGGGAACGCAGGCGTTCCTCGAAGCGTTCGTAGCCGCGGTCGAGATGGTAGAGGCGTTGGACCCAGGTCTCGCCCTTGGCGACCAGCGCGGCCAGGATGAGGGCCGCCGAGGCGCGGAGGTCGGACGCCATCACCGGCGCGCCGGAAAGCGGGCGGCCGCCGGCGACGGTCGCCGTGGCGCCTTCGATCGCGATGTCTGCGCCCATGCGCTGAAGTTCCGCCGCGTGCATGACGCGGGCCGGGTAAATCTTCTCGGTGATCGGGCTGCGGCCGTCGACGAGGAGCTGGAGGGCCATGAACTGGGCCTGGAGATCGGTCGGGAAGCCCGGGTAGGGTTCGGTGACGATTTCGACGGCACGGGTCGGCCGGCCGTGGGCGCGGATGAAGTCGGGACCGGTCTCGACCTGCACGCCGGCTGCGCGGAGCTTATCGAGGAAGGCGGTCAGGTGCGCCGGCTCGCAGTGCGTGACCGTGACGTCGCCGCCCGTGATCGCGCCGGCCACGAGATAAGTGCCGGCCTCGATGCGGTCGGCGATGACCGTATGGTCGCAGCCATGGAGGGACGCGACGCCTTCGACTTCGATGACGTTGGTGCCTTGGCCGCGGATCTTCGCGCCCATCTGGATGAGCATCGTGCAGAGGTCGACGACTTCGGGTTCGCGCGCCGCGCATTCGATGTGCGTGACGCCGGGCGTAAGCGTGGCGGCCATCACGAGATTAGCCGTGCCGAGCACCGTGCTGCCCATCGGGCCGCCCATGGGGACCGTGGCGCCGCGGGCGCGGGAGGCGTCGACCGACACCAGGCCGGCTTCGACGGTGACGATGCAGCCGAGGGCCTCGAGGCCCTTCAGGTGCAGGTCGATCGGACGCGGGCCGATGACGCAGCCGCCCGGGATGGCCATCTCCGCTTGGCGGAGCCGGCCGACGAGCGAGCCGAGGAGGCAGACCGACGCGCGCATCTTGCGGACGAGGTCGTAGGGCGTGCGGTGCGAGACCACGGCGGCGCGGATCGTCCAGACGCCGGGTTCCGGGTTAGTGACCGTCGCGCCTTGGTGGCCGAGGATCTCGGCCATGTAGCGGACATCGCTCAGGTCGGGCACGTTGCGCAGCGTCACCGTCTCGCCCGTGAGGAGCGAGGCGGCGAGCAGCGGCAGCGCGGCGTTCTTGGAACCCGCGGCGCGGACCGAGCCTTTCAGTTCGTGACCACCGCGGATGCGCGCGACCTGGAGCATGTCGGGGAAAAGAAGCGGGGGCGCCGATGGGCGCCCCCGTCATGTTCAGCCTTCGCGAGGACCGTTCCGAGGACCGCGGTCGCCGCGGAATTCACCGCGACCTCCGCGCGATCCGTCACGGCCGCCACGGGAACCGCCGCGGAACTCACCGCGACCACGGCCGCCGCGATGGCCGCGGTCGGAGCGTTCGCCGCGGGGTTCGCCGCGCGGCGCGTAGGGACGGGCGGAGGGCACGAAGACGGCCTTGTCGGGGATGCCGAACAGGGTGGCGAGCTTGCGCTTCAGCGAAGCCCAGAAGCCGATGGGGGCCTGGACCGGGATGACGACGGGCTCGATCTGGATGCGCGGACGGTCTTCGCGACGAGGACGATCTTCGCGGCGAGGGCGGTCGCCTTCGGAGCGCGGACGTTCGCCTTCAGGGCGGGGTTCGCGGCGCGGGCCACGTTCGCCTTCGGCGCGGGGTTCGCGACGAGGACGGTCGCCCTGCGGGATGCCGGGCTGGCGGCCTTCTTCGGCGAGACCTTCCGGACGAGGCTCACGAGGTTCGCGACGCGGACCACGTTCGCCTTCGGCGCGCGGTTCACGACGCGGACGGTCCTCACGGGCCGGAGCGGCGGACTGGGTGCGGTCACCCGAGAGGTTCTCGGTCAACTGCGACGGATCTTCGACGACGCCGATGGCCGGGCGGGCAGCCTGACCGTTGGCGGCGGAGGGAGCGGCGCCACGGGGCGTACCACGACGACCGAACTGCTTCGGGGCCGTGATGGTGCCGGGCTTGGCGGCGGGTTCGGACGAGGCCCCGATCACGGAGAGCGGAGGGAGTTCCGCGTGGGCGGACTCCAGCTTGGCTTCGTTGAGGCGGGGTGCGGGGGTGCGGACTTCATTGGCGCCTGCGTCCGCGGCGGGCTGGTGGGCGGAGACGTGCTCCTGGCCCTGGGTTTCTTCTTGGCTCATGTTGCTTATGTTGGGGCGGCCTTCGTTGTGGCCGACCGGATGATGCGGCCGTTCCGTTGTGGAGCGGCGACGCGGTTTGTCGGACCCTTGGTGACGGAGGACGAACCTCCTTGGGGTGCCGAAATGACCCGGGAGGAACTCCCGGAACCCTTGTGAATAACTACCCCCTCTTGCTTAACAACAAGAAAGTCCCTCAGCGGGCCTCTTCTGTGAACCTTTGTTCACGAATCAGCACGATCTTGACGGTACCTTGATAGGAAAGGGTCTCTTCCACCTTCAGGCGGAGGCGGCGGGCGAGTTCGGTCGCCCCGAAGTCATCGACCTTACCCGGGTCCACGATGACCCGAAGTTCGCGGCCGGACTGGAAGGCGTAGGCCTCCCGGACGCCCTCGAAGGCCAGGGCGACCTCTTCCAGGAGACGGACGCGCTGGGCGTAGGACTCGAGGGTGGAGGAGCGGGCGCCGGGGCGGGAGCCGGAGGCGGAGTCGGCGATCATCACCAGCGGAGCATAGAGGCTTTCGGCCGGAACCTCGCGGTGGTGGGCGGCCACCGCGTTCACGACGCGAAGATCTTCGCCTAAGCGGCGGAGCAGGGCGGCGCCGGCGAGCGCGTGGCTCGAGCCGGCTTCGGCTTCGATGGCCTTGCCGAGGTCGTGCAGCAGGCCGGCGCGTGTCGCGGGTACCGGGTCGATGCCGATCTCCGCGGCGAGCATCGCGCAGAGCTGGGCGACCTCGATGGAGTGCGCGAGCGTGTTCTGGTTGGAAGAGAGGCGGAAGTGCAGGCGACCGAGGAGCTCTTCGACGGCGGCGTCCATGGGCGGCAGGCCGAGGTCGCGTACGGCGTCGCGGCCGAGGCGGCGGGCGTGCTTGACGACTTCGTCGCCCGCGAGACGGACACTGTCTTCGATCAGCGCCGGGGAGATGCGGCCGTCCTTGACGATGCGCTCCAGCGCGATGCGGGCGATCTCGCGGCGGACCGGGTCGAAGCAGGAAACCATCGCCAGGCCGGGGGTTTCGTCGATGAGCAGGGTCGCGCCGGTGATCTGTTCGAAGGTGCGGATGTTACGGCCTTCGCGGCCGATCAGGCGGCCCTTCATGTCTTCGTTCGGCAGCGAGACCGAGAGGGCCGTCGCGTCCTGCGTCGTGGACGTCGTCAGACGTTGCATCGCCGACAGCAGCGTGCGGCGGGCTTCGTCATCGATGTCCTGTTCGACTTGGTCGAGCAGGCCGCGACGGAGGTGCTGGGCTTCTTCGCCGTATTCTTCGCGGAGGTGGTCGAGGAGCAGGGCGCGGGCCTCCTCCGGCGTCACTTTGGCAAGACGTTGGAGTTCGCGGAGAAGGTGGTCGCGTTGTCGGGCGTTCTCTCTCCCGAGATCGGCGGAGGCGGCGGCGGCGGCTTCGGCGTCAGCCATCGCCCGGGCCGCCGTGCGTTGGACGTCCTCGGCTTGGGCGTGCAATTCGGCCGCCTCGACGGTGGCCTCGCGGCGGGCCAGCTCGACTTCCGAGCGGAGCCGCGCCTCGCGGACGGCCCCCAGGGTGTTTTCGCGCCACTTCGCGACCGCATAGGCCACGATGGCTCCGGAGGAGAACGCCACGGCGGCGAGGATGCTTTGGTCGGCTGCCACAGGCATGGTCGTCGCGAAAACCGGAAGTCCGGGGCCATACCCTTGCCGACCCGGCCCCTTCGGCAAGCCCTTTCGGGAGGTTCGCCTTGCCTCGGAGCCTCGGGCGGGCTTCTTCAAGGCATGTCCAGACACCTTGACGATGAGCGGTCTTCGGCCGCGGTCTGGTGGGACAATTTCGCCAACTTCGCCTGGCGGACGGACTGGACCCAGGTGGTCATCATCCTGTTCCTGAGCACCCTCGGCATCGTCGCGATCCAGTCGGCCGGCAGCGCCCGCGAATCCACTTTCTACCGTTCGCAGATCGTCTTCGTGGTCATCGGTTGGATCGCTTACTGGGCGGTCTCGGCCTTGGATTATCGGCTCATCCAACGGCATGCCCGCCGCCTGTACCTCGGCACCATCCTGCTGCTCCTGCCCGTCTCGCTCTGCGCGCTGGCCAAGACGAACCTCGGAGACTTCATCCGGAGCGTCAACGGGGCCCGACGCTGGATGGATTTCGGCCCGTTCTCGATCCAGCCCTCCGAGTTCGCGAAGATCGGCGCGCTCGTCTTCCTCGCGGCCTTGCTGGCGCGTTCCCCGATCGGGTCCTTCCGGGCGACTTGGGGCACGGTGGCGCGCGCCCTCGGGGTCGCCGCGGTCCCGTTTGTCTTGATTTTTGTGCAGCCGGACCTAGGTTCTGCGCTCATCTACCTGCCGCTTTCATTCATCCTGCTCTTCGTCGCCGGCCTGACCACCAGGTTCTTCCTGGTGGCCGGCGCCGCCGCCGTCCTGCTGGTGGGCGTGGTGGCCGTCGACCTGACCGAATATGCGGCCAAGATCGACCAGTATGCGAAGGCGAACCCGCAGTCCAAGGACCCCGTCCGCGCGATCCGCGGCCAGCACGAGGCGGACGCCTGGTTCTTCCTGCTGAAGGACTACCAGCGAGAGCGCATCATGTCCTTCGTCGCCCCCGACGTCATCGACCCGAAGGGACTCGGCGTCACCTGGAACGTCAACCAGGCCGTCATCGCGGTCGGTCGCGGCGGTTTCCGCGGTCAGGGCGTCGGCAACGGCACGCAGGCCCGCTTCGGCTACCTGCCGGAAGCGGCGGCGCACAATGACTTCCTTTTTTCCGGGATGGCCGAAGAGATCGGCTTTACCGGCGGTTTCCTGGTGATCGGTTCCTTCGTCCTGCTGTTCTGGCGCGTCGTGCGCACGGCGGCGCGGACGACGGATCGGTTCGGCTCTTTGTTGGCGATCGGCGCGGCGGTCGTGCTCGGCACGCACGTCGTGATCAACGTCGGCATGAACATCGACCTGATGCCCGTCACCGGGGTCCCCCTTCCTTTCCTTAGCTACGGAGGGTCTTTCGTACTCAGCTGTTTCCTGCTCCTTGGACTAGTCCAGAGCGTTCACCGGCATTCGGCCGGTGGCGGCGAAGACGGAGGCTCTCCGGCAACCGGCTTAACCGCCTGACCGAGATGCCCGAAAATACCGAACCCGAAGATATCAACGACGAGCTGCCGGAAGGCGGCGAACAGACCTCCCCGATCGACCAGCGCCAGCTGGCCGACGAGGCGGCCAAGCGACGCAAGGAGCTCCCGCTGCTCCAGCGCATCGTGAAGCACTTCTCCAAGGACCGCGCGGTCTACCGCGAACTGGTCATCAACGCCGAGACGCTCGAGAAGCGCGTCGCGCTCCTCACCAACGGCGTCCTCGACAAGTTCGAGATCGAGCACAAGGGCGAGAACCGCATGGTCGGCGCGATCTTCAAGGGGCGCGTCCAGAACCTCGAGGGCGGGCTCAAGGCCGCCTTCGTCGACATCGGCCAGCCGAAGAACGCGTTCCTCCACTACTGGGACATGCTCCCGGCCGCCAATGACTCGCAGGTGGAGTTCATCCGCGACAACGAGTCCGCCGAACAGAAGCAGCGCAAGGCCCGCTACCAGGCCAAGGACATCCCGCAGCTCTTCCCGGCCGGCTCCGACATCGTCATCCAGGTCGTCAAGGACCAGATCGGCACCAAGGGCCCCCGCTCGACCACCAACATCGCGCTGCCGGGTCGTTACCTGGTGCTGATGCCGTTCAGCGGCGCGTGCGGCGTCTCCCGTAAGATCGAGGAGTCGTCCGAGCGCGAACGCCTGAAGGACATCCTCCGCTCGTTGACCATCCCGGAAGGCATGGGCGTCATCATCCGCACCGCCGGCGAGGGCAAGCAGGCCCGCTGGTTCGTCCGTGACCTGCACATGCTGCTCAAGCGCTGGCAGGCCATCGTCGAGAAGATCAACGCCCCGGACCGCCGCCCGGTCCTCCTCTACCAGGAGCCCGGCCTGATCGAGCGCACCGTCCGCGACTTCCTGACCGAGGAGGTCGACCGCATCTTGGTCGATAATCCTGAGGACTTCAAGCTGGTGCAGGACCTCGTCGGCGAGGTGTCGCCGCGTTCCCGCTCGCGCGTCGAGCTCTACGCGGACCCCATCCCGGTCTTCGAGCGCTATAACATCGAACGCCAGATCGAGCAGCTCTTCCAGCGTCGCGTCCCGCTCCCGAGCGGCGGCGAGATCGTCATCGACGAGACCGAGGCCCTCACGGCCATCGACGTCAACACCGGCGGCCACCGCGGCAAGGACGGCGCCAAGGACGGCAATTTCATCACCCAGGCCAATCTCGAGGCCGTCACCGAGGCGGCCCGCCAGATCAAGCTGCGCAACCTCGGCGGACTCATCATGATCGACACCATCGACATGAAGAATCCGAAGGACCGGAAGAAGGTCTTCGAGGCTCTCCGCGACGCCATGGAGGACGACCGGGCCAAGCACCAGATCCTGCCGATCTCCGCGCTGGGCGTGCTCCAGATGACGCGTCAGCGCCACACGGAGTCGAACACGACCTCGATGTACACGGCCTGCCCGCATTGTCAGGGACGCGGCATCGTCAAGAACCCCCGCACGGTCTCCGTCGAGATCCAGCGCAAGCTCCTCAGCGTCATCCGTCGCCTCCGCGAGGCCGCCGGTCCCGAGAAGGAACTGGAGATCAACATCCTGCTCCACCCCGTCAATCTCGAGCGCATCATCACCGAGGACCGCGAGTTCTTCCGCGACCTCATGAAGTCCTGCAAGGTCCGCCTCGGCACCAAGCCCGACCCGACCTACAGCATCGAAGCGTTCAAGCTCTTCGACGGCGCCGGCAAGGAACTGCGCTAAGCGTTCCGGCCGTCCGTCAGCAAGGCCTCCGGGTTCGCCCGGGGGCCTTTTTGTTTACCGGCGCGGGCGGTGCGCGAGCAGGCGCAGGCCGTTGAGGCAGACCACGACCGTGCTGCCTTCGTGCACGCTGACGGCGAGCGGCAGGGGTGCGCCCCGGAAGATCACGTAAGCCGCCATCCCGAGGGCGGCCCCGACCGACACGATGATATTGAAGCGGATCGCCCGGCGGGCCCGGCGGCTGAGTTCGATTGCGTCGACCAAGCGCTCCAGGTGGTCGTCCATGAGCACCACGTCGCTGGACTCCAGCGCCGCATCGCTCCCTCGTCCGCCCATGCCGACGGCGACGTCCGCCGCAGCCAGGCTGGGGGCGTCGTTGACGCCGTCGCCGACCATCGCGACCACGTGGCCTTCCGCGGAGTAGCGGCGGATGGCGGCCATCTTGGCGTCCGGCGTGAGCGCGGCCGCATAAGCTTGGATGCCGACCTGTTGCGCCGCGGCGGCGGCGGCCTCTTCGCGATCCCCCGTGAGCATGACCGTGCGGATCTTCGCCGCGTGCAGGGCGGCGAGGGTGGGGCGGCTCGCTTCCCGGATCCGGTCGACGAGTGTGGCGCGGACGGTGACGGTCCCGTCGGAGGCCCAGACCTCGCTGACGATGGCGCCCGCGGGGACGGCCGCCGCCGGCAACGTCGCGCCGCCGACGAATTCACGGGTACCCACGCTCCAGCGGGCGCCGGCGACCGTGCCGGAGACGCCTTGGCCAGGGGAATTCGAAAGCCCTTGGACGGGCAGGAGGCGGGCGCCTTCGAGCTGGCAGGCGCGGACGACGCCGGCCGCGAAGGGGTGCGTGGTCGCGGCCTCCAAGGTCTGCAGGGCGCTCAAGGCGCGTCCGCGGTCGGCGTCCGCCGGGAAGACTTCCAAGGCCGCCACCTCAGGGACGCCGGCGGTCAGCGTGCCCGTCTTGTCGAAGCAGACGCAGTCCACGTCGGCCAAGCGTTCCACGGCGGCACCGCCGCGGAAGAGGATGCCTTGCCGGGCGCCGGCGGCGATGGCCGCGAGGACCGCAGAAGGTACGGAGAGGACCAAGGCGCAAGGACTCAGCACCACTAGCAGCGTCATCGCGCCGTAGAGCGGGGCGGCCTGCCCGACGGCGTCAGCCGGCGTCGTCAGGCGTAGGTAGAGATAGAAGACGGCGGCAGCCGACAGGGTGAAGAGGGCGTAGCCGTCGCCCCATCGGTCGATGGCCCTTTGCGCGGGTGCTTTGCTCTCCTGGGCTTCGCGGATGAGCCGGACGATGCGCTGGAGGGAGCTGTCCTTTTCTCCGCGGGTCACCTCGACGATCAGGCGGCCCCAGGAGTTCAGCGTCCCCCCGGCGACCTCGGAGCCGGCCTGTTTCGAGGCCGGTTTGGCTTCTCCCGTGAGGTTGGATTCATCCACCGCGCTCTCGCCGGACAGCACCTTGCCGTCCGCCGGCACGAGTTCGCCGGGCAGGATGGCGACGCGGTCGCCGGGTCGGAGGGCCGAGACCGGCACCTCGGTTTCGACGTCATCCGGGCCGAGGCGGCGGGCATGTTTGGGCGACTTGTCGAGGAGGGCGTCGATGGCCCCGCGGGTGCGGTCCATCGCGTAATGTTCGATCGCGCCGGCGGTCGAGAAGAGGAAAAGCAGCAGCGCGCCTTCGGCCTGGGCGCCGACGATCCAGGCGCCGACCGCCACGACGATCATCAGCAGGTGGACGTCGATGCGCCGCTGCCGGAGGGCGGCCCAGCCGTCGATCGCGGCGTCCCATCCGCCGGTGACGCAGGCGGCGCCGACGAGGGCGAGCGCCCACGGCGAGCTGTCGCCGCCGAAATGCGCCGCGACCAATGATAGCAGGCCGAAGACGCCGCTCGCGGCCGCGAGGGCGGCGAGTTTCCGCCACTCGCCCGGCGCGACTTCTCCGGATGCGTGCGCGGGATCGTCCATGCCGGCATCCTGTCCGCGCGCATCGCTTCGGTCAACCACGCGTCCGCTCCGCGGCCGTATCGATTTCATGTTTACGATGCGGACGCGCGGAGGATTTTTTACGCGTCGTCGGAGACGTTCCGGCGACATGAAAGTTTCCTCTTGCGCAAGCGCAGGTTTTACCTATCACTCGTCATCAAGAGTTGACCGCAACGTGACGAACCGAACCGAAACCCCGAGCGAAAGCCTGATCACCGTGTCGCTTCCCCCGAAGCTTCACTCCGAGGTGGTCGCCTTCCAGCATCGGACCGGTCTCAGCACTTTGAGCGAGGCGATCCGTCTCGCTCTCGATCGTTACGACGACTCCCGTCCTTCCCTGGAGACCACCCGGTCCCGCCAGGTTTCTTTCCGCGTACCGTCGGAGCTCCGTACTCGTATCACCCGCCAGGCGCGCAACGCCCGGGTGAGCGTGGGGCGAATCGTCAGGGTGGCGCTTCAGGCGCTGCCCTCAAACCCAACAACGATCCAAAAAAAGGACACACCTATGGCTAAAAAGAAGGCTGCTGCTAAGAAGAGCGCCAAGAAGGCCACCAAAGCTAAGAAGAAGTAATTCTTCCTAGTCTTTTCCGTCCCTCGGGGCGGATGGCGCCGGCACTCCCGGTCATCACAAGGACCCTCGCAAGGGGGTCCTTTTCTTTTCCCAGGGTTCCCGCCTGCGTATTGGCTTGAAACCGTCCAGCGGAACACGGTTTCTTATGTCCCTTCTTACCATGAGCACCCCCGCATCCGGCCGCATCACCATCGCCAACGGCAAACTCACCGTCCCCGACCATCCCATCGTGCCCTTCATCGAAGGCGACGGCACCGGTCCGGACATCTGGCGCGCCTCCGTGCGCGTCCTCGACGCCGCGGTCGCCAAGGCTTACGCCGGCAAGCGTAAGATCGAGTGGCTCGAAGTCCTCGCCGGCGAGAAGGCCTTCAAGCAGACCGGCGACTGGCTGCCGGAAGCGACCCTCACCGCCTTCCGCGATTACCTCGTCGGCATCAAGGGTCCGCTCACCACGCCGACCGGCGGCGGCATCCGCTCCCTCAACGTCGCCCTGCGCCAGCAGCTCGACCTGTACGTCTGCCTCCGCCCGGTGCAGTGGTTCACCGGCGTGCCTTCCCCGGTCAAGAATCCCGGCAAGGTCGACATGGTGATCTTCCGCGAGAACACCGAGGACATCTACGCCGGCATCGACTTCGAAGCCGGTTCCGAGATCGCCCTCAAGACCCTCGAATTCATCAAGACGAACTTCCCCAAGGAGTTTAAGAAGATCCGCTTCGGCGGCGAGCAGCCCGCCACCGTCGGCATCGGCATCAAGCCGGTCTCCCGCCCGGGTTCGGAGCGCCTCATCCGCTCGGCGATCCAGTACGCCATCGCCAATAAGCGCAAGTCGCTGACCCTCGTCCATAAGGGCAATATCATGAAGTACACCGAAGGCGCCTTCATGAAGTGGGGTTACGACCTCGCCAAGAGCGAGTTCGGCGCGGTCGAGATCGACGGCGGCCCCTGGTGCAAGATCCCCGAAGGCAAGCCCGGCGCCGGCCTCGTCATCAAGGACGCCATCGCCGACATCACCCTCCAGCAGGTGCTCACGCGCCCGACCGACTTCGACGTCATCGCCACGCTCAACCTGAACGGCGACTACCTCTCCGACGCCCTCGCGGCGCAGGTCGGCGGCATCGGCATCGCCCCCGGCGGCAACATCAACTACCTCACCGGCCACGCGATCTTCGAAGCCACCCACGGCACCGCTCCGAAGTATGCCGACAAGGACGTCGTCAATCCGGGTTCCGTCGTGCTCTCGGGCGAGATGATGCTCCGCTACATGGGTTGGACCGAAGCGGCCGACCTCGTCCTCAAGGGCCTCAACGGCGCCATCGGCGGCGGCCGCGTGACCTACGACTTTGCCCGCCAGATGCAGGGCGCGACCGAGATCAAGTGCTCGGAGTTCGGCGACGCGATCATCGCGTCGATGTGAACGGCCCCGCCGTCCTCCTCCCCGCCGTTGGCGGCCCCTTGGGGCTTGCCAACGGTTTCGTTTTAGGCGGAAATATGACTTAGCAATCCCTCTCATGAAACATTCCCTCACCGCCCACGCCCTCGCCGTCTTCTTCGCAGGCGGTCACGCCCAGGAAGCGGCTCCCGCGCCGGCTCCGGTCTCGGCCTCGACCCAGGACCTTTCCCTCCGTGGCGCCATCGCCTGGCAGGCCAAGAACGTCTTCCGCGGCATCGAGCGCTCCGACAGCCAAGGCCTCATCCAGACCTCCGTCACCCTCGATTACAGCGCCCCTGGGCTCAGCGGCGTCTCGATCTACGGCAGCTTCTTCAATGCTGATTCCGTCGAGCGCACCTACGCCGTCGGCCTCCGCCGCGACTTCTCGTTCGGCGAAATCGACGTCGGCCACCAGCGCCTGACCGCGACGACCGTCCGGACCATCGCCACCCATGGCGTCACCCAGATCGACTCCAATCGCGAGGTCTACGCCGGACTCTCCCTGTCCAACGTCGCCCTCAAGCCCTCGACCTACGTCTACTACAGCACCTCGCTCCAGCAGTTCACCGTCGAAGTCGCGGGTTCCAAGACTTTCGCGGGTTCCAACGTCGGTCTCACTGGCTGCGACATCATCGTGAAGGGTTACGCCGGCCTTTCCGACGCCTCGACCACGGTCTACGCCACCAAGAACGCCTACCGTTACCTCGGAGCCTCCTTGGACGTCACCCGACAGGTCGGCCGTGGTCCGGAGCTAGGCGCCGGTGTCAGCTGGGCCCACAACAGCGACCGCCAGGTCCAGACCGCCGGTTCGGTCTTCTGGGGTCGGGTCTACGCCAAGTTCATCTTCTGACCTGCCGCCAGGCAGGGAAGGGCAGGGAGGCGCGGCCTAAGCCGCGCCTCCCTTGTTTTTGGCTTATTTAAGGCAGGCCCCCGCCGGGACGCATTCGGGTGTTGACGGAGGGGGGTCCTTTCCCATGTTCCCGCTTTCCCTCTTTATGAAGACCACGCTAGCCAAGAACGTGCAGCTCAAGGACAAGACCTGGTATGTCGTCGACGCCAAGGATCAGGTCCTGGGCCGTGTTGCCGTCAAGATCGCCAATATTCTCCGCGGCCGTCACAAGCCCACCTACACCCCCCACGTCGACACCGGTGACTACGTCATCGTGATCAACGCCGACAAGGTCCGCCTCACCGGTTCCAAGGAAGAGGACAAGACCTACATGTTCTACACCGGCTGGGTCGGTACCGCCTACCGCCGCACCGCCGCCGCCATGCGCGAGCGTCGCCCCGAGTTCCTGGTCACCCACGCCGTCAAGGGCATGCTCCCCAAGAACCGCCTCGCCAACGCCATGCTCCTGAAGCTCCGCGTCTACGCCGGCGACAAGCATGACCACGCCGCCTCCAACCCGATCCCTTTCAAGGGTTAATCGACCGATTCTTTCGCAATGAGCGCCAAGTCCTCCGCCATCCTCGCCGTCGGCCGTCGTAAGACCGCCTCGGCCCGTATCCGCCTTTCCCGCGGTACCGGTGTCATCGTCGTCAACGGCAAGCCCGTCGAAGAGTACCTCTACACCGAGGCCCTGGTGAAGTCCGCCACCCTCCCGATCACGACCGCCGGCCTCGACGGCCAGCTCGACGTCATCGTCCGCGTCATCGGCGGCGGCCCCAACGGCCAGGCCGGTGCCATCTCCCATGGTCTCGCCCGCGCGATCCAGAAGATGGACGCCACCCTCCGCGCCCCTCTCAAGAAAGAAGGTCTCCTTACCCGCGACGGTCGTATGCGCGAACGTAAGAAGCCCGGCCGCCCCGGCGCCCGCAAGCGCTTCCAGTTCTCCAAGCGTTAATCCGCGAAGGGACAGGAAACCTCGAAGGCCCCGGCACCCCGGGGCCTTTTTGTTGCCCAGTTCGTCCACTCCAGCCATCAGTTCGTCATCCTAAACCATCAAACTCTCAAGCCATGTCCCAAAACCTGACCAAGGTCGGCATCGTCGGCGCCTCCGGGTACACCGGGGAGGAGCTCGTCCGCGTCCTGGCCCGCCACCCGCGGGTCAAGCTCGCCGCGGTCTGTTCCCGGACCTTGGCCGGGAAGTCCGTGGCCGAGGAGATCCCGCGCCTCCGGGGCGTCGTCGACCCGGCGCTGGTCTTCTCCGCCTCCTCGCCCGAGGAATGCGCTAAGTCCGACGTGGACGTCTGGTTCCTGGCCCTGCCGCACGGCGTCGCCGCCGAATACGCCGCGCCGCTCGTCGCCGGCGGCAAGCGGGTCCTCGACCTGTCCGCCGACTTCCGTCTCCGCGACCTCGCGCTCTACAAGAAGTATTACGGCCATGACCATCCCGCGCCGGCGCTCGCCGCGCAGGCCCGTTACGTCATCCCGGAACTCCAGACGGACGACGCGTGGAAGTCCGCGCAGCTCATCGCCTGCCCGGGCTGCTACCCGACCAGCATCCAGGTGCCACTCGTGCCGCTGCTGCGCGCCGGGCTCCTCAAGCCCGAGCCGGGCCGCCTGATCATCAACTCCTACAGCGGCGTCTCCGGCGCCGGCAAGAAGGCCGACGTGGCGTTCCTGTTCTCCGAGCGCGACAGCTCGATCAAGGCCTACGGCATCCCCGGTCACCGGCACATCGCCGAGATCGAGGAGCAGTTCGGCGCGGCCGCCGGCCAGCCGGTCGTCGTGCAGTTCAATCCGCACCTCGCTCCGATGCATCGGGGCATCGCCACGACCATCGTCGTGCCCGCCCCGGGCGTCACCGTCGCCCAGGTCGAAGCCGCCTGGCAGCAGGCCTACGCCGGCCGGCCGTTCGTGACCTTGCTCAAGTCGGGCGAGTTCCCCGACACCGCCCACGTCGCCAACACCAACCGGGTCGCCTGCTCCGTCGTCGCCGACGCGCGCACGGGCAACCTCATCATCACCTCGGTGATCGACAACCTGCTCAAGGGCGCGGGCGGCCAGGCGGTCCAGAACCTCAACCTGATGATGGGTTGGGACGAGGCCGAAGGCCTGCGCTGACCTTTCTCCATGTCCATCGAGTTCACCAATGATTCGCCGGGTGTCTCCGACGTGCCCGGCTTCCGCGTCGGCGCCGCCGGTTGCGACATCCGTAACAAGTCGACTGACCGTCTCGACCTGACGCTCGTCGTCGCCGACCGCCCCTGCGCGGCCGCCGGCGTCTTCACGACCAACGACGTCAAGGCCGCCCCGGTGCGCTTCTGCCAGCAGGTCCTCGCCGTCTCCGCGGACCAGATCCGCGGCATCATCGGCAACAGCGGCAACGCCAACGCCTGCACGGCCGCCCAAGGCGATGCCGACGCCGTCGCGATGGCCAAGCTCTCCGCCGCCGCCGTGGGCGCGCCGGATGACGCCTTCCTGGTCTGCTCGACCGGTCGTATCGGCGAACTGCTCCCCATGGCCAAGGTCGCCGAGGGCATCAAGGTCTCGGCCTCCCGTCTCTCGCGCGACGCCGCCGAAGGCGTGCGTTCCGCCAACGCCATCCTCACTTCTGACACCCGCCCGAAGTCCGTCACCATCGCCGGCATCGCCAAGGGCGCCGGCATGATCGAGCCCAACATGGCCACTATGCTCGCGTTCGTCTGCACCGACGCCGCCGCCTCGCCGGCTGAGCTCAAGGCCGCCCTCAAGGCTTCCTCCGACCAGTCTTTCAACTGCGTCAGCGTCGACGGGGACATGTCGACCAACGACACCGTGCTCCTGCTCGCCTCCGGCGTGTCCGGCGTCTCCGTGGGCGCTTCCGCGCCGGCCGCCCTCCGCGCGCTCTTCCAGGAAGCCCTCGACAAGGTCTGCTTCGCCCTGGCGGAGAAGATCGTGGGCGACGGCGAGAAGATCACCAAGGTCGTAGCCGTGGAGATCGAAGGCGCCCGCACCCGCGCCGATGCCGAGAAGATCGCCCGCGCGATCGGCAACTCCCTCCTGGTGAAGTCGTCTTGGTATGGCGAAGACCCGAACTGGGGCCGCCTCGCCGACGCCGCCGGCTACGCCCGCACCGGCCTGGATGAGTCCAAGCTGGATATCTACTACGACGACGTCCCGGCCGTCCTCGGCGGCAAGCCCTTGCCCGAGAACAAGCCCCGGTGGAAGCAGGTCGTGAAGGCCGCCCGCTTCGCCGTCCGCCTGAAGCTCAACCTCGGTGACGCCAAGTTCCGGCTCCTCGCCGCA
>JBKCKE010000237.1:0-21851 GCA_046301395.1 Verrucomicrobiota bacterium | reverse complement strand
AACCTTGGCCAGCAGGGCCTTCAACTCAGCCGGAGAATAGGTGCGAAAATTCCACAGGGTCTCCTCGATGCGAGTCTTCCCCTTTTCGGTGATACGCATGCGCGTGCGCATGGCTTCGGTGCGGGACTTGCGGTCCGCCGGAGCCGACCAGGTATCGCTGACCACGCGGATACCCGGCTTGCGGCCGATCCAGCGCTCATGGTCGGGCGGGCTGTTCTTATAATCGGTCAGGTGCAATCCGAGGAGCAGCAAGCCTCCCGGACGCAGCGAGGCGGCCATGCGTCGCAAAGCGCTGACGGCGCCAGCCTCGGTGTCGACGTATTTGAACGTGCTAACGAAGCAATGGACGACGTCAAAGCGGGCGCCCTTCGGTACCGTGAAATCCTGCAGGCGATCGCGCCACACCATACCCTTCAGGCCCTTGGCCTTGAGTCGTTTCTTCGCGAAGGCGACCTGATGCTTGTTCAGGTCGAAGCCATGGACGACGTGTCCCCGGGCGGCGAGTGACTCCAGCAGACGGCCGGAACCGCAGGCCGGCTCGAAGACGCGCATCGGTCCCTCGAGCTTCGGCCCGTGCCGCTCCATGATGCCCTCGATGAACCGCGTCTCCTTCTTCGTGTAATCCGCATACACCATGTCGTAGTACAACGGAGAGTCGTACCAGGCGGTGGAGGATTGTTTAGGAGATGACAAAGGTGTCAGCGGTTGGCGGTTAGCGGATAGCGGTTGGAAAAGACAGCAGACGGCAGGCGACAGGAGGTCAGCGGCAAGAGGCAGGGATTAGGTTTTCACCCCAACCGCCAACCGCTTACCGCTAACCGCCCTAACCTATTACTGATAAATCTCGCCGCCCTTTTCGCGGAATTCCTTGGACTTCTCTTCCATGCCCTTGGCGAGGGCTTCGGTCTCGGAGACGCCCTGAGCGTCGGCGAACTTCCGGATATCGTCGGAGATACGCATCGAGCAGAAGTTCGGTCCGCACATGGAACAGAAGTGGGCGGTCTTGGCGGACTCCTGCGGGAGGGTCTCGTCGTGGTATTCCTGGGCGCGCTCGGGATCGAGGGCCAAGGCGAACTGGTCGGGCCAGCGGAACTCGAAGCGGGCCTTGGAGAGCGCGTTATCGCGGATCTGCGCGGCGGGGTGGCCCTTGGCGAGGTCGGCGGCGTGCGCGGCGATCTTGTAGGCGATGACGCCCTCGCGGACGTCGTTCTTGTTCGGCAGGCCGAGGTGTTCCTTCGGCGTGACGTAGCAAAGCATCGCGGTGCCGTACCAGCCGATCATCGCGGCGCCGATGGCGGACGTGATGTGGTCGTAGCCCGGGGCGATGTCGGTCGTGAGGGGTCCCAGCGTGTAGAACGGGGCCTCGTGGCACCACTCCAGCTGCTTGTCCATGTTCTCCTTGATCATGTGCATCGGCACGTGGCCGGGGCCTTCGTTCATGACCTGCACGCCGCGCTCCCAGGCACGGGTGGTGAGTTCGCCCTGCGTCTTCAGTTCGGCGAACTGGGCGTCGTCGTTGGCGTCGGCGATCGAACCGGGACGGAGGCCGTCGCCGATCGAGAAGCTGACGTCATAGGCGGCCATGATGTCGCAGATGTCGTCCCAATGGGTGTAGAGGAAGTTCTCCTTGTGGTGCGAGAGGCACCACTTGGCCATGATCGAGCCACCGCGGGAGACGATGCCGGTGACGCGACGGGCGGTCATCGGGATGTAGGCCAGGCGGACGCCGGCGTGGATGGTGAAGTAGTCGACGCCCTGCTCGGCCTGTTCGATGAGCGTGTCGCGGAAAATCTCCCAGGTGAGGTCTTCGGCGCGGCCGTTGACCTTCTCGAGGGCCTGGTAGATCGGCACGGTGCCGACCGGCACGGGGCAGTTACGCAGGATCCACTCGCGGGTCTGGTGGATGTTCTTGCCCGTGGAAAGATCCATCAGGGTGTCGCCTCCCCACTTGATGGACCAGCGCATCTTCTCGACCTCTTCCTCGATGGAGGACGCGACGGCCGAGTTGCCGATGTTGGTGTTGATCTTCACCAGGAAGTTGCGGCCGATGATCATCGGCTCGAGCTCGGGGTGATTGATGTTGGCCGGAATGATGGCGCGGCCGCGGGCGACCTCGGAGCGGACGAACTCCGGCGTGATCACCTTCGGGATGGCGGCGCCGAAGGACTCGCCTTTGTGCTGGAAGGTCAGGTCATGACGGCGGGGCGAATCAGCCTGGGCGGCGGCGAGGCGCATGTTCTCGCGGATGGCGATATACTCCATCTCGGGCGTGATGATGCCCTGCTTGGCGTAGGCGAGCTGGGTCGGGCGCTGGCCGGGCTTGCCCTTGTAGACCTTGCGTTCGGCCCGGTCGAACTGGACCAAGCGGTTGCGGGAGGTCGCGCGCTGGGCGGTCTCGGCGTGCTTCCAGGAAAGGTAGCCATCGTCCTCGGGCTTCAGTTCGCGGCCGGGGACGGCTTCGACGTCGCCCCGTTCGAGGATCCAGGCGGCGCGGATGGCCGGCAGACCCTTCTCGACGTCGCCATGGAAGGCGGGGTCACCCCAGGGGCCGGACGTGTCATAGATACGGACCGGCTCGTTGGGTGACTTCGCGCCATCGGGGCGGGAGGTGTCGGCCAGCTTCACCTCGCGCATCGGCACGAGGATGTCAGGACGCGAACCCGGCACGTAGACGCGCGTCGAGTTCGGAAAGGTGGTGGGCTTGTTGTCGGAGACCATGAGATAAGGGGATGGAGGAAAGGTGGGCCCGAGGGCCGGAGGCAAAGGCTGTCCGCGCGGACCTGGAAAGTTCACGGAAACGGGGATGTTATGGGCTGCACAATCCGCTTCCTACGGCGCCGAGGCGCATCAGGTACGAGGGTTCGAGGCCAAGCCTCATCTCAGTCCGGTCACGGACTCCCCTGGGAAAGACTAGGAAGGAACGTTTCGATGAAGGTGGAAAGCCCCCAAGTAGCAAGACCTTGCTCGGGAAAGGCTCGCCCAAGGCGTCCGGCTAGCCGAGAAAGCCTGCATGGAACCTCCTAGCCTGCCCGCCGACCCTGTCCCGACCCAAGACGAGAAGAACCTCGGCCTCATCATGCATGTGCTGAGCCTCGTCGGCTTCAGCCTCATCGGCCCCCTCATCGTCTGGCTCGTGAAGAAGGACGAGAGCCCCTTCATCAACGCCCAAGGCCGGGAACTGCTGAACTTCCAGCTCAGTTTCCTGATCTACACCATCGCCTGCGTCCCGCTTTGCTTCGTGCTCATCGGGATTCCGCTCCTCATCGTCGTCGGCATCGCCGCCTTCATCCTGACCATCATCGGACTGGTGAAGGCCACCGAGGGGAAGATCTACCGCTTTCCGGCGACGATCAAGATGCTCTGAGGCGCGGTTGAGTCTCCCCAAAGGAAGGGCCCGACACACGTCGGGCCCTTTTTGCATCACTGAGCACTGAAAATCAGCGGTTCATCGACAGCTGGGCGCGGAGATACTCGACCGTGCGGCGCACGTTCGCGTCCACTTCCATCTGGTTCACGACCGTCTTGCGGGCGTGGATGACCGTCCCGTGGTCGCGACCGCCGAAAGCCTGGCCGATCGAAACGAGGGACATGCCGGTGAGCTGGGTGGCGAGGTACATGGCGACCTGACGGGGGAAAGCGATGTTCTGCATCCGGCGCTTGGAAGTCATGTCCGACATCTGGATGCGGTAATGCTCGGCGACCTTACGCTGGATGACTTCGGCCGTGAGGGTGTGGCTGGCTTCTTCGACGAGGATGTCGTGGAGGAGTTTCTCGACCTGGGCGAGCTCGAGGGGCTTGCGGGTCATGCCCACGAGGCCGACGATGCGGGTGACGGCGCCTTCGAGGTTACGGACGTTGCGGGCGATGCGGGAGGCGATGAATTCGGCGATCTCCGGCTGCAGGTCGAGGCCGCGGGCGCCCGCCTTCTTGCGCAGGATGGCGATGCGGGTCTCGAGACCGGGGGCCTGGATGGAGCAGACCATGCCCCACTGGAAGCGGGAGACGAGGCGTTCCTGGAGCTTGGCGATCTCGGAAGCCGGACGGTCGCTGGTCAGGACCACCTGCTTATGATTGTTATGCAGCTCGTTGAAGGTGTGGAAGAACTCGTCCTGCGTGGACTCCTTGCCGGCGAGGAAGTGGATGTCGTCGATCAGGAGCAGGTCGAGCTCGCGGTAGCGACGACGGAACGAAGCGACGCTGCCGGTCTGGAGCGCCTGGATGAAGTCGTTCGTGAAGGTCTCGGACGAAATGTAGGCGATGCGGGCCTGCGGGTTGGCGGCGTAGACCGAATGCGCGATGGCGTGCATCAGGTGGGTCTTACCCAGACCGGTCGGGCCGTGGATGAAGAGCGGGTTGTAGTAGTGGCCGGGCTCCTTGGCGACGGCGAGCGAAGCGCCATGGGCCATCTCGTTCTCCGGACCGACGATGAAGTTCTCGAAAGTGTTGGTGGCCTTGATCGCCGGAGCCGGCGAGGAAGCGGCCTGACGCGAAGCACGGGCGACCGGAGCCGGCGCCGGCACGACTTCGCGGGCGGCGTCGACCGAAGCCGTCAGGCGGTAGTCCATGCTACGCCCGGCGACCAGCGTGAGCTGACGACGGAGCATCTCGGCGTAGTTGCTGTTGACCCAAGCTTCGGTGAGGACCGACGGAGCTTCCAGGACGAGGACTTTGCCTTCGACGATGCCGATCGGTTGCAGAGAAGAGATCCAGGTTTCGAAGTCGGCGCGAGGAAGGGCGTTACGTAGTTCGCTTTTGGCGGTTTCCCAAAGGGAGAGGTGGCTGACGGAAGAAGACATGAGAAAGGGGGAGGGTTGAGAAAGGTTGTTCACAGGCTCTTTGGAAGCCCGAAAGTGAGGTATTTTTGTAAAACAATCGTCAAGATGACGGGCTCGACTCTTAGGCTGCTTCTGTGCCAGTTTGAGGACAGAAAGGAATCACGCCGTAAGTCGTTGATGAAGGGTAGTTTGGGGGGATAAAAAAGGATTCCTTCGTTTAGCGTCCGGCGAAGGGGCCGGTGACGATCCGAGGGGTGCGAATCGAGACGCTTTTGTGGAGGCGCGGAGACGAGGGACAAGTTCAAGCCCTGCACAGGTTATTAACAGCCCCCCTGTAGATAAGAAAATGAGGTTTCTGTTGCACGTCCGTCACACGCTCATCGTTCCCCTGTGAATAGGGGTTTTAATTCACTTCGCCGTTTCGGCGAGATGCTCGTCCCGTAGGCGACGCAAGTCATCCAAGCTCAGGCAGTGACGGAGTCGGTCGCGCAGTTTACGCGAACCGGGCAGCCCATGCGTGAGCGGATGGAGGCGATCGAGCATCCAACGGACGTCGCGATGGCCCAGCCGAGAGGCATGCACCTCGATCGTGAGCTCGGCCAAGCGAATCATGCAATCCCAGCGGGCCTGGACGCTCGTTTCGGCGGCCTCCCCCGCCCTGCCCTCCAGCGCCGCCTTGATCTGGGCGAAAATCCAAGGATTACCGAGCGCCGCGCGACCGATCATCAGGCCCGAGACCCCGGATTCCTTCTGACGAAGCAAAGCGGAGGGTCCGTCCTTCACGTCACCATTGCCGATGACGGGAATATCGACCGCCGCCGCGACCTGCGCGATCCAACCCCAATGAGCCTCGCCGGAATAGCCCTGCTCCTTGGTCCGGCCGTGGACCGCGATGGCCTCGACGCCCAGCCCTTGGAGCCGACCGGCGACCTCGACGGCCACGATGGTCGCATGATCCCAGCCCAGACGCATCTTCGCGGTCAGCGGGACGTCCGGGATGGCGTCCTTCACCGCCTTGACGAGGTCGTAAAGCAGAGGCGTGCAGCGCAGGAGGCCCGAGCCGGCGTTCTGCTCGATGACCTTGTGGGCGGGGCAGCCGAAGTTGAGGTCGAGGAAGTCCGGCTTCATGCGCTCGCACACCAAGCGGGCGGCCTTGGCCATGGAAGCCGGCGTGGCCCCGAAGATCTGGACGCCCATCGGACGCTGGCCTTCCGTGAAGTCGACCATCTCCCAGGCCTTGGCGTTATCGCGGATGAGCGCTTCCGACTGGACGAATTCCGTGACCATCACGTCGGCGCCCTGCTCTTTGCAGAGCTGACGGAAAGCGACGTCGGTATGGCGCGCCATGGGCGCGAGATAGAGCGGGAACTTGCCGGGTCCGAACCACGGCAGGCGCGGCGAGACCTTGCTCACGGGCGGCCGTCCTTCTTCTTCAGGCCGGCCTTGAGCTCACGCCAACGGGCGAGACGCTCCGCGATCTGCGGCTCGGCGCCGGCGTCACCAGGATGGTAGAGCGACAGCGGACGGCTGAGGTAATCCTGTCCGCTGATGGCCTCCGGGTAATCGTGGCTGTAGCGATAGGCTCCCCCGTTCCCAAGGCTCTTGTTCACGCTGTTATGCGCGTCCTTGAGATGCAGCGGCACTTCCTGACGAGGCATGTTGCGGACGGCATCCTTGGCCGCGGAAATCGCCGAAGTCGTGCTATTGCTCTTGGGCGAGAGCGCCAGGAACAGCGCCGCGTGGGCGAGCGCGTATTCGCATTCGGGCATGCCGACCATCTCACAGGCCTGGAAGGCCGCGGTGGCCACGCCCAAGGCGCGGGAGTCAGCCAGACCGATGTCTTCGGAAGCGCAGATGACCAGGCGGCGGGCGATGAAGCGCGGCTCCTCCCCTCCTTCGAGCATCAGGAAGAGCCAGTAGAGCGCCGCATCCGGGTCGCCTCCGCGCACCGACTTGATGAACGCGGAAGCGGTATCGTAATGATCGTCACCGCCGTCGTCGTAACGGATGCGACGCTCGCGGGCGAAGGAGGCCACGGCTTCGTCGGTGACGCTGCCGAGCGCCGGCGCGGAAAGCACGAGGGTCTCGAGACAGTTGAGCGCGCGACGGAGATCGCCCGAGGCCATCTCGGCGACCTGCTGCAGGACTTTCTCCGAAGCCTTGATGCCGAGGGCGCCGAGGCCGCGGGCCTTGTCGGCGAGGGCCGTGCCGAGGAACGTGGCGATCTCCGGCGGGGTCAGCGGATCGAGGCGGAACAGATGGCTGCGGCTGAGCAACGCCGGGACGACGTAGAGCCCGGGGTTGTGCGTCGTGCAGCCGATGAGCCGGACCACGCCGGCCTCGACGTCCGGCAGGAGCAGGTCCTGCTGGGCCTTGTTGAAGCGATGGATCTCGTCGACGACCAGCACGGTCTTGCGCGAGGGCTGACGGCGGGCGTCGGCCAGGATCTCGCGGAGTTCGGGCGTACCGGAGAGCACGGCGTTGACCCGGACGACGAAGGACTGCGTCTCGGCGGCGATGACTTCGGCCAAGGTAGTCTTGCCGCAGCCGGGCGGACCGTAGAAGAGCAGCGAGCCAAAGGTGTCGGCCTTGATCAAGCGCGGCAGCAAGGCCTCCGGGCCCAGCAAGGCCGCATGGCCCACGACTTCGGTGAGGTTACGCGGACGCATCCGCGAGGCGAGCGGCCGGCGTCGTTCCGGGATGGCGTCAGGCACCCCCTGACCGAGGCCAGGCAGCGCATCGTCCGACCCCTGGCGGCGTTCGGCCACGGCTTACTTCTCTTCCGCGAAGGGCACCAGATGGCAGTACGGCTTCTTGTTGCGCAGCTGGTAATACTTCTGGTGATATTCCTCCGCCTTCCAGAATTTCGGGGCCTTCTCGATCTGCGTGGCGATCGGACGGCTGAAGGCCTTGGCGAGGGTCAGGCCGATCTTCACGTCATCGGCGACCTTCTGCTGCTCGGGCGAGTGGGTGAAGATGACCGAACGATACTGGTCGCCGATGTCCGGCCCCTGACGGTTGACCTGCGTCGGGTCATGCATCTTGAAGAAATACTCCACGAGCGTGCGGTAGGTGACCTTGGCCGGATCGAACGTGACTTCGATGACCTCGGCGTGACCGGTGCCCTTGGCGCAGATCTCTTCGTAAGTCGGGAAGTCGGTCTTACCGCCGGCGTAACCGCTGACGGCGGACTCGACGCCGGGGATCTTGGCGTATTGGTACTCGACGCCCCAGAAACATCCGGCGCCGAAGGTGGCTTTCTCAAGTTTGGGAGGAGTCATGGCAGAAGGCTTGGGGTCGGCCGCGCGCACGGAGACGACAGCGGCGAGGACGATGAGGGCGGATTTCAGGAGCGAAAGCAGCGGATTCATGGCTACCTCCGAGGTTGGCGGGTTTCCCTGCCAAGGCAAGGGGGGACGCCGTTCAGCTGACCAGACCCCGGAGGACGTCCGCCAAACCTTCGGGGGCCTGCGGATCGCGGGTCAGGCCGCGCTCCGGCATCACGTAGAAGGTATCGATCGCGAAGCCCTGCTCCGTGGCGATGTTGGCGAAGGTGATGGCGTAGCCGCCCTCCTGGATGGCTCGTCCGATGCGGAACAGCAGGCCGAGACGGTCATTGCACTGGACCTCGATGACCGTGCGGGCCAGATCGACCTCGTAGTAGACCTCCACCTTGGCGGCCAGCGGCACGAAAGCCTTGCGACGCGGGGCGGTCAGCAGCGCATGCTGTTCCTCCGCGGCGACCTCGGCGAGGAGGTCGGTGCCGTCGAGCAACGATTTCTCCAGGGCCGCCGTGAAACGCTCCTTGGAGACCGGCTCCTTGCCGAGCGGCAGGACGACCTTGAAGAAGTCGATCGAGACATCGTCCTCGCGCGAGAAGGCGCGACAGGACGCGATATTGATGCCGGCGACGGCGAAGGCGCCCGCCATGCGGCTGAAGAGACCGGCGCGGTCCCAGGTCACGACGGTCACGAGCGACTGGCCCGAGCCGGCGTCGTCATGCCACTCGACGATCGGGCGCAACGACTCGTCCGGCTCGGCCGCGGACACCGAAGCGATCAGGCGATGGATCATCCGGAGATGGTGCGCGGCGTCCTCGGGGGCGGCGTGCAGGTAATAGCCCGGAGGCATCGTGGTGAAGTGCGCCTCGATCTCGTCTTCCGGCACTTCCTGCCCGACCAGGGCGGTGGTCGCGGTGCGCAGCTTGGCGGCGGCGTCCGCGTGTTCGTCGTCGGCGGAATCGGCCAGGCGGGCCAGGGTGCGTCGATAGAGGGACCAGTGCTGGCCGTCCTTGAAGTCGGTCCAGAGGTCGGGCGAAGTGGCGCGCGCGTCGCAGCGCGTGTGGGCGAAGAGACTGCGCAGGACCTGCTCGTCGCCCATGAGCCGGGCGAACCGCTCGATGTTCGCAGGATCGTCGATGTCATGACGCTGCCAATAGAGCCCCATCACCAGGTGGTGCCGGATGACCCCGGACGCGATCTCGCGTTCGCGGGCATCGAAGCCGAGCCGCTCGAGGATCCGGTCGGCGATCGGTACGCCGCGTTCGGCATGGCCTTCGATACCTCCGGACTTGGCGATATCGTGCAGGAACAGGATCGCGTAGAGCAGCGAAGGCGCCTCGGAACCCAGCACGACCTCGCGGTATTTCTGCTCCACCAGCGATTCGCCGGCATAGATAAGGTCGAGTTCCCGCAGGCAACGCAAGGTATGCACGTCGGCCGTCCAGCGATGGTAGAACTCGAACTGCACCAGGCAGTGCAGGCCGGCGAACTCGGGGACGAGCCGGTAAAGGAGGCCGTGCTCGCGCAGGGCGTTGAGCGTGGCGTAGACGCGTCCGCCTTCGGTCAGCATCGCGCGCAGGGCGCTGCAGGACTCCTCCGACAGGGCGACCTCGGGCGTGAGCAGGTGGGCGCGTTCGCGGACGAGCAACGAGAGCGCCCGGTCCGGGCGCGCCTCATGGATCTGGCAGATGCGGAACAACCGGACCAGACGACCAGGATCTTCCTCGAAGAGCAGCCGGTGCTCGGCCGACACGGTGCCGCCGGGGACGACGCGCAAGCCGTCCATGATGAACGGAGCGCCCCACCCTTCGGGCTCGGGTTCGCCCATGACCGCGCCTTCGACGATCTCGGCGCAACGGCGGACATGGTCGGCGGCGTCGAAATACTGGCCCATCATCCCGCCGATGCGTTCGGTCAGACTACCGGTGAAGCCTAAAGCGGAAGACATGGTGTCCTGACGCTCCAACGAGAGCTGTTCGGTCGGACGCGTGACCTGGAAGTGCAGTTCGCAACGCAGACGCAGGAGCACCTGCTTGGCTTCCTCGAATTTCTGGAGGTCGACCGCGGGCAGGAAGCCCGAAGCGGCCAGGCCGGCGGGACCAACGCCGTTGCGGGCCGTACGGGCGATCCAGACGCAGCCTTGGACGTCGCGGAGGGCGCCGACGCCGTTCTTGAGGTCGGGCTCCTGAAGGTAAGCGCTGCCACCGGCTTTCTCGCGTCGCTTGCGCTGCGACTCGACGATCGCACGGGCGAAAGGCTTCCACGCCTGCCCCGAGAGGAGCGCCGCCGTCTTGGCCTCGAGCTGGGCGAAGAGTTCGGCCGAGCCGCACAGATGACGCGTCTCGAGCAAGGCCACGTGTAGGTGCAGGTCATCCTTCGCGTAGTTCGTCGATTCGGTGACAGTCCGGACCGACTGACCGACCTTCAGCCCGAGATCCCAGAGCGGATAGAGGATCGCTTCGACGAGGGCTTTGGTCGCCGCGGAGTGCCGGGGCACGAGCACCAGGAGGTCGATGTCACTGAGGGGGCAGAGCTCCGCGCGGCCATAACCGCCCGTGGCGACCAAGCTGAGCGTCGCCGCCGCCGGTCCGGCCCGCAGGAACAAGGCGTCGAACAGGATGTCGATCGCATCCGAACGCAGCCGGGCGACTTCGCCGCCGCGGACGCCGGCGCGATGCGCCGCCAACTGGATCTCGCGGGCCTCGGCCAGGAAGACCTTGGCACGCGGGACGAACTCCCCTTCCAAAGCGGCCTGCCCGGCCAGCCCGTGCTGGAGCGCGGCGCGGCGGAGCAGGATGGCGGAAGCTTCGTATTCGGGCGACATGCGACGAAACCAACGTGATGGGAAAGCCTTCGGCGTTCAAGGGTGATTGCCAATCCGCCGCTTCCGCCCTACTCCACGGCATGGAATCTTGGCTGAGCACTTTCTGGTCGCACCTGCACACCGCCGAAGGGCTCCGTCAGACCATCGAAGTCGGCGGCATCAGCCTGATGTGCCTGATCATCTTCGCCGAGACCGGTCTGCTCGCCGGCTTCTTCCTGCCCGGAGACTCCCTGCTCGTGACGGCCGGCGTGCTCTCGATCGCCAACGGCGACCGGCCGGCCTACTTCAGCCCCTGGGAACTCAGCGCCGCCCTGACCGTCGCCTCGATCGTCGGCGACCAGACCGGCTACTGGCTCGGCCGGAAATACGGCAAGACCATGGAGTCGAAGTCCGACACTTGGTGGTATAAGCGCCGTCACCTCGTAGCGGCCCGGGATTATTTCGCCGAGAAAGGCCCGCTGGCCATCGTCCTCGCCCGTTTCGTTCCGCTCATGCGCACCTTCGTGCCCTTCGCCGCCGGCATGGGCGAGATGGCGCCGACGCGCTTCCTGCGCTGGAACATCCTCGGCGGCATCCTCTGGATCAACTCGCTCATCTGGCTCGGCTACGCCTTGGGCGGCACGCCGTTGGCGGACCAGCTGCACAAGATCATCCTCATCGTGGTCCTCGTGTCCTTCATCCCCGTCCTCTGGACCGCCGGGAAACGTCTGCTCACTTCCCCGCCGGCACCCAGAACTTGAAGGTCGTCCCGCCCGGGGCGGTCGACTCGACGATGATGTCGCCGCGATGGTCGCGCAGGATGCGCTTCACGATGGCGAGCCCCAGGCCGGTCCCGTCCTCGCGGCTGGTGAAGAAGGAGTCGAAGATCTTCGGCAGGATCTTGGGCGGGATGCCCGTGCCGGTGTCCGCGATGCGCACGGCGACGACGTCGCCCTGCGGTCCCGGCTCGACGCCGAGCCGCAGGGTGAGCGCACCGCCGCCCGGCATGGCCTGGACGCCGTTCATCATGAGGTTCAGGAAGATCTGCTGGATCTGCCCCGGATTGCCTTCGACGAGCGGCAAGGCCTCCGCGCACTCGATCTCGACCTTCACGCCGAGCTGCTGGAGCTTAAGTCGGAGCAACAGCGAGGCGTTTTCGGCCGCCTGACGCAGGTCGAGGGAGCGGAACGCTCCGGACTGGGCCTTGCTCATGCCGAGCACGCGCGAGACCACGCCTTCCATGTGGGCGATCTTCTCGCGCATGACCCCGAGGTCCTCCATCTTCGGATCGTCCGCCGCCATGCCTTGGGCCAGCGTGTCTGAAAGCAGCTTCATCACCGTGAGCGGGTTGCGGATCTCGTGCGCGACCTCGGCCGAAAGCAAGCCCAGGGCGGTCAGACGTTCGCTGCGTCGCAGCCCTTCCTCGACGGCGAAGACCTTGGCGTAGAGGCGGGCGTTCTGGATCGAAGAGGCGCCGAACGAAGAGAGCGCCGCGACGAGATGCTTGTCGTCGTCCGAGAAACGATAGGCGCCCATCGCCACGCAGAGCAGCACGCCGAAGGTGTCGTCTTCGTAACGCACCGGCACGGCGAGCAACGACGACGAGGCCACCGGCTCGGAGAGACGGGTGAAGAGATGCTCCTCGGTCTTGCCGGCGAGCGGGACGACGACCGAGCGGCCGCGGGTGACGACGGTGCCGAGCGAGGTCCGGTTGAGCGCGATGCTCGGGGCGAGGGCCGAGGCGCCGAGTTCGCCGTCGACGCTGCGCAGGTGCAAGGTGTCGTCGACGAGGTTGTAGTAGGCGCAGGCACGGGTCCCGAGGAGGGCGCGCGTATGCCGGGCCAGGTCCAGCGAGATGCCGGGTTCGTCGCGTTCCCGGGCGAGGCCCTGCGCGGCGCGCACGAGCGCCTCCAGCTGGGCGGCCTTGGAACGGAGCTGTCGGAGCAGCCAGATGCGGCCGACGGCCTTCGAGGCTTCGTTGGTGAGCAGCGAAAGGAAGGCGACGTCCTGTTCGGAGAAGGCGTCCAGCCGGTCCGAATCGCAGTTCACGACGCCGATGACGTTCCCCATCAGTTCCATCGGGACGGCCAGTTCGGAACGGATGCCCTTCCGGATCTCGACGTAGCGCGGATCCTTCGAGACGTCGGGGATGCGCTGCGGCTTGGCGTAGAGGGCGACCCAACCGGTGATGCCCTGCCCTTGCTCGATGATCTTCCCGGCGGAATCGGCGTCGAGGCCGTTGCTCACCTCGATGCGCAGCGACCCCGTGGCGGGCTCGACGAGCGCGATGGACGCGCTGGAAGCGCCGAGCGTGCGGACGATCTCCTCGAGGATGAAGTCGAGCGCTTCCCGCGGGTCTTCGGTGGCGTTGACGAACGCGCCGACGCGATAGAGGCAGTCCAGGACGCGGGCGTCGCCGGGACGTTCCTGCGCTGGCCGGGAGTGAGGCATGGCCTAGAGCGAGTGGTCCATGTCGAGCGCCGGGGCGTCGACGGTGGTCTGGCCGATCACGACGGCGGGCACGCCGGCCACGCTGGTATGGGGGGCCACGTCCTTGAGCACGACGGAACCGGCGCCGATCTTGGCGCCTTCGCCGATGGTGATGTTGCCGAGGATCTTGGCGCCCGCGCCGACGAGCACGCCGGAACGGATCTTCGGGTGACGGTCGCCGCGGGCCTTGCCGGTGCCGCCGAGGGTGACCTCATGCAGGAAGGAGACGTTGTCGGCGACGACGCTGGTCTCGCCGGCGACGAAGCCGGTGGCGTGGTCGAGGAGGATGCCGACCCCGAAGCGCGCGGCGGGATGGATGTCGACGGCAAGGTGCTCGGAGACGAGGGACTGCAGATGGGTGGCGAGTTCCTTGCGGCCGGCCTTCCAGAGCGCATGCGCCAGGCGATGCGTCGAGATGGCGTGGAAGCCCTTATACCAAAGATACGGGATCAGCGCGTGCTCGGTCGCGGGATCGCGCTCGAGGGTGGCCCGGATGTCCGCGCGCATCTGCGCAAGCACTTCGCGGTCGGAAGCGACGGCTTCGCCGAGGACGCGGAGGACGACGGGGAGATCCTGGCCGGTCGGCGTGAGGCGCTCCGCCAGGCGCTGGATGATGCCCTCGCCGAAACCGGAACGGTCGAGGACATAGCGATGGAGCATCGGCGCCAAGGCCGGTTCGGCCTGGGCGACGACGGACGCACGGGCCTGCAGCTCCGCCCAGAGGGAAACTTCGTTGGCGCAGACCAAGGCGATGGAACGGGCGTCAGCCATAGACAGGGAAAGTAATTCGTGCTTTTCGGTCAATTTGGCAACCCATGAGTCAAAACCATGTAAAAACGACGGGTTTCGACAGATTTGTAGAACCTCCCGCCTGCGAAGGGGTTGAAAAGTGTGAACCAACCCCTACACATCAAGTCCTACCCTCCACACCATGCGTATCCTCCCCACCCTCCTCGCCTGCCTCATGGCCGTCGTCTCGTTCGCCGCTCCGGAAGTCGGCCAGCCTGCTCCTGATTTCACCGGCAAGACCCTCGACGGCAAGACCGTCAGCCTCGCCGACTTCAAGGGCAAGACCGTCGTCCTCGAATGGTACAACCCTGGCTGCCCGTTCGTGAAGAAGTTCTACGACGCCGGCAAGATGCAGGAATTCCAGAAGGAAGTCGTCGCCTCCGGCGCCGTCTGGCTCGTGATCAACACCGGCGGCCACAAGCTCGAGTCCGCCACCTACTACCCCGGCACCGTCGTCCAGGACGCCAACCAGAGCATCGGCCGCGCCTATGACGCCAAGGTCACCCCGCACTGCTTCGTCATCGATGGCAAGGGCACCCTCGTCTACAAGGGCGCGATCGACAGCATCTCCTCCGCCAAGTCCGCTGACATCGAGAAGGCCACGAACTACGTCCTCGCCGCCGTCAAGGCCGTGAAGGAAGGCAAGTCCCCCGAAGTCTCCAGCAGCAAGCCCTACGGTTGCGGCGTGAAGTACAACAAGCTCTAAGCCGAAAGGCCGAGCACGACAAAGGGCGTCCGCAAGGACGCCCTTTTTGTTGGCCGCGTGACCCGACCTCAGGCCACGCCGGTCGCCTGGAGGATCTTCGCGTGCACCTGGTCGTTGCGCAGGTGCGGCGTGAAGAGCTGGGAGCCGGGCCCGCTGGAGCAGAACTCCACCATCTCCCCGGTGTGGTTGTTGCTGGTCCAGCCGATCGAGGTGTACTTCATCAGCGCGGCAGAAAGCGTCTTGGTCGAAACGATCTTGGCGCGGTCCTCGGCCTTGAACTTCAGGCCCGTCGCCTTCTCGGCAGCCGCGACGAAGTCCTTGGGGGCGAGCCCCTTGGTCTTGGCGCCAAGCACTTCGAGGGAAGACGTGAAAGCGGTCATCCGGTCGAAGGCCGGCGTGGATTCGGCGTAGGAAGGCGCCGAAGTATCGAAGTCTTCGCTGCCGAGGCCGTTCACATTGAAGCCACCGGTGCCGTGGTCGGTCGTGACGATGAGCAAGGTGTCCGGGTTCTGGTCGACGAAAGCGAGTACGGTGGCGATGGCCTCGTCGAAGGCGACCTGCTCACGGATGGCGGCGGCGCCGTCGTTGCCGTGGGCGGCGTGGTCGATGCGGCCACCCTCGACCATGAGGAAGAACCCTTCCGGGGCCGAGCTGAGGCGCCGCAGGGCGACCTGGGTCATCTCGGCGAGCGTGGGCGTCGAGGCCTTGAGTTCGGCCGAGTTCAGGCGGTCGATCTCGAACGGGATGTGGCTCTTGCTGAAAAGACCCAGCAGCGGCGCCTGGCCGGCGTCAGCCAGGAGCTGAGCGCGGTCGAGGGCGAGGCCATAGCCAGCCTTACGGTAGGCGGCCCGGAGATCATCGCTGAAATACTGCGTGCCGCCGCCGAGGACGACGTCGACGCCGCGCTCGAGGTACTGGGCGGCGACGGCCTTCTGGTCGGAGCGCTTGGCCACGGTGACGGCGAAGCCGGCCGGGGTCGCGTGCGTGGCGGTGGCGGTGGTGACGAGGCCGCAACGCTTCTTGGCGGCGTTCATCTTCTGGACGAGCGTGACGGGCTTCCGGCCATCCTGGGTGATGTTCAGCACGCCGTTGTCGATGCGCTCGCCGATGCCCCAGCAGCTGGCGGCGGCGGCGGAGTCGGTCACGATGCCGCTGGCGGAGTCGGTCTCGCAGAGCGAGCGGACGACCGGACGTTCGGCGTACATCTTCATCCAGTTCGAGGAACGCTTCTCCGTGCGGGTGAGATAGGTCTGCGCGGCGGTGAGCACCGAGAAGCACATGCCATCGGAGACCATGAAGATGACGTTCTTGGCTTGGCGCTTGGCGGAGTTGGCGGCGGCCTCGCGGCCGTCGGCGCCGAGGGCGCGGGCCGAGCCGGCGCCGAAGACGAGGCTGCCGAGGCCGGCGAACTTCAGGAAGTCACGACGCGAGGAGGAACGGGGTTGGCTCATGGTTCGGGTATAGGCTCAAAAGACCCCTCCGGGCAACCTCAGTTCCCCGGGGAGTCCGTGAAAACGGCGTGACGGTCAGGCCTGGGGAGCGGCCGGAGCGGCCGGGGCCGTCGGGACGTGCGCCTTGAGGCGACGTTCGGCGACTTCGGCCGACACCAGGGCCACGAATTCGGCCAGGGTACGGTTGCCTTCGAAGGACTTGTCGGCACGGGAGCGGACGTTGACCACGCCGGCTTCCTTCTCCTTGGCGCCCACGACGAGCATGTGCGGGACCTTGGACATCTCGGCGCGGCGGATCTTGGCGCCGAGTTTGTCGGACGAACCGTCGACGCTGCAGCGGATCTTGGCGGCCTTGAGGACCTCGGCCATGGCTTCGCAATCGGCGTTGAGGTCGTCGTTGAGCGGGATGAGCCGCACCTGCTCGGGGGAGAGCCAGGTCGGGAAGTCCCCGGCGAAGTGCTCGATCAGGATACCGACGAAGCGTTCCATCGAACCGAAGGGCGCGCGGTGGATCATCACCGGACGGTGCGGCTTGTTGTCGGCGCCGTTGTAGGTGAGGTCGAAACGCTCGGGCAGGTTGAAGTCGACCTGCACGGTGCCGAGCTGCCATTCGCGGCCGATGACGTCGCGGACGACGAAGTCGATCTTGGGACCGTAGAAGGCGGCTTCGCCGGGCTCTTCGGAGAAGGCGACGCCGAGGGTGGCGGCGGCGGCGCGGCAGGCGGCCTCGGCCTTGTCCCAGTTCTCGGCGGTGCCGGTGTACTTGGCGGAGTCAGGATTACGCAGGCCGACGCGCACGCGGTAATCGTGCAGACCGAGGGTCTTGAGGACGATCTTCACGAGCTCGAGGCAGCCGAGGACTTCCGGGAGGACCTGGTCTTCGGTGCAGAAGAGGTGGGCATCATCCTGGGTGAAGCCGCGGACGCGGGTCATGCCGCTCAGCTCACCCGACTGCTCCCAGCGGTACACCGTGCCGAATTCGGCGAGGCGCACCGGGAGGTCGCGGTAAGAATGGGGCTGCGACGCGTAGATGCGGATATGGTGCGGGCAGTTCATCGGCTTCAGCAGGAAGCCCTGCACGGTGCCGTCGGCCAGCCGGTTGGTCAGTTCGCCGCAACCGCAGCCTTCCTTGGCGAGCATCTCCATGGCCTCGCGTTCGACGAGGGGCGGGAACTGGGCGTCCTTGTAATACGGAAAGTGGCCCGAGGTGCGGTAAAGGTCGAGGTTGCCGATGTGCGGCGTGAAGACCTGCTTGTAGCCGGTCTGGAAGAGACGCTCCGAGATGAAGTTCTGGAGCTCCTGGCGGACGATCGCGCCGTTGGGCGTCCAGAGGATGAGGCCTTGGCCCACCTTCTCGTCGATATGGAACAGCTTCAGCTCCTTGCCCAGCTTACGGTGGTCGCGCTTCTTGGCTTCTTCGGCGCGGACCATGGCCTGCTCGAGCTCGTCCTTGGTCGCGTAGGCGGTGCCGTAGATGCGCTGCAGCTGCTTGTTCTTCTCATCGCCACGGTGGTAGGCGCCGGCGATGTGCAAGAGCTTGAACGCCTTGACCTGGGAGGTGTAACGGACGTGGGTGCCGGCGCAGAGGTCGACGAACTCGCCGTTCTTGTAAAAGGAGATGGTCTCACCGGCGGGGATGTCTCCGAGGCGGCCGACCTTGTAGGCGTTCTGGCCGCGCTCACGGATGAGCTTCTCGGCTTCCTCGCGGGTGCACTCGAAGCGCTCGAACTTCTGGTTCTCCTTGGAGATGCGACGCATCTCTTCCTCGATCTTCACCAGATCCTCGGCCGTGAAGGTGTGGTCGAGGTCGAAGTCGTAGTAGAAGCCGTTGTCAGTGGGCGGTCCGATGTCCAGCTGGGCCTGGGGGAACAGGCGGAGCACCGCGGCGCCCAGCATGTGGGCGGCGGAGTGACGGATCTCCTCGAGGGGAGTCATCTGCGGACGGGAAGACATGGCGGAAGACCCCACTCGCTAGGGGTTCCCGAGGCGGAGGGCAAGGACGGAGCAAGCCGCCCTCCCCTTCAGGCCTTCTTCAGATCGTAGCCGTCCTTGCGGTCGAGCATCGTCCAACCGAGCGCGGTCAGGTCCTTGCGGAGCTGGTCGGCGGCGGCGAAATCCTTGGACTGCTTGGCGGCCCAGCGACGGGCGCCCAGTGCGGCGACCTCGGCCGGTATGGCGACTTCGGCTTTGGCGGCGAAGAGCTGGAGCCCGAGGGCGAAGAGGATCTTGGCGAGGCCGGAGACGTCCTGTCGGGCCTGTTCAGCCGTCGGTTCGTCCTTCTCAGCGAGCACGGTGAAGACCTGGCCGAGGCAACCCGGGATGTTCAGGTCGTCCTGCAGGACTTCCCAAGCCTTGGCGAAACGGCCCCAGGAGGTCTGGACTTCCTGGGTCGCCGGCGCGACGAATTCGGCGCGGGTGAAACCGGCGGCGGCGAGGAGACGGTCGGCGCCGCGCTCGAGCTTGGCGAGGGCGGAACGGGAATCCTCGACGCCCTTCATGGTGAAGTTGAGCGAGCTGCGGTAGTGACCGGAGATCAGCGTGTAGCGGACCTCCATCGGCGAGAAGCCCTTGGCGACGAGTTCGTCGAGGGTGTAGAGGTTGCCCTTGCTCTTGGACATCTTCTCGCCCTCGACCATCAGGTGGGCGCTGTGGAACCAGTGCGCGGCGAAGCCCTTCACGCCGGTGGCGCATTCGGACTGGGCGATCTCGTTCTCGTGGTGCGGGAAGCAGAGGTCGATGCCGCCGCCGTGCAGGTCGAACGTGGCGCCGAGGTGCGCGAGCGACATGGCCGAGCACTCGATATGCCAGCCGGGACGGCCCTCGCCCCAAGGGGACGGCCAGAAGTTGGCGCCATCCTCGGGCTTACGGGACTTCCAGAGCGCGAAGTCGGAGGCCGACTCACGTTCGTATTCATCGGCGTCATTGGCCTCGCCGGCGGAGTTCTCGGACTGGGTCTCGAGCTTGGAGAAGTCGATGTGGTTCAGTTTGCCGTAATCCGGGCAGGAGCAGACCTTGAAGTAGACCGAACCGTCCTTGGCGACGTAGGCGTGACCGCGGTCGACGAGGGCCTTGATCATCGCGACCTGCTGCGGGATGTGCTCCACCGCGCTCGGCTCGACATGCGGAGTCAGGAGACCGAGGGCCTTGCAGTCGGCGTGGAACTTGTCGGTCCAGGTCTTCGTGAAGGCGCCGAGCGTCTGGCCGGAGGCCTGGGCCCCGCGGATGGTCTTATCGTCGACGTCCGTGATGTTGCGGACGTGCTTCACCTTCAAGCCGGCGACCTCGAGGGTGCGGCGCAGGACGTCCTGGACGGTGAAAGTGCGGAAATTGCCGATGTGGGCCGGTCCGTAGACCGTAGGCCCGCAGCAGTACATGCCATAGATGTCGCGGCCGGGCTTCGGGAGCAGCGGCCGCTTCTCGCGGGACATGGTGTCATGCAGGAACACGGGCATAGGCCGTGGAGTTAGCGAACCTTGCCCCCGCTGGGCGAGTCGGAACTACGGCGTCACCGCTGGAGCACGCGGACGTAATCGACCTTGAACTGGGCCGGAAAACGCGTGTCCGCCCCGACCGGACCGCCGAAGCCGCCGCCGACGGCGAGGTTCAGCACCAGGAAATATTTCTGGTCGAACGGCGCGGGGAAAGGCCCGCCGGACGAACTCCACTCCTTCTGCTCCTGCACCTGGACGCCGTCGACGAACCAGCGGAACACGTCCCGCTCCCACTCGACCGCGAAGACATGGAAACCGTCCGTGAAGTCGCCCTTCGGGAGGCGATACGGCTTCCCCTTGTAGATGTTCTTTGGCCAAGGCGCGCCGTAATGCAGCGTCCCATGGACCTGCTCAGGCTCGTGGCCCTTGAACTCCATGATGTCGATTTCCCCGCTGGCCGCCCAACCGCCGTATTTCTCCTCGGAAGGCAGCATCCAGAAAGCCGGCCACAGCCCCTTCCCTGCCGGCAACTGGGCCGACATCTCGAAACGTCCGTAGAGCCAGTCGGCACGCCGCTTGGTGCGGATCCGCGCGGAGGAGTAATCCTTGAGCACGCCGGCCATGTTCAGCTTCTCCTTGCGGGCTTCGAGGATGAGATGGCCGCCTTCGACCCGGAGATTCTGCGGACGGTCCAGATAATACTGGAGCTCGCCGTTACCTCCTCCGTGGCCGTTCTCCTCGGCTGCCCACTTCGTCCAGTCGAGTTCCTGGCCGTTGAAATCATCGCGCCAGACCTCGCGCCATTCGGCGGCCAGGATGGCCGTGGGCAGAAGCAGCAGGAGGCCGGGGAGACGCATAGGGGATGATGCCCACCCCGGCCGGGCTTCCTCAAGGTCATAAACGGGCTTCCGGCTTGTTCGCCGGTCGAAAAACCACGATAACCCCTCTCACCCACTCCCATGAAACTAGGCACCAAATCCCTGCACGCCGGCCAGAAGCCCGACCCGACCACCGGTTCGCGCGCGGTCCCGATCTACCAGACCACCAGCTACCAGTTCCGTGACACGGAACACGCCGCGAATCTCTTCGGCCTGAAGGAGCTCGGTAACATCTACACCCGCATCATGAACCCGACGACGGACGTCCTCGAGCAGCGCCTCGCGGCCCTCGAAGGCGGTTCCGGGGCCCTCGCCCACTCCTCCGGCCAGGCCGCCATCACCGCGGCCATCCTGAACGTCGCCGGCGCCGGTGACCACATCGTCTCGGTCTCCCAGCTCTACGGAGGCACCTACAACCTCTTCCACTACACCCTGCCGAAGCTCGGCATCCAGGTATCCTTCGTCGACGGCGACGATCCCGAGAACTTCCGCAAGGCCGTGAAGTCGAACACCAAGGCCTTCTACGGCGAAGGCCTCGGCAACCCGCGCCTCAACATCCTGCCCTTCGCCGAAGTCGCCAAGATCGCCCAGGAGGTCGGCGTGCCGCTCATCGTCGATAACACCGCGCTCTCGCCCTACCTGAACCGCCCGTTCGAACACGGCGCCAACATCGTCGTCCACTCCGCCACCAAGCACATCGGCGGCCACGGCACCTCCATCGGCGGCATCGTCGTCGACGGCGGCAACTTCAACTGGGGCAACGGCAAGTTCCCCGGCTTCACCGAGCCCGACATGTCCTACCACGGCCTCCCGCACTGGGAAGCCTTCAAGGCCTTCGCCCCGGCCGGCGGCGCCAACATCGCGTTCATCATGAAGATGCGCCTGCAGTTCCTGCGCGACGTGGGCAGCTGCCTCTCGCCCTTCAACGCCTTCCTGCTGCTCCAGGGCCTCGAGACCCTGCACCTGCGCATGGAGCGCCACTGCGCCAACGCGCTGAAGGTCGCCCAGTATCTGGAAGCGCACCCGAAGGTGAAGTGGACCAACTACCCGGGCCTGAAGTCCTCGAAGTACCACGACCTGGCCAAGAAGTACCTCACCAACGGCTTCGGCGCGCTGGTGGGCTTCGGCCTGAAGTCGGGCTTCGAAGGCGGCAGCAAGTTCATCAACGCCCTGCAGCTGCACAGCCACGTCGCCAACATCGGCGACGCCCGCTCGCTGGCGATCCAACCGGCCTCGACGACGCACTC
>JBKCKE010000236.1:0-6644 GCA_046301395.1 Verrucomicrobiota bacterium | reverse complement strand
GCGCACGATGACGTCGAAGTCGGTCACGCCGCCGCGGTGCAGCAGGAAGCCGAAGACGAGGCCGAAGGCGACGGCCGACCAGAGGAGTTCGGGGCCGGTAAGGAAGGCGAGCGGGAGAAGCATGACGGTGGGTCTCGGTGCGGGGTCAGGCCTGGCGGGAGCGGCCGTAGAGCAGCTTCGCGGTGAGGATGCCCGAGGCGAACATCACGATGAAGAAGAGCCAGCCGCTGACGGCCAGCTGCAGGCAGCCGCTGATACCATGGCCGCTGGTGCAGCCGTCGGCGAGGCGGGCGCCGTATAGGATGATGACGCCGCCGAGGAAGGCCACGATGAGTCGCTTCGTCTTCGAAGGGCCGAAGCTTTCGGTCCAGACGGCGGAGTCCGCCGAGAATTTGAACACGCCGCACAGCATGGCGCTGAGGAAGGCGCCGAGCACCGTGCCGACGAGGAAGAGCGTGCTATAATCCCAGGTCGGGATCGCGGTCTTGGCCCAGTAAGTATTGGCCGCGACTTTATCCGCGCCGAGGATCGGCATGGCGCAGGCGCCGGAGGCCTGGGCGAGTCCGGTGGACATGCCGAGCGGCTTGTTCGCGAGCGAGAACGTGAGGATGCTGAGCAGTCCGATCAGCGCCCCGACGAGGTAGGGGTTCCAGCGAGGGTTCTTCATGGGGTGGGGTGAAGGCAGGATGGAGGATGAAGGGGAGGGGATGAAGGATGAAGTTGGGGGATAAGCGGTTGGCGGTTAGCGGATGGCGGTTGGGGAGAGCAAAGAGGCAAGGGGAGACAGGAAACCGGATAGGATGCTGCGGGAATCGTTTCAGGTGGCGGGTGGCGGCGACAGGTGGCGGGTGGCAGGAGGCAACGAGGGCTGGAGCGCGCCGGCGGCTAGTTTCCGGCGACTTATGGACGGGACTTCAATTCCGTCATCGATTCAGTCATCTGCCATCGATGCAGCCATCGCTTCTGTGGCGGTTACTATGTCGTGACGCGGTCCCGACCCAACCAGGCGGTCGCTCGCCGGGTTTTGACAAGAGGGGCGGGTGGTCTCAATCTCGGCCTATGAAAGTCGAGAACCTGACCAAGCTCATGAGCGGTTCGTTCGTCCTCACCGGCGTGGCGCTTTCCCATTGGGTCCACCCCAATTGGATCTGGCTCGCCGTCTTCGCCGGCGTCGGGCTGACCCAGTCCGTCTTCACCGGTTTCTGCGTCCCGAGCTGGTGGCTGGGGCGCATCGGCTGGGTGGATGACCAAGGCGTGATCCGTCGTCCGCAGAAGTAAGGACGACGCGAAGGCGGAGCCTTCGAAGGGACAAGGTGACAAGTGGACACGTGGGCATGGGGAAATGTATCTCCCCTTGTCACCGTGTCACCTTGCCCGCGTGTCCCCTGGCTCGCTTACGCGAGCCTATTCGCCGCGCTGACGAGGGCCTTGAGCCCGGCGAGCTCGATGTTCGCGTCGACACCGCAGCCCCAGGCGCTGCGGCCCGTGGCATCCTGCACGCAGACGTAGGCGGCGGCGGAAGATTCCGAGCCGGAGGCGAGGGCGTGCGAGCGGTAGTCCTTCACGGTGAAACCGGCCCAGCCGTGCGGGTCGAGGGCGTGCACCAGGGCGCTGATCGGGCCGTTGCCCTCCGCGCGCAGGTCGAGCAGCTTGGTGCCGAGCACGCGCACCTTGACGCGGCAGGCGACCATCCCTTTGCCCGCCGGATCGGAATCGAATTCGACGAGTTCGAGGGGCGCGGCGACGTTGACGAAGTTCGCGCGGAAGCAGTCGTGGATCTCGGCGGGCGTGAGCTCCTTGCCCAGCTTATCGGCGTGCTTGCCGATGAGGTTGCCGACTTCCGGGTGCATCAGCTTCGGGAGGTCGAAGCCGAACTCGCGGTCGAGCACATAGGCGACGCCGCCCTTGCCGCTCTGCGAGTTGATGCGGATGATGGCCTCGTAAGAACGGCCGATGTCCTTCGGATCGATGGTGAGGTAGGGGACGTCCCAGAGCGCGTCGTGGCCGATCTTCCCGCGGCGATCCATGCCCTTCTTGATGGCGTCCTGGTGGGAGCCCGAGAAAGCGGTGAAGACGAGGTCGCCACCGTAAGGATGACGGTCGTGCACGCTCATGCGGGTCACGCGTTCGTAGACCTCGCGGATCGCGCCGAGGTTGCGGAAGTCGAGGTGCGGGTCGATGCCGTGCGAGAACATGTTCAGCGCGACCGTGACGATATCGAGGTTGCCCGTGCGCTCGCCGTTGCCGAAGAGCGTGCCTTCGACGCGGTCCGCGCCGGCCATCAGGCCGAGCTCGGTAGCGGCGACGCCGGTACCGCGGTCGTTGTGCGTGTGCAAGGAGACGATGGCCATCGCGCGGTTGCTGAGATGACGGCAGAACCACTCGATCTGGTCGGCGTGCGTGTTCGGCGTACCGGCTTCGACGGTCAGCGGCAGGTTGAGGATGATCTTGCGCTTAGCCGAAGCACCCCAGGCCTTGGCGACCGCTTCGCAGACCTCGAGGGCGTAGTCCGGCTCGGTGAGCACGAAGGTCTCCGGGCTGAATTCCAGCTGCCAATGGGTGTCCGGCAGGGCATCGGTGAGCTCGCGGATGAGCTTGGTGCCGTTGACGGCCATCTCGAGGACCTGAGCCTTGGAGAGATTGAAGACGATCTCACGCTGGGCCGGGTTGGTCGGCGTGTAGAGGTGGACGATCGCGCGATGGGCGCCCTTGAGGGAGTCGATCGTGCGGCGGATGAGGTGTTCGCGGGCCTGGACGAGGACCTGCACCGAGACGTCCTCGGGGATGAGCTGCTTTTCGATGAGCTCGCGCGTGAAGGCGAACTCGGTGTCCGAGGCGGACGGGAAACCGATCTCGATCTCCTTGAAGCCGATGCGGCAGAGGGTCTGGAAGAGCTCGTGCTTCTCCGCCACGTTCATCGGGATCGCCAGGGCCTGGTTGCCGTCGCGGAGGTCGACCGAGCACCAGCGGGGCGCCCGCTCGATGCGCGCGTCCGGCCAGCGGCGGTCCGGGAGGCGGACGGTCTCGAAGGGGCGGTATTTCTGCCGGGGGGAATCCATGGCGGGCGAAGTTCGGATGGTGGGAAGGGAGGGAAGGGCTGGCGAGCGTGGGTTTGGGCTCCTAAAAGCAAAAAACCCACCCGGAAGTCCGGGTGGGTTTTTTCGCAAAGGTGCGAGACCCGGACTTAGGCGTCAGGCTTGGTCTTCGGAAGCTTGGTCACGCGCTTCAGGTCCTTGACCGTGCCGCGCTTCTTGAGCAGTTCCACGCGCTCGAAGCGCTTGAGGACGTTACGCTTCGCTCCGGAGGAGGAGGCGCTGGACTTGAAACTGTTGTGCTGGGTCATGGCCGTAAGGTGGGTGGAAGTTTGGAGAAAAGGGGTGGATGGGGCGGGAGCAAGGGGAAAAGCGGTCAAAATACCGACTTCGCCCCTTTCTCCGCCGGTTTCACCCCTCAGGCGTGCTTCAGCATGCCCTTCACCACGTGGCCTTCGACGTCGGTCAGGCGGAACTGGCGGCCCTGATAGCGGAAGAGGAGCCCCTCGTGGTTGATCCCGAAGAGGTGCATCAGGGTGGCCTGCATGTCGTGGATGTGGACCCGGTCCTTGGTGATGTTCCAGCCGAAGTCGTCGGTCGCCCCGTGGACGTAACCTGGCTTCACGCCGCCCCCGGCGAGCCACCAGGAGTAGGCGCGTCCGAAATGGTCGCGCCCCTTGAAGCCCTGGCCCTGCTGGTTCTGGGCGAACGGCGTGCGGCCGAACTCGCCGCCCCAGACGACGAGCGTGTCGTCGAGGAGCCCGCGCTGCTTGAGGTCCTTGACGAGGGCCGCGCTGGCCTGGTCGGTGTCGAGGCACTGCTGGGCGAGCTGGCCGGTGGTAAGGTTGTTATGCTGATCCCAGCCGGCGTGCATGAGCTGGGTGAAGCGCACGCCGCGTTCGGCGAGACGGCGGGCGATGAGGCAATTGTTCGCGAACGTGCCGGGCTTGAGCACGTCAGGGCCGTACATCTCGAGCACCGATTTCGGCTCGTTCTTGAAGTCGAGCAGGTCGGGCACCGAGGCCTGCATGCGGAAGGCCATCTCGTATTGCGAGATGCGCGTGTCGATCGCCGGGTCGCCGGCTTCGCCGAGGTGGGCCCGGTTGAGCGCCTGCATGTCGTCGAGCATCGTGCGACGCGCCTCGCGGCTGACGCCGGCGGGGTTGTTGACGAAAGGCACCGGGTCGCCGACGCCGCGGAAGCGCACGCCCTGGTGCTTGCCGGGCAGGAAGCCGTTGGACCAGTAGTGTTCGAAGAAGAGCTGGCCGCAGGTCTTGGCGGCGTCGGAGGACGTCATCACGACGTACGCCGGCAGGTCTTCGTTCATCGAGCCGAGGCCGTAGGACAGCCAGGCGCCCATCGACGGACGGCCGGGGATCTGCGAGCCGGTCATGAAGAACGTCACGCCGGGCGCGTGGTTGACTGCCTCGGTGTTCATCGATCGGACGACGCAGAGCTCGTCGGCGATCGCGCCGGTGTACGGCAGCATCTCGCTCATCTCGATGCCGCTCGAGCCCCACTTCTTGAAGGGCTTGATGGCGCCGACGCACGGGAACTTGGCGTAGCCGCTGGACATCGTGGAGAGGCGGGTGTCGCCGCGCACGCTGGCGGGGATGTCCTCGCCGGCCATCTTCGCGAGCAGGGGCTTATGGTCGAAGAGGTCGACGTGCGAAGGGCCGCCGCCCTGCCAGAGGCAGATCATGCGCTTGGCCTTGGGCGCGAAGTGCGGGAGGCCGGGGAGCGCGCCGACGGGATTCGGCGCGGCCTTGAGGTCGCGGGCGAGGAGCGAGGCGAGGGCGACCGAGCCGATGCCCTGGACGCCGGCGCTGAGGAAGCTGCGGCGCGTCAGGCGCTCGCGCCATTCGGAAGGAGAGAGTTCGAAGTCCATGGGGTTCAGTCGCGGGTGACGGCGGCGTCGAGGTTGTAGAGGGCGAGGCAGGTCGCGGTGAGCGCGGCGTGCTCGGCGGCGGGGATCGCGGCGTCGCGTTGGCTTTCGCCGATGGCGAGGAGCGCGTCGGCGGCCTTGGCGTCGGCGGCGTACACCGCGCGCTGGTTGGCGAGCATCTTGGCGAGCAAGGCGGGTTCGGCGCCGGCCGGGGCGCGGCCAAGCACGAGGGCGAAGGCGCGGGCGAGGCGGGCCTCATCGGTCGGCTGTTCCTTCGTCACGCGCTGGGCGAGCACGCGCGCGGCTTCGACCCAGGTCGGGTCGTTGAGCATCGTGAGCGCGTGCAGGGGCGAGGACGTGACCGCCGTGCGCACGCGGCAGGTCTGGCGCGCGGAGCTGTCGAACATGTTCACCGGCGCGATGGTCCGACGCCAGAAGGTGTAGAGCGAACGACGGTAGAGGTCGGCGCCCTTCGACTGCGGGTAGGTGAAGTCGCGCTCCTTGGTGATCGCGAGGCTCTCCCACGGGCTGTCGGGCAGATAAGGGTAGACCGGTGCGCCGCCGAGCTTGGGCGTAAGCAGGCCGCTCGCGCTGAGGGCGACGTCGCGCAGGATCAGCGAAGGCAGGCGGAGGCGTGGGGCGTGGGCGAGCAGGCGGTTCTCGGGGTCCTTCTGCAGGTGCTCCTTGGTCACGCGGCTGGACTGGCGGTAGGTCTTGCTCGTCACGATGAGGCGCTGGAGGGCCTTGGTCTTCCAGCCGGATTCGCGGAACTCGACCGAGAGCCAGTCGAGCAGTTCCTGATGTGTCGGGCGGTCGCTCTGCACGCCGAGGTCTTCGGAGGTGCGGACGATGCCGAAGCCGAAGAAGTGCTGCCACTGGCGGTTGACCTGCACGCGGGCGGTCAGCGGGTGCTCGGGACGGAAGAGCCACTGCGCGAGGCCAAGACGATTCTTCGGGGCGTCCTTCGGCAACGGGGGCAGGAAGCCCGGCGCGTCGAAGGTGACCTTCTCCTTCTTCGAGAGGTAGGCGCCGCGATCGAGGATGTGCGTATCGCGGCGCTGTTCATCGCTCATCACCATCACGCGGGGCAGGATGTCGCCCCGGTAGCCATCGAGAAGCTGCTTGGCGCGGTCGAGCTGCTTCAGCGCGGGGATCTTCTTCCGGTCTTCGGCGAAGACGTTCTTGTTATAATGCTCGCGGAGTTTCTTCGTCTCGGCGGCGGTGCGCTTCTTGTCCGGGGCTAGCAGGGCCTCGAGTTCCTTGGGCAGCATGCCCTTGTCCTTCGTCGGTTTCGCCAGCCAGGCTTCGAAGGCCTTGGTCTGGTGGGCGGAGAAATTCTTGTTCAGCGCGTCGAAGTCGGCCTGAAGTTTCGCGAGCTCGGCGGCCTGTTCGGGCGAAGGGGCTTCGACGACGGCGCCGTCGAGACGGAAGCGGCTGCGGCCGCCTTTCTGCGTGGGGCCGCCGCTCGGGGTGCCGCGTTCCTGCACTTGGTTGAAGGCGTCGAGCCACTGGTAATAGTCCTTCTGCGCGATCGGGTCATACTTATGGTCGTGGCACTGCGCGCACGCGACCGTCAGTCCGAGCCAGGTGGTCGTCGTGCTCTCGACGCGGTCGAAGAGGCTCACGAAGCGCTGTTCTTCGGCGATGTTGCCGCCTTCGCCGTTGAGGATGTGGTTCCGGTTGAAGGCCGTAGCGATCTTCTCCTCGAGTCCGGCGCCGGGAAGCAG
>JBKCKE010000235.1:0-3701 GCA_046301395.1 Verrucomicrobiota bacterium | reverse complement strand
GCGGAAAGGCAGCCCTTGTCGCCGGCGGCGAGCACCTTCGTGAGCGGCGGCTGGGTGGTCGCCGGCATGCCGGCGTGGCAGTTGAGGCAGCCGGCGCTGACGATCAACGCGGCGCCGCGGGCGGCGTCACCGGCGATGGGCTGGCGCTTGATCTGGCGGCTGTTGGCGAGCAGGTAGGCCGCGAGTTGCGTGGCTTCCTCTTCCTCGAGACGGAAGTGCGGCATGCGCGTGGCCGGATAGTGCTTGGCCGGATCCTGTAGGTATTCGACGAGCGCGGCGGGATGCCATTTGTCGGCGATGTGTCCCATCGGCACGCGGTCATGCGCGTCCTTGCCTTCGAAGTCCGGGCGCTGGTGGCAGGCGATGCAGCCAAGGTTGGCGAAGAGTTCGCCGCCCTGCGGGGCGAGCTTGAGGTCGACCGCCCCGGCCTTGGGCGCGCCGCCTTGCGTGAGCATCGCCGCGAGGTCGGCGGCTTGCTGAGCGGAGTTCGGTCCGGTCAGTGCCTTGGGCATGAGGGAATGCGGGCGGACGGAGTGCGGGTCGTGGATCCAGTCGGCGAGGAAGGGCGCTTTGAATTTCGTGCCGAGCTCGGCGAGCAACGGCGCGTTCTGGCCGTGTTCCGGCATGCCGGTTCCCTTGGCGGGCAGGAGCGCGGCGTCGGCGTGGCAGGCGGCGCAGTTCATCTGCGCGAAGAGCAGGCGGCCTTCGCGGCGCTGGGCGGCGAGGTCGAGGTCCTTGTCAGCGGCGTGCGTGAGGATCGACGGCGGGACGGGCTCGAGCGGGAAATCTTTCGACGCCCAGCTTAGGCGCGCGAACGTGTCGCCCTTCGCCGCGCCGGCGATTTCGGCCACGAGACGATTCGGACCTTTGTTGAGCTGTACGGTCTTGATGCCGGAGCCGTCGAGCAGGGGCTGGCCGTTGAGGCTGAGCTTGAACTGACCGGAAGTCTCGACCGCGAGCTTGAAGGTGCCGCGCATCGGTGACTGCAGGTCGCCTTCCCACTTCGCGGTGAACGGACCGGCGGGGAGGAACGGCGTCGGCGCCTGGCCGGCGGGCACGTAGAGCGCGAGGAGGCGGTCCGTGCGGACGTCGGTCTGGCCAGCGGCGGTGAAGGTGACCTTGAGGCCCGGGAGGTCCTGGGCGGAGAGGGCGGACGCGAGGGTCGCGGCGAGCAGGCAGAAGAAGCGGCGGAGACGCATGGCGGCAGAACGCTTCCATTGGGAGGCATTCCTGCCGTCAGGCAAGCCCCCAACAAGAAGGCCCGGCGTTAACCGGGCCTTCGTCGATGAGGAATTCGCCTCAGGTTACTTGGCGAACGAGCGGTAGTCTTCGCCTTCCTTCTCCGGCACGACGTTGATCGTGTGCGCGATGTCGTCCGGCACGCGCGAGCCGTCGACGGCCTTCACGTTCATCTTGATGCGCATCTGCATCACCGGCACGAGGCCTTCGACTTCGAGGAAGACGGACTTGCCGTCGTCGGCGAGCTTGACGGACTTGACCGGGACCTGATCCGAACCTTTCTCCTCGGGCTTGCTGACCTTGTACGTATCGGAGCCGTAGGCGCCGGAGTAGAGGTAGTTATACTGCTCGAGGGACCAGTTCTGAGCGTCGGACGCCGACTTCTTGTCGAGCGCGCCGGTGAAGCGGACGGTGATGCCCTTCTTGGAGACGTGCAGCGACTCAGGCATCGTGACGGACTTGCCGGTGTAGCGGACGCGCTGGATGGCGCCGTCCTTCACGCCGTTGGTCTGCCAGCCCTTGAGGCCCGCGACGTAGAGCTGTCCGTCGACCGGGTTGAAGCGCGAGCGCATCAGGCCGGTGGCGAACTTGAGCGGGAACTTCACCACGCCGCCCTGGGCGACGTCGCCGACGCGTTCCTGGAGGACCGCGAAGAGCGAGGACTTGCCGTAGGAGAGGTAGAGCATGCGGCCTTCGAAGGGACCCCACTTGCCCTTGTTGGCGGGCACCCAGATCTGGCCGCCGTTGGAGTTGTCGACGTCGTAGGGGACCCAGCAGAGGTGCGGGCTGTACTTCGTCGGCGCCGGGGTGCGGTGCGCGAGGTCCGGGACCTCGATGAACTCGCCGGGCTTCGAGAAGTGGATGTAGTCGACCGGGACCCAGGTGCCCTGGTTGTCGCCGCTGGAGATTTCGCCGTTGGGGCCGACGCCCATGCCGTTGGGGGCGCGGATGCCGGTGGCGTAGACTTCGAACTTCTGGCCGTCGGGTGAGACCTTGAAGATGCAACCATGGTGGTCGCTGAGGGGACCCCAGCCGCGGCCTCCCGGATTCACGGGTCCGCCCTTGAGGAAGTAGAAGTTGCCCTGCGCGTCGGTCTGCAGGTCGAACATGAACTCGTGGAAGTTCGAGGTGACCTGGACGTCGTTGTTGAAGTTCTGGTAGAAGTCGGCTTCGCCGTCCTTGTTGAAGTCGTGCAGGATCGTGATCTGGTCGCGGCCGAGGACGTAGATCTGCTCGTTGACGATCTTCAGGCCGAGGCCGTGGAAGATGCCGGTGGCGTAGCGGCGCCAGGTGATCTTGCTGAGCTTGTCGTCGGCGAACTTGCCGACCCAGACGTCGCCGCTCCAGGTGGAGAAGGCGATGCGGCCGTCCTGGAAGAAGTCGATCGCGCCGACGCGGATCCAGGAGTTGTAGGGGTTCTCGGCGGGGATGGTGACGGTGTCGACGAGGTAGGGGGCGGCCTGGAGTTCGGCGAGCTGTTCCTTGAGCGACTGCTTCTGCGCGGCGTCGGTCTCGCTTTCGATGCGGCCCTGGAGCGTCTCGATCTGCTTGGCCTGGTCGGTCTCGCCGAGCGTGCCTTCGGTGACGACTTCCTGCGTCCAGTGGGCGGGGCCGCCCTTGGTGAAGGCACGGAGGTCGGTGGCGGCGGCGACTTGAGAGGGCACCTTGCGGAGCACGTCGCCGGCGTTGATCGCCCCGTGGGCGAAGGACACCTTGAAGGAGGTTCCGGCGGCGACCTTGGCGAGTTTGAGCGCGAGGAAGTTGCCCTTGTTGCTCAGGATCGAGCCGTTGGGCAGGCCGTTGACGGTCACGGTGGTGAGCTCGTCGGCGGGCTTCACGATGGCCGGGGCGTTCTTGGCGGCCTTGGTGGTCTTGGCCTTGGCCTTCGGGTCGGCCTTCTTGCCGGGCTGCTCGGGCGGGAGCGGGATCTCCATGCGGACGATCGCGTTGGCGCCGTCGGCGAGGTCGACCTTGCCGCCATACGGCAGGTCGAGCAGGCGGACGGAGGCGTCGAGCTCACCCTTCACGACGGTGAAGGAGCGAGAGAGGACGAAGGTGTCGCCGACTTTTTCCATCTCGGCGGATTCGAGCACTTCGGCGCCGCCGACGGAGTAGGCGAAGACGACGCGGTCGCCGTGCAGGTAGAGGCCCTGATACTTAGCGTGCTCGCGCGGGAGCGGGCCGAGCGGGATCTTGGACATCACGCCTTCCGGTCCCTTGGGCAGGGTGCGGGTCTCGTTGAAGGTGCCGTTGAAGCTCCAGCCGGGGCCGGGGTTCGTCTCGAAGAAGACCTTGGCGCCGACGGCCGGGCCGGGGTTCGGGCCGTGCTTGCCGTCGAAGGCGACGCCCTTGGTCTGCATCCAGCCGCCCGTCCAGGCGCCGGCGGCGCGAAGCGTGTCGGTGTCGAAGGCGAAACCGGCTTCGCGGTTGCCGAGGTTGACGAGGACGGCCTTGTTCGCGGC
>JBKCKE010000234.1:0-5496 GCA_046301395.1 Verrucomicrobiota bacterium | reverse complement strand
AGGGTCGCCTTGCCTGTTTAGGCTCGACTTTTCAAGAAAATCTTACATCACAGCGAGTCCGCCTCCCTGTCCTCCGCAGAATGGCCCTAACCTTCACAATCCTAACTACTTATGACAGAGAAAATCTTGGACCACAAGCGTAAGGAGAAGCCCTCCTTCACCTCTCTCATCGAGAAGAAGCGGGATGGCGGCGAGTTCACGGCCGACGAGATCCGTCATATCGTCGACTCGATCATGGACGCGGAGATGCCGGAGGCGCAGCAGGCCGCCCTCGCGATGGCGATCTACTTCAAGCAGATGTCCGCGCAGGAGACCGCGCTCCTCGCCGAAGAGCTTCGTCTCTCAGGCGACGTCATCGACCTCGACCGTCTCACCCAGCCCAAGATCGCCAAGGTCTCGACCGGCGGCGTGGGTGACAAGACTTCCATGGTGCTCGGTCCGCTCGGCGCCGCCGCCGGCGTCATCATGCCCGGCATGAACGGCAAGGACGAAGAGTTCTGCCTCTCGACCGTCGAGAAGCTCAGCTCGATCCCGGGCTTCAAGGGCAAGGCCACGATGGACCAGTTCCGCCAGCAGCTCGAGCGCGTGGGTTGCGCCGTCACCGAGCAGTGCCGCGAGATCGCCCCGGCCGACGACATCCTCTACACGCTCCGCCAGAAGACGGGCACGATCCCGTCCCTCCCGCTCATCACGGGCAGCATCCTTTCCAAGAAGCTCGCCGAAGGCTGCGAAGGCCTGGTGATCGACGTGAAGTGGGGCAACGGTTCCTTCATCCGTGACCTCGAGCAGGCCAAGCAGCTCGCCCGTATCGTCACCCGCGTCGCCCGCTCGCTTAACCGCAAGTGCGTGGCCCTCGTGACCGACATCAACCAGCCCCTCGGCGACTCCGTCGGCACGGGCCTCGAAGTCCTCGAAGCCGTCCGCCTCCTGAAGGGCGAAGGCCCCGAAGACCTGCAGGACCTCGTCCTCAAGCTGGGCATGGAAGTCGTGCGCCTCGCCGGCGTCGCCGGTTCGACCCTTTCCGCCAAGCAGACCGTCGAGAAGCACCTCAAGGACGGCTCGGCCCTCGAGAAGTTCAAGGCGATGGTCCGCGCCCAGGGTGGCAAGACCGACTGGATCGACGATCCTTCGAAGTTCCCCAAGGCGAAGTTCATCCGCAAGCTGCCCGCCCCGAAGCGCGGCTACGTGCACACCATCGACGCCGGCAAGATCGCCCAGGGCGTCCGCCTCCTCGCCACCCTCAAGGACGGCACGCTCGACCCCGCGGTCGGCGTCACCGAGATCCGCAAGGTCGGCACGCAGGTGAAGCAGGGTGAGCCGCTGATCATGATCCATTACAACGACGAGGCCAAGGTCGACGCGGCGCTGCCGTATTTCCGCGACGCCTACCGCCTCGCCCCGAAGCGCCCGAACATGCCCCCGCTCGTCGTCGAGCGCGTGGCCTGAGCCGGACTCGGCTTGGTCGGCGAACGAGGATGGGTGTCTCGATCGACTGCGGCGAAGGCCTCTTGCTGGCGGTTCGTACCGAGGCCGAAGCCGACGAGGCTTTCCGCCTGGTGGCCAGGAATGACGCCTATCTGCGCGTCTGGCTGCCTTGGCTTGATCGTTGCGCCACGGTCGAGGCGATGAAGGGACGGATCGCCGCCTGGGCGGATGAGTCGGCCAAAGGCGAGTCGCTGCATCTGGCCATTCGCCTGCATGGCGAGATGATCGGGTCGGTCGCATATAACACGATCTCCACGTTCAATCGCTCCGCCACGATCGGCTATTGGCTGTCCGAACACATGCGAGGCCGGGGCGTGATGTCGCGCGCGGTGCGGGGCCTCGTGGATTACGGATTCGGTCAACTTGGGCTGAACCGTCAGGTCATCGCGGCCGCCACCGAGAATCAGGCGAGCCGGAAGGTCGCCGAGAGGTTGGGCTTCCGCTTCGAGGGGATCGCGCGGGAAGCCGAATGGATCTACGGACGTAAAGTCGATCACGCCGTGTATGCGATGCTCGCGTCCGAGTGGACGGTCACCTGACGCTGGGGCGCGCTTCAGCCTTCGCCGGCCGGCGTGCCGTCGGAGGTCAGGATGAGGATGACTTTCTGTCCGTCCTTGCCGGTGAGCTCGACGTCCACCTGCAGGGCGCTCGGTAGCCTGCGTACGCCGATCGGGCCGGAGATCTGGGCGCAGCCATGGGCCTTGAGGAAGTCGGCCGCTTCGGCGGCGTTCTCCAGCAGGACGAGTCGTCCCAGCAGCGCTTTGCCGTCAGCCTGGCCGACGGCGAGCTTCACCGACTGGTCGCGGAAATGATCGTCCAACTGCGCCCACGTCACGACGTCTCCGGCGGTGAAGCCGCGTCCGCCCGTACTTCGCAGGGCGCTCAGCTCCGCCGGCGTCCCGCGCAGGGTCTCGGCCGTGGGCTGGCAGCCGACGAACGTGACGAGGGCCAGGAGCGCGAGCGACAGCCTCATCTCAGAACAGGCGCTTAAGGAACTGCTCCATCTGATGCCAGGAGTCGCGGTCGGCGTCGGCGTTGTAGGCTGCGCCCTTGGAGTTGTCATTGCCCGCGGCCTTGTGCGTGAAGCTGTGGACGGCGCCAGGGTAGCTCACGAACTTCCAGTCGACGTAATGGTCCTTCATCTCGGCTTTGAACGCCGCGATATCCTTGGCCGCGACGAAGGGGTCGTCCGCGCCGTGGAGGGCGAGGACCTTGGCCTTGATGTTCTTCCCGTCGGCCGGGGTCGGGGAGTCGAGTCCGCCGTGGAAGCTGACGACACCCAGCACCTTCGCGCCGCTGCGGGCGAGTTCGATCGCGGCGGTACCGCCGAAGCAGTAGCCGGTCGCGGCCAGCTTCGAGGCATCGGTGCGGCTGTCGCTGGCCAGGACGTCGAGCGCCGCGTTGGCGCGGGCGCGGAGGAGGGCGCGGTCGGCCTTGTATTTGCCGGCTTCCTTGCCGGCGGCCGGAGGCTGCGGGCGGATACCCTTGCCGTAGATGTCGGCGACGAGGACGTTGTAGCCCAAACTGGCCAGCTTGCGCGCGGCTTCCTTCTCGTGGTCGCTGACGCCGGTCCACTGGTGGATGATCAGCACGCCGGGTCGCTTGCTCGGCATGGCGTCGTCATAGGCCTGCCAGCCCTCGCACAGGACGTCGCCGGCCTTGTATTCGAGGGGCTTCTCCACAATGGCCGCGGAGAGGGTGCTGACGACGGCGAAGAAGGCGGGCAGGAGAGCTTTCATGCCTGCGAAACTAGGCAGGCGGGCCGACGGCGCAAGCGCCTACGGTCTCAGGCCAGGCCGCGCTTGGTCGACGCGGCGAAGTCCACGAAGGCCTTCACGACGCGGCCGGAGGCCTCGGGCAGGGCACGGGCCTTCTCGAGCGCCTGCGAGGTGTTGAGCCCGTCGCGGTAGAAGAGGCGGTGCATCAGCTTGGCCGTGGCGATCTCGTCGTCGGTGAAGCCCGAACGCTTCAGGCCGACGGCGTTGATCATCTTGGTCTCGCACGGATTACCGTCGGCGATGACGAAAGGAGGCACGTCCTGGACGCACTTGGAGCAGGCCGCGACCATCGCGTGGTCGCCGATGCGGCAGAACTGGTGGATGCCGGCGTTCCAGCCGATGTTCACGTGGTCGCCGACATGGACGTGACCCGCGACGGCGGAGTGGCTGGAGATGACGAGGTGGTTGCCGATCACGCAGTCATGCGCGATGTGCGAATAGGCCAGCAGGACATTGTCGTCGCCGAGGACGGTCCATTCGCCTTCTTGGGTGCCGAGGTGGACGCTGACGTATTCGCGGAAGGTATTGCGGGCGCCGACCTTGAGGCCGGGTTTGCCGGGGCGGGCCTTCAGGTCCTGCGTGCGGCCGCCGATGAAGGCGTAGGGGAAGACCTCGCACTGCGGGCCGAGCTGCGTGTAGCCTTCGACCGTCGCGTGGTGGTGCAGGGCGCAGCCGTCGCCCAGGGTGACGTCGCCGCCCACGTAGGCGTAGGCGCCGATGACGACGTCCTGGCCGAGCTTGGCGCCGGCTTCGACGATCGCGGTGGGGTGGACTTGCGTGGCCATCCGGTTCAGCCGTTGGGCGAGTCGGCGATGGTGAAGAGCAGTTCGGCGGACGAGACGCACTCGCCGTTGACGAGGCATTCGCACTCGGCGGCGGCGATGCGGCCGCGGACCGTGGTGAGCTTCGCGCGGATCTCGAGGGTGTCGCCCGGCGTGACCGCCTTGCGGAACTTCACCTTGTCGGCGCTCATGAAGAAGACGACCTTCGGGGCTTCGTCGGCGGCGCCGCGGCGCAGCATGATGAGGCCGGCGGCCTGGGCCATCGCCTCGACCTGCAGGACGCCCGGCATGACCGGCTGGCCGGGGAAGTGGCCTTGGAAGTAGGGCTCGTTGATCGTGACGTTCTTGATCGCGACCAAGGAGTCGTCGTTGAGCTCGACCACGCGGTCGACCATCACGAAGGGGTAACGGTGGGGCAGGGCGTTGAGGATCTGACGGATGTCGAGCGCCGAGCCAGCGGGCGCGGTCGGGGCTTCGACCTGCGGGCCGGCGGGCGCGGACTTGGCCTTGGGGGCCTTGGAGTCCTGCCACTGCTTGCGCACGGCCGCGGCGAGGCGGGCGTTGAGCGCGTGGCCGGGGCGGACGGCGATGATGTGCGCCTTGAGGCGGACGCCGGCGAGGACGATGTCGCCGACGATATCGAGGATCTTATGGCGGACGAGCTCGTCCTTGAAGCGCAGGGGCTCCTTGCTGACGATCTTGTCGCCCTTGAGGATGATCGCGGAGTCGAGCGTGCCGCCCTTGATGAGGCCCTTCTCGATGAGGCCTTCGATGTCCTCGTAGATCGTGAACGTGCGGGCCGGGGCGATCTGCGCCTCGTAGGTCTCGGCGTCGATGTCGATCGTGAGATGCTGCGTGTGGATGCCGCGGTCGTCGGCGGACGTGCAGGTGATGCGCAGTCCGTCGAAGGGCAGGGCGATGATGGAACGGCTGCCTTCGTTGATCGTGATCGGGTGCGTGAGCACGAACGTCTCGCGCGGCTCGGCCTGTTCGACGACGCCGCACTGGTGGATGAGCGTGGTGAAGGGGCGGGCGGAACCGTCGACGATCGGCGGCTCGGAGGCGTCGAGTTCGATGATGGCGTTATCCACGGCCATGCCGCTGAGGGCGGAGAGGACGTGCTCGATGGTGTGCAGCTTGACGGTGTCGGAAGAGACGGTCGTCTTACGCTCGAGTTCGGTGATCATCTCCGAGACCGGACGAACCTCGGGCTTGCCGAAAAGGTCGATGCGACGGAACACCAGGCCGCTGTTCGGGGCGCCGGGTTTGAGGGTCAGGGTGACGTCCTGACCGGTGTGGAGGGCCTTGCCCTTGACGGAGGCTTCTTTGCCTAAGGTGCGCTGTTTCATGCCGTTCACACAGTTATTCACACCCCCCTCCCTCTGTAAAGGCCTACTTTCGAGGGGTTTGGGGTAGAATTCACTGTGAAGGGATAGGGGTGGGGGTAGGGG
>JBKCKE010000233.1:0-11088 GCA_046301395.1 Verrucomicrobiota bacterium | reverse complement strand
CCTCTCCGACCCTGACCAGCGCGTCGGCTTCGACCGCAAGCAGGTCAAGAGCATCGAAGTCTCCAAGGTCTCGCCCATGCCGCCCATGCTGCTGAGCATGCTCACGCAGGAAGAAGTCCTCGACCTCGTCGCTTTCGTCCTCAGCGGCGGCGACAAGAACGCTCCGGCTTTCCAGAAGTAAGGGCGGCCGCAGGCCGCCAGGGGGCACATGGGCAAGGTGACACGGGGACAAGAATAGTCAGAACCTGAAAAAGGAGGGACCGGCGACCGGAGAGGTTGCCGGTCTCTTTGTTTTGGCGGGGGTAACGTTTCGGGTGGCAGGACTTCGGTTCTGTCATCGATTCAGCCCTCCATTCAGTCCTCAATTCCGCTTTCCCCTCCTTGCCTCGGGCCCTCCGGTCCTCTAGTCCTCGAGATAACCCCATGCGCCTCATCCTCGCCTTCCTCTCCCTTTGCGTCGCGCTGACCGCGGGCGCCCAGGAAAAATCCTCCAAGAAGAAAGCCGGCGGCCACCCGCCCGTGATCGAAGGCACCAAGTCCGAGACTTACCGCAAGATCGGCGACACCGAGCTCAAGGTCTGGATCTTCGATTCCCGGCAGAAGATGACGGAGCGCCCACTGCCGGCGATCGTGTTCTTCTTCGGCGGCGGCTGGACGGGCGGATCGCCCACCCAGTTCGAACCCCAGAGCCGCCATCTCGCTTCACGGGGCATGATCGCGATCGTCGCGGACTATCGCGTGAAGACCCGGCAGGACGCCAAGCCCGCGGACTGCGTCTCGGACGCCAAGGCCTGCGTGCGCTGGGTGCGCGCGAACGCCGTGCGCCTCGGCATCGACCCGGCACGCATCGCCGTCGCCGGCGGTTCGGCCGGCGGCCATCTCGCCGCCTCCGTCGCGACCTTGCCCGGACTCGACGACGCCAAGGATGACAAGTCCGTCTCCTGCCTGCCCAACGCCCTCGTGCTCTTCAATCCCGGTACCGTCATGGCACCCGTCCCCGGGGTCGACCTCAAGGGCTTCGGGGCCGGCCTCGACAAGGCCAAGTTCGGCTGTGAACCGACGGAGATCTCCCCGATCCACCACGTCAAGAAAGGCACGCCGCCCACGATCATCTTCCACGGCACGGCCGATACCACCGTACCTTACGCGACCGTCGAGAAATTCACCGAAGTCATGAAGGCCGCCGGCAACCGCTGCGAACTCGTGGGCTACGAAGGCGAGAAACACAGCTTCTTCAACAAGGCGAAATTTGCCGAGCCCTTGGCGGCGACCGACGCCTTCCTCGTCTCACTCGGCTACCTGCCCGCCAAGAAGTAAGCCGCCATGCGCCGCCTTGTCCTGCTCGGTGCCCTCCTCCTGGCGGCCGCCCACGCATCGGCCAAGGCGCCCAACGTGGTCGTCCTGCTGGCCGACGATGCCGGCTGGGGCGACTATTCCTTCAACGGTAACCGCCAGGTCGCCACGCCGCACATCGACGGCATCGCCAAGGCCGGCGCGCACTTCGATCGCTTCTTCGTCCAACCCGTCTGCGCCCCCACCCGCTCGGAATTCCTGACCGGCCGCTACCACCGACGGCTCGGCGTCTACGGCGTCTCGACCGGACAGGAGCGCATGAATCCGGACGAAAAGACCGTGGCGGACTCCTTCAAAGGCGCCGGGTACGTCACCGGCCTCTTCGGCAAGTGGCACAACGGCAGCCAATGGCCTTATCACCCGCTCGCCCGCGGCTTCGACACCTTCTGGGGCTATACCTCCGGCCACTGGGGCGAATACTTCGACGCGCCACTCGAGCACAACGGCGTCATGAAGACGTCCAAAGGCTACATCGTGGACGTCCTCACGGACAAGGCCCTGCAGTTCATCGAACGAAACCAGTCCAAGCCCTTCCTGTGCTTCGTACCGTTCACCACGCCGCATTCGCCATGGTCGGCGCCCGCCACGGACTGGGCGCGCTTCAAGGATAAGCAAATTGCGCAGACCGCGACGCAGGCCGACAAGGAGAAACTTGATGAGACCCGCTGCGCCTTGGCCATGGTCGAGAACCAGGACCGCAACGTCGGTCGCATCCTGGCCAAGCTCAAGGAGCTCAACCTCGAGGAAGACACCATCGTCGTCTACTTCTCCGACAACGGCCCGAACGGCCATCGCTGGACCGGGGGCATGAAAGGCACCAAGGCGACCACCGACGAAGGCGGCGTCCGGTCGCCGCTCTTCATCCGTTGGCCCGGCCAGATCGCGGCAGGTACGCAGGTGACGCCCATCGCCGGCGCCATCGACCTCGCGTCGACGCTCGAATCCTTGGCCGGCATCAAACGCGCCGGCGACCGCCCGCGGGACGGCCGCGACCTCTCGCCGTTGCTCAAGCTAGGGAACGACGCCGACTGGGCTCCGCGACAGATCTTCAACACCTGGGGCAATAACGTCAGCGTGCGCACCCAGACCCATCGTCTCGATGGCGCGGGCAATCTTTTCGACATGGTCGCCGACCCCGGCCAGACCATGCCGATCCAGGCCAAACAACCTGAGCTCGCCCAAGAGCTCATAGCATCGGTCGCCGCCTGGCGTAAGGAAATGGGTGTCGCCGCACCCGCGGGCGGCAAAGGCAAGGGCAAGGCGGCCAACGGCCCCGGCAACGCCGTCGACCCGCGCCCGATCCATGTCGGCTACCGCGAATTCCCGATCACCATGCTCCCGGCCCGCGACGGCGAACCGCGCGGCCAGATGCGCCGCAGCGCCAGCGCGCCGAACTCTTCTTATTTCGTGAACTGGACCAAGTCCGCGGACGCCGCCGTCTGGAACGTCGAGGTCGTCACTGCCGGCACTTACGTCGTCACCCTTGATTACGCCTGCGCCGTCGATGCCGTCGGCACCCCGCTGGAGCTCTCATTCGAAGGCACCATGCTCAAAGGCAGGATCGACGAAGCCTTCGACAGCCCCCTGAAGCCTGAGCAGGACACCCTGCCCCGTCCGCACGGCGAGTCCGTGATGCGCGACTTCCGGACCATGACCCTCGGCGAAGTCCGGCTCGAACCCGGCAAGGGCGAGCTCAAGCTCCGCGCCCCGGAAGTGCGCGGCCAGAGCGTCATGGAGTTACGTCGGATCACCTTGACGCTGAAGTAAGATGCGCGGGACGACACTGCTTCTCCTGATGTCCGCCGGCCTCATCGCCGCGGAAGTCCCTCAAGCGGGCAACGCACAGGTCGAGCAGGTCATGAAAACCTTCCAGGGCCGTGGCGTGATGGCCGATGACACTCCGGCCTCGAAATCAGCGGAGGCGCTGAAGATGTTCACCGCCCGCCCCGGTCTCACGGTCGACCTCATGGCGGCGGAGCCCTCCGTCGCGCAGCCCATCTACGGCAGTTGGGATTCACAAGGGCGCTTCTGGGTGACTCAATACCTCCAGTATCCCTTCCCGGCCGGGCTCAAGGTCGTCAGCTACGACGAACACATCCGCGCCAAGTTCGATAAAGTCCCCCTGCCTCCGCCCCGCGGCGAGAAAGGGGCCGACATCATCAGCGTCTTCGAAGACACGCAAGGCACCGGGACGTTCGACAAACGGACCGATGTCCTGAAAGGCCTCAACATCACCACCGCCGCCCTGCCCGGCATGGGACGCGTGTGGGTGCTGAACCCGCCTTATCTTCTCAGCTATGCCACCCAAGGCGGGCTCCCGGTCGGCGACCCCGAAGTCGAGCTCAGCGGCTTCGGCCTCGAGGACACGCACAGCACCGCGACCAGCCTCAAGTGGGGCATGGACGGCTGGCTCTACGGAGCCAACGGCAGCACCACCACGGGGAACGTCAGCAGCCGGAGCAGCAAGAACATCCGCTGGGAAGGCCAGTGCATCTGGCGCTTCCATCCGGTTCGCAAGGTCTTCGAAATCCATGCCGAAGGCGGCGGCAACACTTACAGCCTCGAGATCGACAGCAAAGGCCGCGTCTTCTCCGGCACGAACTACGGCGCGACGCGCGGCATGCACTACGAGCAAGGCAGCTATGGGATCAAGGGCTGGGGCAAGCACGGCCCGCTCACCAATCCTTACGCGTTCGGTTGGTTCGAACACATGAAGAGCGAGGGCGAGACCCGCCGCTTCCCGCAGGCTTTCGCCATCTACGAAGGCGGACTGCTCGGGAAGGAATATGCGGGCCGCATCATCGCCCCCAACTCCCTCGCCAACAAAGTCTACGTCAGCGCACGCCTCCCCGCAGGCTCCACCTTCCGTACGATCGACGAAGCCGACCTGATCGTCAGTTCGGATCGCTGGTTCCGGCCCGTCTGGACCGGGGTCGGTCCGGATGGCGCGATCTACCTCGCGGATTGGTACGACACCCGCCTCAGCCACGTGAAGCCGGCGGACGACTGGGACAAGGAACGCGGACGGATCTACCGTGTGCGCCCGATCGGCGAAACCCCGAAGCTCACGCCGTTCGACCTGCATACCTGCCCTCCGGCGGAGCTGCTGGGTTACCTCGGTCACCGCAATGTCTGGTTCCGCAAGCAGGCCGTCCTCGAGATCGGCTGGCGCGACCTCCAGGAACTCACGCCGGCGCTCCGCCAGAGACTCGCTTCGCCGAACGCGCTCGAAGCCCTCTGGGCGCTCGACGCGCTCGGCCAGGCGGAAGCCGTCCCGCTCGATCACGCCGACCCCTACGTGCGGCGTTGGTCCGTGAAGATCATGGGCGAAAGAGGCGATGCACCTGATGCCGCCCTCCTCCAGCTGGCCAAGGAAGAGAAGCATGTCGAAGTCTGCGCGCAGATCCTGGCCTCAGCCAAAAAGATGCCTCACTCGCTCCCCTTGCTCTGGGCCGGCGTCAATCAGGTCGAGGACACCAGTGGCCACATCCCCCTGCTGGCTTGGTGGGCGCTCGAAGCCAAAGCCGAGAAGGACCGTGCGGGCGTACTCGCCTTCCTCCGCGAAGATGCGGCTTTCCGCGACACCAGGCTGTTCCGCGAACACCTTGCCGAGAAACTCGCCAAACGATACGCCTTGGCCGGCGGCGCCGACAACCTGCGGTCCTGCGCCGACTTGCTCACGCTCGCGGAGGATGAAAAGCTTGCCGACAAATTCCTGACCGGCATCGCCTCGGCCTTCGAAGGCGGGGCCATTCCTCCCCTGCCGGCGAATCTGGGCGCACGCCTGCAAGCCTACCTGGCGCGTCAGTCGGGCGGAGACATCGTAGCCGAGCTCGCCAAGACCGATGGACTGAAAAAAGCGCTCAAAGAGCTGGCCAATGCCAAGGTCGCGACGCCCCGTCGCCTGGCGATCGCCCAAGCCCTCGTCCGGACAAAGCAGCCTGAAGTCGCCGAAGCCATCGCCCAACTGCTCCGCACCGGCGGAGCCACCGCCTTCAAGCGAGGTCTCCTACCCATCGCCGCCCAACTGGACAGCCCCCGGATCGCGCTGGCCATCCTGGAGAAATATGAAGGCGGCATCGCCGGAGACAAAGCGTTAAGGGAAGACGCCCTCCGCATGCTGGCGGGGCGCAAGGAATGGGCGCTCGTGCTAGTCCGCTTCGCCGACGAATGGAAGGTGCCCGCGAAGCACTTCACCCCCGACATGGTCCGTCAGCTGAGCCTCCACCACGACACGGTGATCGATGCCTCGATCGAACGTCACTGGAAAGCCCTGCTGCTCACCGGTCCGACGCCCGAGAAGGACCGCGAGATGGCCCGCATCAAGGCCCTGCTCCAGACGGGTCTCGGCGACCCCGCCAAAGGCCAGGCGATCTTCACGGGGCGTTGCGCCGCGTGCCATAAGCTCTTCGACCAAGGCGGGGCGATCGGACCCGAGCTCACCGGCTATGACCGACAGAGCCTCGAGTTCTGGCTGCTCAACACCACCTACCCCAGCCTCGAGATCCGCGAAGGCTTCGGCGCCTATGTCGCGAAGCTCGAGGACGGACGCATGCTTACCGGCCTCATGGACGCGCAAGGCGGCGGCAGCATCAGCCTGAAAGACCTCGCCGGCAATCTTACCCACGTGAAACAGGCCGGCATCGAGAAACTCGAAGCCAGCCCCATCTCGATCATGCCCGAAGGCCTGCTCACCGGCCTCTCCGACGCAGAGCTCAAGGATTTCTTCGCTTACCTGATGAAGTGAGCGAAGGCGGAGCCTCCTAGGGGACACGTTGGCACGGTGACACGGGGACAAGGGGCGGCTTCGAGGACACGAGGGCCGGAGGGCACGAGGGCTTGATGGGGCTGGCGCCTGGGTTCCGGCGACTGATGGCTGAATGGCTGACCCCCGACAGGCCGACCACCGTGGCCGTCACCCGTCACCTAGAATGAATCATGCCCGCAGCATACTTTCCGGTTTCCGGTCTCCCCTTGAGCGGGAGAGTCGTTCCAGCTAGCGGGTGTCAGGGTTGGGTCTCAGGCATCAACTCAGCCCTCCATTCAGGCCTCAACGCTGTCCTCTACTCAGTCCTCCGTTCAGTGCTCGATTCAGTCCTCTGCCATCGACGCTGCCATCGACTCAGTCATCTGACCCGTGAGCCTTCCTTGACGGGGCTCGGCGGTCCGACCAAGTTGGCCGCATGAAGACGATGATGCTTTTCCTGCTCGGCGTGCGCCTGCTGTTCTTGTCGGCCGCCGGCGCGATGTGCGTCTATGGCCTGCTCCATGCCGCCGACCCGAACGTACCGTGGTACTGGACCGTCGGCCATCTGGTCGTGCTGGCGGGTTGCGTGTTCCTAATCGGCAAGGTCTGGGCCTCGCTCAAGGCGACCTGGAAAGAGTAAGTCGGACCCTTTATGAGGGAAATCGGAGCCGGCCGGACGATAACTCGGGCTGGATAATCCGAAATCTTGCATATAAATATGTCAGACCTCCCCTCTCATGAAGTCCCGTGCCTGCCTCTTTCTCGCCTTCCTCGCCGCCAGCCTGATCGCCGCTGACAAGCCGTTCTACGAACGCAGCAAGCTCAAGACCAAGGAGGACAAGGCGATCGCCGCCAATTGGCCGGACAACAGCAAGGGCTCGCCGACGCCGCACGCCCCGGCCGAGAACCCGCCGGCCGCCACGACTCAGCGCAGCCAACAGGTCGCCCCGCCCGCCGCCGGCGAACGCGTGGTCTTCATCGGCAACGGCTTCGCCGAGCGCGACACCTATTACGGCCGCCTCGAGACCGAACTGCATCTTCGCTTCCCGCAACAGCAGCTCCTCGTGCGCAACATGGGTCGCTCCGGCGACACCCCGGCCTTCCGCCCGCACCCGGCGCGTTCCAGCCAGTGGGCCTTCCCGGGCGCCGACAAGTTCCATCCCGAGTATGCGCAGCATAACGGGAAGGGCTTCTTCTCCACGCCTGACCAGTGGCTCTTCCACCTGAAGGCCGACACCGTCGTCGCCTTCTTCGGCTACAATGAGTCGTTCGACGGACCCGGCCGCGCCGCCAACTACGAAGCCGAAGTCGACGCCTTCGTCGTCCACTCCCTGACCAAGGCCTATAACGGCAAGACCGCCCCGCGCCTGGTGCTCGTCTCGCCGATCGCCTTCGAAGACCTCTCCAAGTCCCGCGACCTGCCGAACGGCACGAAGGAGAACGCCAACCTCGAGCTCTACGCCGCCGCCATGGAGCGCGTCGCCAAGAAGCACGGCCTCACTTACGTCGACCTCTTCCACCCCACCCTCGCCGCGTACGGCAAGACGAAGTCGCCCTATACCGTCAACGGCTTCGCCCCGACGGACTTCGGTTACCGCGAGATCGCCAAGCTCCTCGCCGACGGACTCTACGGCGCCACGGCCCGCGCCTCCAAGGCCGACGAAGCCCTCGTGAACGGCGCGGTGAAGCTGAAGGACTACATGTGGAACACTGATTACTCGATCCTCAACGGCGTCCACACCCACGGCCAGCGTTACAACCCCTTCGGCCCGCAGAACTATCCCGACGAAGTCTACAAGAGCCGCCAGATGACCGTGATCCGCGACACGCTCATCCACGACGTCGCCCAGGGCAAGAAGACGGACCTCGCCGTCGATGACTCCCAGACCCTCGTCCTAGCCCCCGTGCCGACCAACTTCAAGCCCAGCGAGAAGAACGGTAATCCTACGGAGTTCCTTTCCGGCGAAGCCGCCATCGAGAAGATGAAGCTCCTGCCCGGCTATAAGGTCTCGCTCTTCGCCTCCGAAGAGAAATTCCCGGACCTCAAGAAGCCGGTGCAGATGTCTTTCGACGCCAAGGGGCGCCTCTGGGTCGCCACGACCCCGACCTACCCGCACTACCGCCCGGGTGATGCGTTGCCGGACGACAAGCTCCTGATCCTGGAGGACACCGACGGCGACGGCAAAGCCGACAAGCAATCTGTTTTCGCAGACAAACTGCACATTCCGATCGGCTTCGAGATCGCTCCCGAAGGCGTCTACGTCTCGCAGGAGCCGAACCTCGCCCTGCTCATCGACGACGACAAGGACGGCAAGGCGGACCGCACGGAACTGATCCTGCACGGCTTCGATTCCCACGACTCGCACCACGCCATCTCGGCCTATTGCGCCGACGCCTCGGGCGCCTTCTACCTCCTGGAAGGCCGCTTTCTCCACAGCCAGGTCGAGACCCCGTATGGCCCGCGCCGCTGCAACGACGGCGGCGCCTGGCGCTTTGACCCGAAGTCCTACCGCCTCGAACGCGTGCAGGCCGACGTCTCCAATCCGTGGGGTTTCTCCTTCGACTATTGGGAACAGCCCTTCCTGTCCGACGCCTCCCCGGGCGAGAACTGGTGGGCCGTGCCGCTCTCGGCCAAAGTCCCCTACGGCATCGAGCAGATCAAGGTCGAACAGTTCGTCCCTAAGCGCTCCCGTCCGACATCGGGCGCCGAATTCGTCTCTTCGCGTCACTTCCCGGAAGCCCAGCAAGGCGACTTCATGATCTGTAACACCATCGGCTTCCTCGGCATCAGCTTCGGCAAGAAGGCCGACGACGGCGCCGGCTTCACCGGCAAGGCCAACGGCGACCTCCTCACCTCGACCGACGGCAACTTCCGCCCGGTGGACCTCGAGTTCGCCCCGGACGGCTCGCTCTACTTCATCGACTGGCATAATCCGCTCATCGGCCACATGCAGCACAACGCACGCGATCCCAACCGCGACCGCGAGCATGGCCGCATCTACCGCATCACCTACCCTGAGCGTCCGCTGGTGAAGCCCGCGAAGGTCGCCGGCGCTTCCGTCTCCGAACTCCTGGAGAACCTCAAGGAGCCCGAATACCGTACCCGCTACCGCACCCGTCGCGAACTCCGCGGCCACGCCTCGAGCGAAGTGCTCCCCGCCGTGAAGGCCTGGGCGGCCAAGCTCGACAAGCAGGATCCGGCCTACGAGCACCACCTCTGCGAAGCCCTCTGGGCCACTTGGGCGCAGAACCAGCCCGACGCCGAGCTCATCGCCCAGCTCCTCAAGGCCAAGCAGCCGGAAGCCCGCGCCGCGGCCGTGGACGTCATCCGTCACTCCTTCTGGCAGCTCCCGAACCACGTCGCCCTCCTCAACCAGGCCATCCGCGACGAGAACGCCCGCGTGCGCCTGACCGCCATCGTGGCGGCCACCTGGCTCGACAACGCCGACGGCGCCAAGCTCGCCGTGGAAGCCTTCAAGCTCCCCGTCGACCGCTGGGTCGGACCCGTCCTGCACTACGCCCTGACCTACACGCTCAAGGACGACGTCGACGCCCTCACGGCCGCCGGTCAGCTGAACCTCGAGGGCAATCAGGCCGCCGCGGACTACTTCAGCGGCAAGCTCAAGATCGGCCAGCCCGTCGCCGAAGCCGGCACCAACTCCAAGCCGGCGCGCAAGCTCACCGCCGCCGAAGAGAAGATCTTCAAGCTCGGCCGCGAGATCTACTTCCGCGACGCCCATTGCGCCACCTGCCACCAGGCGGACGGCAAAGGCATCGAGAATATCTATCCTCCGCTCGCGAGGAGCAACTGGATCGACGACGACGAACGCCTGACCAAGATCCTGCTCAAAGGCATCTGGGGTCCGATCAAGGTCAACGGCAAGGACTTCGACCCGACCAAGGGCGTGCCGCCCATGATGGGCTTCGGTGGCCTGCTCAACGACGACGAAGCCGCGGCCGTGCTCAGCTACGTCCGCCTCTCCTTCGGCAACAACGGCCAGCTCGTCTCGCCGGCGACCGTCAAGAAGGTCCGCGAAGCCACCCGGGACCGCGCCAACTTCTACATGGCCGACGAACTCCTCAAGGAACATCCTCTGAGGGCGGCCGCTCCCGCCAAGGCGAAGAAGAAGTAAGGAGCGACGCAGTCGCGGAGGGGGCATAATTCGAGGACACGAGGACACGAGGGCCTGAGGACCGGAGGCAGATGCATTGCAAATGCGCCGAAGACGCGTGCATAAGTGCAAACGTGAGAGGCATAAATCATTCTCGGGTCTCAGGTGATCAGGACTCGGGTGCAGGTTATCGGGTTCGGGTACGGGTGCGGGTACTGAACCTGTGCCTGCGCCAGAACACCTGAACCAGATACCTGATGGCCGAGACCCGGGACCTGAGAATGCTTCACCGGTCTCCGGTTTCCCTTTGATTCATGAATCGCTTCAGGTGTCAGGGGCAGGCACGGCGAGAGCCGTCCCGCCCCGCTTCTTTTATAACAATCGATATTATCTATACCCAGTTGAGGCAGGCGGGGATTGACCGAGGCCTAGGCCATGGGGTTTATTCCGCCCATGCGATTCCTCTCCACCCTCGCCCTGCTCCTGACCGCCACCCTCCTGCCGGCCCAGGATTTCGACTTCAAGGGCGTGCCCGCCGACTACGCGGTCACCTTCGCGACGGCCAGCTCACGCGGCCTGAAGATCAGCGACTCCCCGCAAGCCAAGGCCTTCAAGGCACGCCTCGAGAAACTCGTCGCGGGCATCGATAAGAGCGTCCAGGACGGCAAGGCCATGCAGGCGGCCCTCAAGAACGCCACCGGAGTCGACCTCGAATCGCCTGACAATCGCTTCGCAGGCGGCTTCTCCATGACCCAGGACGGCTCCTTCACCGGCGGCCTCATCGTCCGCGCCCGCCATGACAGCGCCAAGCTGGCCGCGCATGCCAAGGCCAAGAATGTGCCGAGCCTCCAGGCCGGCGCCATCAAAGGGTGGAAG
>JBKCKE010000232.1:0-2881 GCA_046301395.1 Verrucomicrobiota bacterium | reverse complement strand
CGGCGCCGAGGTCCAGGTGGTCATGACCAAGGGGGCCACCCAGTTCATCACCCCGATGACCCTCCAGGTGCTCTCCCGTCGGCCGGTAGCTTTCGACCTCTGGGCCGAGGGCGCCAATTCCGTCCCGGGCCATATCGAGATTGCCGACTCTTCTGACCTGCTCCTCGTCGCGCCGCTTTCGGCTAATGTCCTCGCGGAGTTCGCCCATGGCCTCGCCCCGGACCTGCTGACGAGCATCTACCTCGCCACCCGCGGTCCGGTCCTGCTTTGCCCGGCGATGAACGGCAAGATGTACGAACACCCGGCCACGCAGGCCAACCTGAAGACCCTCCGCTCCCGCGGCCACGCCGTGGTCGAGCCGGCCGAAGGCATGCTGGCCTGCGGTTATGAAGGCGTCGGCAAGCTGGCGCCGGTCGAAGAGATCGTGAGCCGCGTGCTTTCGATCCTGGGCTGAGTCGATGGACTCCCGCGCCCTCCGCCAGCGTCTCGCGGCTTCGGCGAAGGAGCTGGGCTTCGACGCCTTCGGGGTCGCGCCGGTCGAGGTCGATGTGCGCGCGGACTATTTCAAGAAGTGGATCGCCGACGGGATGCACGGCGACATGGCCTGGCTGGCCCGTAATCCGGACCGCCGGACCGACGCCCGTAAGGTGCTACCTGAAGCCCGCAGCTTGGTCGTGGTGGGCCTGAACTATTACCAGCCGCATCCGCCCGCGGGCTATCGTATCGCGAAATACGCGTTGGGTGCGGATTACCACGATGTGATCCTGGCCCGCCTTAAGGAACTGTGCGACGTGATGGCATCCCTCGGGGGCGAGCAGAAGCCCTACGTCGATACGGGTCCGGTACTCGAAAAACCCGTCGCGGCCGCCGCCGGCCTCGGCTGGCAGGGCAAGAGCACGATCCTCATCCATCGGGGCGCGGGCACCTGGCTCTTCCTCGGCGTCATCCTGACGACCCTCGAGCTGGAAGCCACCACCGCCAAGGAACCCGACCGTTGCGGCTCCTGCACGCGCTGCATCGACGCCTGCCCGACCGCCGCGATCATCGCGCCTTACCAGATGGATGCGCGCAAGTGTCTCGCCTACCTGACCATCGAGCACAAGGGCGCCATCCCGGTCGAATATCGCGAAGCCCTCGGCGACCGCGTCTTCGGCTGCGACGACTGCCTCGACGTCTGCCCTTGGAACAGGTGGGCCGTCGCTACCCGCGAAGCCCACTTCGCCCCGCGTCCGCACCCGCCGCTCCGCGAGACGCTGGCCTGGACGGACGAACAGTTCCTGGAGCATTTCCAAGGTACGCCGGTCGAACGACTCGGGCTTGCCCGCTGGCGCCGCAACGCGCTCACCGTCCTCGGCAACGTCGGGACGTCGGGCGACCTGCCGGCCGCGGAGACGCTAATCGGCTCGCCCGACCCGATGGTCGCCGAACACGCCGCCTGGGCCGTCGCCCGTCTGCGCTCCCGTTGAACCTACGGGTTGCCTCGGACGGAGGGAGCGTCCTAATGGAAGCCGTGACTCTTGCCGAAGCTTACTACGCGCTCGCCGCTTTCCTGCTCCTGGCCGGCTGGCTGATCGTCACCGACGCCGCGGTGCTGCGCACCTTCCGCCGCTCGCAAGGTGCGACCTACCTGCTCGGTCTCGCCGCCATCGCTTGGTTCGCCTGGTGGTTGTTCAATATTCCCGACGCGGATCTCGCCGGCATCAACCGTACGTTGGTCCTCGTGGTCTTCCTCGGCGCCAGCCTGGCGACCTTCGTGTATATGCCTGACTTCCTGTCAGTGCGCGCCCTCGGCGCCTTGATGCTCTTCCTCGCCCGCGCCACGCTGGACGCCGGCTACCGGCAGCTGCCGCACAGCCTGCTGGATGCTTCGGTCAGCTATGGCGTGCTGGTGCTCTTCGGCTTCTGGTGGGCTTGCTCGCCGCCGGTCTTCGGCCGTCAGTGCGATTGGGTCCTCGCCACTTCCGGCCGCCGTAACGTCGTCGGCGGCCTGAGCCTGCTCCTTGGCCTCGCCTGCGTGGCCCAGTCCTTCAACCTCCCGTGAGCCGCGCGCTCCTGATCGTCGTCTCGGGTCCCGCCGGTAGCGGCAAGACCACGCTCTGCTCCAGCCTCACCGGAGCCTGCCCGCAGGGCATCCGTCGCGTGATCACGTGCACTACGCGCGCCCCGCGGCCGGGCGAAGTCGACGGCGTCGACTACCATTTCCTCACGCGCGAGAGCTTCGAGCAGCAGGTCGCCGCCGGCGTCTTCCTCGAGCACGCGCATGTCCACGGCAACCTTTACGGTCCGCGCGCAGCCGACGTCGCCGCCCATCTCGGTGCCGGCTTCGACGCACTCTTGAACGTCGACGTCCAGGGCGCGGCCACGATCCGCGCCAAGGGCGCCGCCGACCCGCGGCTCGCCGCCGCCCTCGTCACGGTCTTCATCCGCGTCAGCGACCGCACCGAACTGCGTCGCCGCCTGACGGGCCGCGGCACCGACCCGGCCGACGAGATCGACCGGCGCGTCGCCGCCGCCGAGGAGGAACTGCGCCACGCCGGCACTTATCAGCACGTGATCGAGAGCGGCACCCGCGAGGCGGACTTCGCCGCTTTGCTCGCCATCTACCACGCCGAGAAGGCCCGCCGCCCGTGATGGAGAAGAACGACATCGCGGCCGTCCTCGACGAGATCGCCACGTTCATGGAACTGACGGGCGAGAACCCGTTCAAGATCCGCGCCTACTCCGCCGGCGCCCGTATCCTCGAGAACATGACCGAGGACCTCGGTGAGCTGATCGATGGCGGCAAGCTGGCCGAGATTCCTGGTCTCGGCGAGGCGCTCGTCGACAAGATCACGACGCTCCGCCGCGACGGCGTCCTGCCGTTCCACCAGAAGCTCAAGGC
>JBKCKE010000231.1:0-6765 GCA_046301395.1 Verrucomicrobiota bacterium | reverse complement strand
CTGTCGAGGTCGGCCATGACTTCAGAGCCAGTCGAGGCCGAGGTCGCACCACGGCGCCGCGTGGGTGAGCGCGCCGCTCGAGACGAAGTCGGGCGCGAGCGCGCCGATCTGCGGCAAGGAGTCCAGGCTCACGCCGCCGCTGACTTCGGACCAGGCGCGGCCACGGAGGAGCGGAATCGCGGTGCGCAGGTCGTTAGGTGAGAAATTATCGAGCAGCACCACGTCGGCGCCGGCGGCGAGCGCGGGTTCGAGCTGATCGAGACGGTCGACCTCGACCTCGACGAGGAGATCGGGGCGCTCCGCCTGGGCGCGGCGGACGAGCGACGTGAGCCGTTCACCGGCGGTGGCGCCGCCGGCCGCGAGATGGTTATCCTTCACCATGATGCGGTCGAAGAGGCCGAGGCGGTGGTTGAAGCCGCCACCCTGACCGACCGCATACTTTTCCAGCATCCGGAAGCCCGGGGTCGTCTTGCGCGTATCGAGGAGCTTCGTCGGCGAAGCACCCAACGCGAGCACGTGGGCGTGCGTGTGCGTGGCCACGCCGCAGAGCCGCTGGAGGAAGTTCAGGAGGATCCGTTCGGCGGAAAGCAGTTCGGCCGCCGGCCCTTCGACTTCGGCGACCGCCGTGCCGGCCGGCACGTGCTGACCGTCGGCGACGAGCAGCGTCGCGCGACAACGGCCACCATAGACCGCGAAGACGACTTCGAGCAGGCCGAGACCCGCGAGGACCATCGGGCGACGGGCCACCACGCGGGCGCGGGCGCGTTCGGCCCCGACGAGGAGCGCGGCGGAAGGATCGCCGGGGCGGGCCGGACGCTGCGCGAGGCCGAGGCCGGCGAGGTCTTCGTCGCGGGCGAGCTCGACGAAGCGGAGCATCCACGCGCGATCCAGCTCGTCCCAGCGGAGACGGCGGATGAGTCGGGAAGTCTGGCCGGGATCGCGCGGCATGGCTTCACCTTACGCCCCCCGCCCTCGCGGGCAAGGGGGTTAAGGGAAGAACTTCTTGAACTTCGAACGCCAGGATTCGGAGACCGGCGCGGCTTCGTCGCCGCAGGCGGCGGCATAGGCCTTGAGGGCTTCCTTTTCCTTGTCGGTCATCTTCTTCGGCACGTCGATGTCGACGCGCACGAGGAGGTCGCCGGCGGTCGAACCGCGGAGCGGGGGCATGCCTTCGCCGCGGAGGCGGACGGTCGTGCCGCCTTGGGTGCCGGCCGGGATATTGAGGTTCGTCTTCCCCTTGAGCTTCGGGACGACGATCTTACCGCCGAGGGCGGCCACCGAGAACTTCACCGGCACGCTGCAGGCGAGGTCGTCGCCGTCGCGCTCGAAAAGTTCGTGCTCCTGCACGGTGATGTAGACGTAGAGGTCGCCGGCCTGGGCGCCGCGGCGGCCCGCGGAACCGTTGCCGCTCGAGCGGAGCTTCGTGCCCGTGTCGACGCCCGGAGGGATGCGTACGTTGACGCTGGATTCGGCGACCGTCCGGCCTTCGCCGGAGCAGGCCTTGCAGGGCTTGTCGATGCGTTCGCCTTCGCCGGCGCAGCTCGGGCAGGTCTGCTTCATCGAGAAGAAGCCCTGGGAGCGGACCACCTGGCCATGGCCGTGACAGGTCGGGCAGCGGGTCTTCTTCGCGCCGGCCTCGGCGCCGGAGCCGGCGCACTTCGCGCAGGCGACGTGCTTACGATAAGGGATCTTCCGTTCGACGCCTTCGGCGGCTTCCTCGAGCGTGACCTTCAGGTCGACGCGGAGGTCTTCGCCGGCGTTGTCGTGGCCGCCCCCGCCGCCGCCGAACATGTCACCGAAACCGCCGCCCCCACCGCCGAACATCTGTTCGAAGATATCGCGCGGATCGGCGCCGCGGAAGCCGCCGCCGCCGGCCGGGCCACGGGCGCCGCCGCCCTGATTCGGGTCGAAGGCCGCTTCGCCGTGCTGGTCGTAAAGCTTACGCTTGGCCTCGTCGCCAAGGATCTCGTAAGCGCGGGAGACCTTCTTGAATTTCTCCTCGGCCTCCTTGTTGCCCGGGTTGCGGTCCGGGTGGAATTCCATGGCCTTCTTGCGATAGGCCTTCTTGAGCTCGTCGGCGGAAGCGGACTTCGCGACCCCGAGCAGCGTGTAATATTCGTCGGCCATCGCGGGAGCTTACTGGGCGGGGCCGGCGGAGACGAAGACGGCGGCCGGGCGGAGCACGCGATCATGCAGAAGCCAGCCGGCGCGGGCGACGCGCAGCACCGTACCTTCGGCGACGGTGGCGGAGGCTTCGGAGCCGACGGCCTCATGGCGGGCGGGATCGAAAGGCTGGCCGGTCGGATTGACCTCGACGAGGCCCTGGCCGGCGAGGATGCCGCGGAGCTGGCCGACCGCCATGCGGAAGCCTTCGGCGACGGCGCGGCCGTCGGCCTGGGTCGAAGCGGACTCGAGTCCGAGCGCGAGCGAATCGAGCGCGGGCAGCAGGTCTTCGAGCAGGCCGGCGGTCGCGTACTTGCGCAGTTCCTCGCGCTCGCGCTGGTGGCGGCGCTGCTGGTTCTGCTGGTCGGCGTTGCTGCGGAGGACCGTGTCCTTCAGCCGCGCGATCTCGCCCTCGAGTTCGGCGAGGCGCATGGCGGGATCGGCAGGGTTCGGGGCGGCTTCGGGGGCGGGTTCGGACATAAGATTATTTTTCTTCGCGGGAGGGGCGGCGCAGTTTCTCGCGAGCGAGTTCGAACATCAGTTCGGGCTGGCGGCGGAGGGCGGTCTGCAGGGCCTGCTGGCCCATCGGGCCGGAGACCTTGGCATCGAAGTTCTGGTCGGTGACGTCGCGGGCCTCGAACTCGTAGGCGAAGTCCTGGTCGACGACCACGCGGCGGGCGGCGGAGCCGTCGCCCGAGATGACGGTGAGGCGGCCCACGCGGACGCGGAGGTGCTTGATGAGGAAAGGCTGCGCGGGCTTGGCGGGCTCCGTGGAAGGCGGCGGGGAGGCCGGCGACCCCTTGAGCCCGTTGCCGATATCCTTGGCGTTGTTGTCGGACAGGAAGTCGGCCTTGCCGACGATCGTCACGCGGTCGATGTCGAGCACGGCTTCGTTGACCACCTGACCGCCGCCTTCGACGAACGTCAGCGGGTCGACGTCGAGGACGAGCCGCTTCACCCGGAGGAACTCGCGTTCCTGCCAGCGGGAGGGATTCGTGATGACGAGGCCGGCGTAATCCACGCGGCCGACGAAAAGGTTGGTCTGGTTGTCCTCGACCGTGAGGTGGGCGCCGGACTGGCCGGAAAGGGAGGCGTCAAGGAGCCGGGGTGAGTATCGGCCGAGGGCCCAGACGCCCAGCGCGCCGACCAGGATCAGGAACAGCGCGATGCCGCAAAGCACCGTGAGAAGCTTGCGCAGGGCGGAACCCGGGCGGGACTGGAAGCGGAACAGCGACATCGACGAACAGGGAAATGGAGCAGTAGGCATGCCACGAAGCAGGGTCAATGTCGGACGGAAAACGTGGACTTAACCGCGATTTTCGGGGTATTCGGCCAAACAAAAGACCCACCGAGGTCAGTCGGCGGGTCCTTCTGTCACGGTCGGTGTGACGCGCGGTCCTTACTGAGCCAAGACGACGAAGGCGAGGTCGTCGCCGACGCGGACTTCGGGCACCGAAGCCTGGTTCGGGCTGATCGCCACGATCGTGGAGGCGTCGTCACCCTTGATCACTTCGACGAGGAAATTCTTGCCGCCCTTGGTGAGCTGGAGGCGGGTACCCGCGTCACGCTTTTCGAGGGCGCCGAGTTCAAGGAGGGAGAGGTCGGAGCGGACGGCGCGGACGGAAGTGCGGGTGGCGTCAGCGGCGGCGGCCGGGGCGTCCTTCTCCCAAGAGAAGCGGACCTCGCCGGAAGACGGAGCGGTGCCGGCGGACTTGGCAGACTTGGTGGATTTGCAGCCGACGAAAAGGGCGGCTAGGGCGAGGAGGAGCAGAGAGCGCTGCATAGGAATCGGGGGTGAGAAAAAGGGTCTTTTCCGCCTAGTTCTTAGTCAACCCCTTAATGCTTGCGGAGGGGCGGTCGGTGGGCTTCCTCCAAGCTCTCATGAGTCAGGAAGCCGCCAAATTGATGCTCGGACTGCCCAAAGGCAGCCTCGAGGAGGCCACCCTCCAGCTGTTCGCCCGGGCCGGGTTCCCCGTGGCCAAGAGCAGCCGCTCCTACCGCCCCTCTTTCGACGACCCCGCCCTCGACGGACGCTTCATCCGCGCCCAGGAAGTGGCCCGTTACGTCGAGCATGGCTTCTTTGACTGCGGCCTGACCGGCCAGGACTGGGTCCAGGAGAACAACGCCGACGTCGTCCAGGTCTGCGAGCTCATCTACAGCCGCGCCTCCGCCCAGAAGTCCCGCTGGGTCCTCTGCGTGCCCGAAGCCTCGCCCGTGAAGACCGCCAAGGACCTTGCCGGCAAGCGCGTCGCCACCGAGCTCGTCGAGACCACCCGCCGCTGGTTCAAGTCCCAGGGCGTCGAGTGCGAAGTCGAATTCTCGTGGGGCGCCACCGAAGTCAAGGTGCCGGAACTCGCCGACGCCATCGTCGACATCACCGAGACCGGCTCCTCCATCAAGGCCAACAAGCTGCGCATCGTCGCCCAGCTGATGGAGACCACCACCGTCCTCGTCGCGAACAAGGCCGCCTGGGCCAATCCCGCCAAGCGCGCCAAGATCGAGCAGATCGTGCTCATGCTGCAGGGCGCCCTCGCCGCGCAGCACATGGTCGGCCTGAAGTTCAATCTCCCGAAGGCCAAGCTCGACCAAGTCGCCGCCGCCCTGCCCGCCCTGCGCAATCCGACCGTCTCGCCGCTGAGCAATCCCGAGTGGATCGCCGTCGAGACCATCATCGACGCCCGTCAGGCGCGCGAGTTCATCCCGACCCTCAAGGCCGCCGGCGCCGAGGGCATCGTGGAATACCCGATCAACAAGCTCGTCTACTGACGACCCTCGCCATGGCTGATTCCGTCCGCGTCGGTCTCATCCAGCTCACCGCCGAGGACACGCCGGCGGCGAACGTCCGCAAGACCCTGCCCCGCATCGAAGAAGCGGCGGCCAAGGGCGCGAAGATCATCGGCCTGCAGGAGATGTTCACGACGAAGTATTTCTGCATCACCCAGGACCCGAAGAATTTCGACCTCGCGGAGCCCATCGAGACCGGACCGTCCGTGACCGAGCTCGCCAAGGCCGCCAAGCGCCTCGGCGTCGTCATCGTCGCTCCGCTCTTCGAAGCGCGCGGCAGCGAAGTCTATCATAACACCGCGGCCGTCATCGACGCCGACGGCACCGTGCTCGGCAAGTACCGCAAGATGCACATCCCGCAGGATCCGGGTTTCGAGGAGAAGTTCTACTTCACTCCCGGCGACCTCGGCTTCCGCACCTGGAAGACCGCGCACGGCGACATCGGCGTGCTCATCTGCTGGGACCAATGGTACCCGGAAGCCGCCCGCCTCACCGCGCTCGGCGGCGCGCAGATCCTCTTCTACCCGACCGCCATCGGCTGGCTGCCCGAAGAGAAGGCCGCCCTCGGCCGCGCCCAGCATAACGCCTGGGAGACCGTCCAACGCGGACACGGCGTGGCCAACGGCTGCTACGTCGCCGCGACCAACCGCGTCGGCACCGAAGGCCGCACCCAGTTCTGGGGCCAGAGCTTCGTCTCCGACCCGTACGGCGAGATCGTCGCCCGCGCGTCCGTCGAACAGGAGGAAGTGCTCCTCGCCGATTGCGACCTCGTGAAGCAGCGCGAATTCCGCCGCATCTGGCCGTTCTTCCGCGACCGCCGCATCGACGCCTACGGCGACCTGACGCGCCGTCTGCGCGACTGACCTTCCGCATGTCCTCGCCTCGCTCCCTCGGTTTCCGCATGCCTGCGGAATGGGAACCCCAGTCCGCCACGTGGCTCTCGTGGCCGTCGAACACCGCGCTCTGGCCCGGGCACTACGACCTCATCCCCGCGAAGTTCGCGGAGTTCGCCGCCGCGATCAGCCGCTTCCAGCCGGTGAAGATCAACGCCGCCGGCAAGCTGCGCGCCGAAGCCGAACGCGAACTCAAGGCCGCGAAGGCCGATCTCTCCGTCATCGAACTGACCGACATCGCCACCGACGACGTCTGGTGCCGCGACCACGGGCCGATCTTCGTGAAGAACGACCGGACCAAGGAACTCGCGCTCACCGACTGGGAATTCCACGGCTGGGGCGGCAAGTTCGAGGCCTCGCTCGATAACCAAGTCCCCGGCAAGATCGCCGCCAAGCTCGGCGTGCCGAAGTTCACTTACCCGTTCGAACTCGAAGGCGGCGGCATCGAAGTCTCCGGCGACGGCCTGCTCCTGACCACCGAGGCCGTGCAGAACAATCCGAACCGCGCCGAAGGCCGCGATGACGCCGCGTTCCACGCCGCCATCCGCGAGGGCCTCGCGATCGACGAGCTCCTCTGGATCGGCGAAGGCCTGGCCAACGACGACACCGACGGCCACATCGACAACCTCGCCCGCTTCATCGCGCCCCGCACGATCCTCGCCGTCAGCGAGTCCGACAAGGCCTCGTCCAACTACGCGCCGATGCAGGAGAACCTCCGCCGCCTGCGCGAGATGCGTCCGCGCGGCCAGCGCCTCGACATCCTCGAGCTCCCGCTGCCCAAGCCCATCCGCCTCGCCGGACGCGACCTCCCGCCGAGCCACGCGAACTTCCTCATCGTGAACGACGGCGTCCTCGTGCCGCTCTACGGCCAGGACTCCGACAAGGTCGCCATGGGCATCATCGGCGACTGCTTCCCTGGTCGGAA
>JBKCKE010000230.1:0-8659 GCA_046301395.1 Verrucomicrobiota bacterium | reverse complement strand
CCGGCGAGTTTGTCGAGAGCCGGCGTGCGGACATTGGCGTCGCCGTAACAGCTCAGGTACGGGTAGCTATGGTCGTCGGACAGCAGGAACAGGACGTTGGGTTTATCGGCGGCCGAGACGAGGACGCCGAGAGCGAGCCAGCACAGCAGGGATCTCATGGGGTAGGAAGACCCAAACCTAGCCCAGACGAGGAGGCAACCGCAACCTCGGCTCAGAACCGACCGGTCAGGGCGAGACGGAACTGGCGGGGCTCCACCGGATGGAAGTGAATCCCGTCGGCGCCGCCGGTGGCGGAGGATTCGTAAGAATAAGCGATGTCCTGATCCTGGCGGTCAAGCAGGTTGAGGACGCTGAGGGTCGCCTCCCAGTTCGCGTCGAGCTGATAGCTGACCGAGGCGTTGAGCATGATGGTCTGTTCCGAACGGGCCGCGCCCGCGGCGTCGAGGTCACGAGGACCGAAGTAACGGAGGCGGAGCGAACCGGACCAGCCGGACTGGTCGCGCACGGTCACGCCGGCGGCGATCACGGTGTCGATGGCCCCTTCCACGCTGCGCTGGCCGACCGGGACGTCACGGTAAAGCGCCTGTGAGGCGGAGACATCGAGGTCGAACGAAAGCCACTTATAGGGCGTCCAGTAGTTGGCCCACTCGACGCCGTAGCGGTCGCTGCCGTCCGAAGGCTCGACCGAACCGGCGTCGCCGATGAAGACGAGTTCCGACTGCGTGCGGAGATACCAAAGCGACACGGTGCTCTGCAGGTCTTTGATCGCGAGCGTGCGGACGCCGATCTCGGCGCCGCGGGCCGGGACGAGCCCCCGCAGCGGGCCGGAGGAGAGCGTAGCGCCACGGACGTCATTGCTGTGGAAGCCATAGCCGGCCTGGACGAAGTATTCGGTCTTGTCCCACGGCCCCCAGGCCAGGGTCAGTTTCGGGCTGAACAGCGCCGTCGAGGCGTTCCCCGAGTCGGCGGGCGAGGCCAGCGAATTGACGTCCGCGAACTGCAGGTCCCCGCGGCCACCGATCACACTGCGGAACGTAGGCGTCCACTGCACGCGATGCTCCGCGAAGAAGCCGAGCGTGCCGACGCCCAGATCGTGCTGCGAAGTCGTGGAGAGGCGGACCCGATCGTCGGTGGCGTAGAGTCCGTTATCGACCCAGTCATGCCGGAACTGCACGCCGAAGGAGGTCTCGACCGGGCGTCGGTCCCATTCCGCATGGATATGACGGACATAGCTAAAACCGGCCGCTGTGCGGGCGTCCTGCTGCTCGAACTGGTCGCCGTTGATCGGGTCGTTCAGCGCGTAGGTGAAGTTCGAGAAGAGATCCAGTTCGTAGCGGAAGACGTAAGCCTGCAGGCGATCCTCGGAGCCGCCGTGACGGTGGCGCCAGTCCGCCGACCAAGAAAGATAGCGGGAATCGCCCCCGTTGGTCGGATCCATATTACCCCACCGCGAGAGCGCGCCCGACTCGACGAGCGCGAGCGGCACCTGATCGCTCGTGCGCCACTCGCCTTGGTAGAAACGTAGGGTCGTCGTGAAACCATCGTGGCCGTCGCCGCGCGACCAGGAGAGCTGGCCGTTGGCGCGGCGGTAGTTGTCGCCCATCAGCCAGGGACCGTCGGAATGCGCGCCTTGCAGGGCGTAGAGCAGGTCGCCCGAGCCCGCCTTGACCGAGTCCGCGACGAGCAGACGGCCATAACCGAAGGAGCCGTCTTCCATCAGCAGGAGACTCTTCGGCAGGGTCTTGAAAGTATCGAGGTAAGCGGCGCCGGCGGTACCGAAATCTCCGGTCTGGGCGTAGTAAGGACCCTTCTGATAGTTCACCCGCTCGACGAGTTCGGGGATGACGAAGTTCATGTCCGCGTAACCTTGGCCGTGGCCATGCGAAGGCATGTTGAGCGGCACGCCGTCGAGGAACGTCGCGAAGTCGGTGCCGTGGTCCAGATTGAACCCACGCATGAAATACTGGTTGGCCTTACCGCCGCCGGCGTGCTGCGTGATGATCAGGCCCGGCACCGTCTCCAGGATCTCGCCGGGACGAAGCAACGGACGCTCCCCCAGCTGCACCGCGCCCGTCACGCCGATGGTGGCCGAATCGGCGACACCGAGCAGGCTGTCCTGCCGGCCCATGACGACGATCTTGCCCAGCGGCTTCGGCTCCGGGTCCGCCCAGAGGGTCAGGGCAGAGGCGGCGACGAGCAGGGGCAGGAGACGCATAGGTCAGACGTAAGTACGGCCTGAGGGATGACGAGAAAAGAAAAGGCGGCTTCGTCTGCCCAGACGAAGCCGCCGGGCCCAGAACCTCAGAAATTCAGACGCAGGCCGGCTTCGATACCGCGACCCGGCATCGGGAGCGCGCCTTTGATGAACGAAGACGCGTTGCGGGCTTCCTGGTCGAGGAGATTGATCGCGCGGAGCGTGAACTGTCCGTCCAGCTGGGCGAACTTGATCGGGTGGGCCAAGCTGGCGCCGACCATCGTGAAGCCGGCGGTCCGGGTCTCGTCGGGAGCGGTGTGGTTCTGCGCGAAGTGATAGGTCGCGTCGAGGCGCCAGGTCCAACCCGACTCGAGGCCGTGCAAGGCCGCGCCGATGCGGCCGGGCGAGATCCGCGGAAGAGCCTCGGAAGTGTCGGTGTTGGAAGCGCGGACGAAGTCGCCGAACCATTCCAGGCCGAGCTTGGAGACCGGGGTATCGACGAACTGGAAGTTCACCTTCACTTCGGAGCCGAAGAAGTCTGCGGGCACAGAGGTGAAGTCATAGCGGGCGAGTTCGTCGGCGCCGCCGCTCGAGTAGTTGGGACCACCGCCGCCGATGTTCGGGCCGTAGCCGTTACGCTGCAGCGCGATGAAGGAGGAGAAGCGGTTGTAGTAGACCGAGAAACTGCCGGAGACCGCGCCACGGACCTTGGCGAGTTCCCACTCGAGACCGAAGCCCTGTTCCTTGCCGAGGTCGCGGTCACCGACCTCATAGACGTCCGTCGCCACGTGCGCGCCATCGGCGTAAAGCTCTTGGAAGTTCGGGGCGCGCTCGGTGCGGGTCAGGTTGATCGTCGAGGTCCAGGAAGGATTCAGGTCCTTGGCCCAGGCGAAGGCGAAACTCGCCGGCGTGAAGGAGGCCGAGTCGGCGGGAGGATTCGTCGCGACGCCCGCATGCGTCCAGGCGGAAGCGTCGACCTGCGCGTGTTCGATGCGGAAGCCGTAGCGCAGACGCTGGTCGGCGGCGAGGTTCTGGACGAAGGAGCCGAACGTGGCCACGGCCGAGTTACGGGTATCCGGCAGGAACGCCTCGTCGCCGATCACGCCGAAGTCGAAACGGCTGGCCTGCAGGCCGACGACGCCTTCGACCGAGCCCATCTTCACGAGTTCGACGTCGAGACGGCCATCCCAGCCTTCGTTCGTGAAAGTACTGCCGGGCGCGCCCGCTTCGAATTCCGTGTGGACGTAGTCGGCCACGCCGACGCGATAGGCGAGGGAACGGACCACGGAGCCGGCCACTTCGGCCTTGCCCGCGAGATCCCAGCGGCGCTGCTCCAGACCGATCATGATATCCTCTTCGGCGACGCCATAATCGGAGTTAAGACCGGAGTAAGAGAGGCCAATGTAACCGTTGGAAGTGAGATACGAGACGCCGACGCCGGCGCCGCGATTGTCCGCCGACGTGTCGGCGATGCGTCCCACCGGCGTGCGGAGGTCATCCGTCGACTTGTCGAAGCCATCGACATGGTAAGAGAAGGAACCGGCCGAACCTTCGGCCAGTACGCCGACGGAGCGGAGGCCGTCGACGGAACCGAGGCGGCCCGTGACCGACTGGCGCTGGGCGAGGCGCTGATCCGGGATGCGCGCGTCGACGAGGTTGATGACGCCGCCCAGGATACTGGTGCTGTAAAGCAGGGCCGCCGGTCCGCGGAGGACCTGGGCTTCGCGAATGGCGAGAGGGTCGACGCTCACCGCGTGATCCGGGCTCGAGACGGAAGCGTCGAGGCTATTGACGCCGTTCTGGGTGATCTTGAGACGGTCACCGTCGAGGCCACGGATGACCGGGCGGCCGGAGTTGGGACCGAAGTAGCTCGAAGCCACGCCGGGGAGGTCGGCGAGCAGGTCACCGAGGTTGGACTGGGCCAGGCGGTCGAGGTCGGCGCTCGCCAGGATCAGGGTCGGCGAGACGGCCGTGACTTGGCCGCCGATGGCCGTGCCCTTGACCACGACCGTCTTCAGTTTCTCGGGGGCAGCAGGCTTGTCTTGGGCGGCCAAGGCGAGCGTCGAGGCGGCGAGCATGAAGACGGGACGGAGCGAAGGGAAACCGAGGCTTTTCATGGGGATATTAGATGCAATACTCTTGCATTAAGCCAAATCAAGCGGAAATCCTCGGATTGCAGTCGGAGCATAAATGCACGGACTGGAGGCACCCCATGAGCGAGTCCTCCCCCACCCCTGACGCCATCCATTCGGATGCCTTCCTGGCGCGCCTGATGCGCGACCAGCTCAAGCTCTCGATCGCCTGCGCCCTCTGCTTCGCCGTGGCGCTCGTCGCCCTGCCCTTGCTGAACTATTACCAGCCGGCGTTCATGGCCCAGCGCGTCTTCGGATTCACGCTCACCTGGCTGATCCTCGGCGTCCTCTTCTTCCCCTTCGTCTGGATCATCTCCTACGTCTTCATCAAGCGCTCCATCGCGCTCGAGGACGCCGAAGCCAAAGCCGCCCAGGACGGCCTGACCAAGTAACATGAACTCCCTCCTCGCCGCCGCCGGCATCGATCCCTGGATCGCCGTCTGCTCGCTCGTCACCGTCGTCGTCACCGTCGGCATGGGCTTCTGGACCGCCGGCAAGTCCAAGAGCGCCGGCGACTTCTTCGTCGCGGGACGCTCGGTCTCCGTCGGCTGGAACGCCTCAGCCATCTCAGGCGAATACCTCTCCGCCGCCTCCTTCATGGGCGTCGCCGGCATGGTGATGGCCACGGGTTACGACGCGCTCTGGTATCCCGTCTGTTACGCCTGCGGTTACCTCTTCCTGCTGCTCTTCATCGCGGGCCCGCTGCGCCGCTTCGGCGCCTACACCATCCCGGACTTCGCCGAAGGCCGTTATGATTCGCCGATGTTCCGCAAGATCGCGGTCTGCTTCGTGCTCTTCATCGGCTTCTTCTACACCATGCCCCAGATGAAGGGCGCGGGCACCACGCTCGCCTACATCTTCCCCGGCCTGCCTTATTGGGCCGGCGTCGTAGTCGTGGGCGCGGTCATCACCCTCAACGTCTCGCTCGGCGGCATGAAGGGCATCACGTTGGTCCAGGCCTTCCAGTATTGGCTCAAGGTCTTCGCCATCACCCTCCCGATCTTCGTGCTCGCCGCGGTCGTCGGCCATTACCAGCAGCACCTCGCCGTCAACAAGACCGCCCAGGAGACCACGGTGACCGCGGTGCCTGGCATCGAGCGCAAAGCGCTCCCGGCCAAGGCTCCGAAGGACGAAGCCTGGATCGCCCCGTTCGGTAAGCTCACCACCAAGGCCGTCGACGCCTCCATCGCCGCTGCCGGCACCCCGGAAGAGAAGACCGCGCTCGAAGCCAACAAGAAGCCCTACTCCCTCCTCTACACCTATTCCCTCATCATCGCGCTCGTCTGCGGCACCGCCGGCCTGCCGCACATCCTCGTCCGCTTCTACACGAACCCCGATGGCGTCGCCGCCAAGCGTACCACGATGTGGGTGATGATCCTGATCGGCGTCTTCTACGTCTTCCCGCCCGTCTACGGCGTCATCGGCCGCTCGCTCACACCGGAGCTCTACGACGCCGTCGGCGCCAAGGGCACGGATAAGGTCGTGCTCGAACTGCCCACGTTGCTCGCCGGCCGCGACCACCCGCTGCTCGGCTCGGTCCTCTCGGGCATCACCTGCGCCGGCGCCTTCGCGGCGTTCATGTCGACCTTCTCCGGCCTGCTCGTCTCGATGTCCAGCGCCCTCGCGCACGATATCTACGGCCGCATGCTCCGCCCGGCCTCCTCCCCCGAACAGCGCCTGAAGGCCTTCAAGTGGTCGGCCCTGATCGTCGGCATCGTCGCCGTCGGCCTCGGCTCGCAGGTCGAAGCCCTCGAGATCAACTTCATGGTCGGCCAGGCCTTCGCCATCGCGGCGGCCAGCTACTTCCCGCTGCTCTTCATGAGCGTCTGGTGGCGTGGCATGACCATGCGCGGCGCGGCCACGGGCATGCTCGTCGGCGGCCTCAGCGCGCTGGCTTCCATCACCCTCACCTCCGTCTCCGACGTCGCCGTCGCCAAGGCAAAGAAGCTCACCGACGCCGCGGAGCTCGCGGCCTACTGGGCCGACCACCCGGTCGCCAAGGGCATCGCCGACTATTGGGTCGCGCACCCGCTCGCCCGCATCCTCTGCGAACAGCCCGCCATCTGGGCGGTGCCGCTGTCGATCCTGCTGATGATCTTCGTCTCGAAGGCCACCGCCGCGTCCGTGCCGGCCGACATCCGCATGAAGATGCTCGTCCTGCACGCCCCGGAAGCCCTCGGCTTGAAGCAGGAATACATCAAGGAACACGAAGGCCTCGGCGGACACTGAGCCGTTTCCCGGGGCGGAATATTCCCGCCCCGCGGAAACTTGAAACTTGGAAGTCCGGCAGGGGGTGTCTTTGCTGACGGCGTGTCCACCGAACTCACCGAAGACGACTCCCGCGCCTATGGCGTCGTCCAGGTGTTCTCCCTCCTCCTTTCCGCCGGCGCGCTCTACGCGGCGATCCTGATGTCCTACAAGGGCGGCCAGGTCTTCCTCGGCTACGTCGCCGACCCTTACGACCGCGTCGTCTGGGTAGGCGCCTTTATCGGCATCCCGACCGCGCTTTGCGGGGCGGTCATCGCTTACCTGGCCGGCATGGATCGTCCTTGGGGCGCCCTCCGCATCGCCGCCACGGCCCTGCTCGTCGGCAACCTCGCCGTGCCCGCCGCCTGGGGCGTCCTCTGGCTGCTCCGCCACGGTTACGTCCATTTCTGATATGTCCGGCCCCATCGTCATCGTCACCCGCGGCAGCCCGCTGGCCCTCCAGCAGACGCACGACGCCGCCGCCCGCCTGCAGGCGGCCCTCGGCCGGCCCACGGAGATCCGCATCCTGACCACCACCGGCGACCGCCAAGCGAGCTGGTCGCTCGAGAAGCAGGGCGGCAAAGGACTCTTCACCGCCGAGCTCGAGCAGGCTTTGCTCCGCGGCGAAGCCGACCTCGCGATCCATAGTTCCAAGGACCTGCCGACCGAGATGCCGGCCGGCCTCGCCATCGCCGTCTGCCTACCGCGTCAGGACGCGCGCGACGTGCTCGTGCGCCGCAGCGAGATCGCCAGCCCGAAACTGATCGCCACCGGTAGCCCGCGCCGGCGCGCGCAGGGCGCCCTCGCCTTTCCCCAGGCGCAGTGGACCGAACTGCGCGGCAACGTCGACACGCGCCTGAAGAAACTCGCCAACGGCGACGCCGACGCGTCTTACCTCGCCGCCTCCGGACTCAACCGTCTCGGCATCAAGGAGTGGCCCGGCCTGAGCCTCGAACCCGTCGCGCTCACCGACATGGTGCCCGCCGCCGGCCAAGGCGCCGTCGCCATCCAGTCCCGCTCCGCCGAAGTCGCGCAGTATGTCGCCGCCGGCTGCGCCGCCACGACCTACTCGGTGACGGTCGAGCGCCTGTTCCTCGCCAAGCTCGGCGAGGGCTGCCACACCGCGTTCGCCTGCCACCACTCCGCGGGCCGCGTGCATCTCTTCCGGGCCGACTTCGGTCGCCGCGACTTCGCTTTCCCCGTCACCGACCTCGCCGCGGCCTCCGCCTTGGCCGACGACATCCTCCGCCAGATCCTGCCCCGCTGAACATGAGCAAACTCCCCCTGCGCGACCGCCTGGTCGTCCTCACCCGTCCGGAAGGACGCGGCGCCGATTGGAAGGACGCCCTCGTCGAAGCCGGCGCGGCCGTCTCCGAACTCCCGCTGCTCGAGATCAAGTTCGAGCCCGATGACACCGTCCTCAGCGAAGTCCTCGACGCCATGGGCGAATACGACTGGGTCGTCTTCACCAGCGCCAACGGCGTGCGCGGTTTCTTCGACCGTTTCTTCGAGCGCTTCACCGACATCCGTTCCGTCGGCGGCGTGCGGTTCGCCTGCCTCGGCCCCGCGACGGAGAAAGCCCTGCGCCAGTATCACCTCGATTCCGACCTCACCGCCACGCAGAACGACGCCCTTTCGCTCGGTCGCGAACTGATGACCAAGCACGACGTCGAAAATCAGAAGCTCCTCGTCGTCACCGGCAACCTCAACACTCCCGAACTGCCGCGCCTGCTCGCCGACGGCGCCATGGCGATCGTCGACGTGATCAAGGTCTACGCGACCGAAGAGAAGTCCGTCGCCGAATCCCCCGAGGCCGCCGAGTTCCGCCGCCGTGGCGCCGATGCGATCGTGTTCGCGAGTCCTTCGGCCGTGGAATCTTTCCTGCACCAGGCCGCTTCGCTGCGGCCGGACGCCGGCGCGCGCCAGCCCAAGGCCGTCGCCATCGGGGCCACGACCGCCGACGCGCTCCGCAAGGCCGGCATCCCGCTGGCCGGCACTGCTTCGGCGCCGACCGCCAAGGCCATCCGCGACGCCGTGGTCGCCGCGCTCGCATGATCGGCCAGGCGCGCATCAAGGTCTGCGGGAT
>JBKCKE010000229.1:0-2180 GCA_046301395.1 Verrucomicrobiota bacterium | reverse complement strand
TTCCGGCACCGAGGCCTGCATGCGGAAGGCCATCTCATACTGCTTGATGCGCGTATGGGTCTCCGGGTCGCCCACGGTCTCGTAGTTGAGGCGGTTGAGCTGGTTGATGCCGTCGATGGTCTGCTTGCGCAGGTCATCGGGGACGCCGGGCGGGTTGTTGATGAAGAGGATCGGGTCGCCCTTGCTGCGGAAGGAGACGCCGGCGTGCTCGCCCGGCAGGTAGCCGCTGGACCAGAGACGGCTCGAGATGGCCTGTTCCTGGTCGCGGTTGGTCGGGGTCGCGATGAGCACCACGAAGTTCGGGAGGTTGTCGTTCTCGGAGCCGAGGCCGTAGGAGGCCCAGGAGCCAAGGCAGGGACGACCCGTGATCTGGTTGCCGGTCTGCATGGCGCAGATCGCCGGCTCGTGGTTGATCGCCTCGGTGTTGAGGGAGCGCATCCAGCAGATCTCGTCGGCGTGCTTGCCGAGGTTCGGCAGCAGGTCGGAGTTCAGCCACATCCCGCATTGGCCGAACTGGGAGAAGTTATACTTCGACGGGGCGATGGGGAAGCGGGCCTGGCCGCTGGTCATCGTCGTCAGGCGCTGGCCGTTGCGGATGCTCGCGGGCAGGTCCTTGTCGTACATCTCCTTCATCTTCGGCTTGTAGTCGAAGAGGTCCATCTGGGCGGGGCCGCCGACCATGTGGAGGTAGATGACGCGCTTGGCCTTGGGCAGATGCTGCGTGCTGATCGCGCCGGGCGCGGCGTGGGCCATCGTGCGGCCGAGCAGGCTCGTGAGCGCGGCGGCGCCGAGGGCGTTGGCGCCCGTGCCGAGGAAGCGGCGACGGGTCTGGAGGGTGTTCCACTCGTGGAGGATGGACATGGCGAGTATTTGTTAAGGACTTCGTCGAGGTTGAGGAGCTGGCTGCAGACCATCGTCCAGGCGGCCAGTTCGGGGCGGGGGAGTCTGTCGTCGGACTTCGCGTCGCCGACTCCGAGGAGGGCGGCGGCGTCGTCGGGCTTGGCGACGTAATGCGCCCGCAGTTTGCCGAGGCTGTCGGTCAGGACCGCCGTCTCGGCCGGCTTGAGCGGACGGCAGAGCGTGCGCTGGGCGGCGGCGTTGAGGCGGGCGACGTCTTCGCCGGCGCCCTGCAGCGTGTGCTGGGCGAGGATGCGCGCGGCTTCGACGTACTGCGGGTCGTTGAGCATCACGAGGGCCTGCAACGGGGTGTTGGTGCGATCGCGACGGACGCAGGTGACTTCACGCGAGGGGGCGTTGAAGAGGTCGAGGCTCGCGGGCGGGGCCATGCGGCGCCAGTAGTTGTAGAGCGAGCGACGGTAGAGGTTCTCGCCTTGGTCGGGCTTGTAGACCTGGATGCCCACGCCGACGACTTCCCAGATGTTTTCCGGCTGGTAGGGCTTGGTGCCCGGTCCGCCCATGCGGGGTGACAGCGTACCGCTGACGGCGAGCGCCTGGTCGCGGAGCATCTCGGCGTCCATGCGGAAGCGTGGGCCGCGGCTGAGGAGGGCGTTGTCGCGGTCCTTCTCGACCTTCCCTTTGGTGGTGAGGGGCGCCTGGCGGTAGGTCGCGCTGGTGAGGAGCTGCTTGTAGAAGCGCTTCACATCCCAGCCGTGCGTGCGGAAATCGATCGAGAGCCAGTCGAGGAGTTCGGGGTGGGAGGGCAGGCTGCCCATGATGCCGAAGTCTTCGGAGGTCTTGACGAGACCGGTGCCGAAGAGCTCCTGCCACATGCGGTTGACCGTCACGCGGGTGGTCAGCGGATTGGCGTCGCTGATGATCCACTTCGCCAGGCCGAGGCGATTACGCGGGGCGTCGGCGGGGAGCTTGCCGAGCGCGGAGGGAATCTCCGCAGGGACGGCGTCGCCTTTCTTGTCGTAGGCGCCGCGGATCAGGATGTTGGCCATCGCCGGGCTATCCATCTTCTCCTCCTGGACGTGGGTGAGGGGGCTGCGGGCGCGGATGGTCATCTGTTCGGCGCTCAGCTTCGCGACGGCGTTCGCGGCGAGTTTGAAGGGCGTGTGGCGGTTGAGCAGGAAGTGTTCGCGCAGCGCTTCCTTCTGCTGGGCGTTGGGCTTGCCGGCGAGCGACTGGCGGAGCGTGCCGAGCTTGGCGAGCGTCGTCACTTCGCTCGGGTCAAGGGCGCGGGCGTAGAGGAAGACGTCTTGGATCGAGCCGTGGAA
>JBKCKE010000228.1:0-15906 GCA_046301395.1 Verrucomicrobiota bacterium | reverse complement strand
GGAGCTGTTGGTTGGAGTCCTTCATGTCGATCACGACTTCGGCCACGATGAACGACCCGGTGGTGTATTCTTGGAAGGAGATCGAGAGGATGGCGTCCGCGCGGCCGTAGAAGGCCATGTCGGTCCGCGCGATCTTGATGCCGAAGATGCCCGGGTTGCGGATGGCTTTCTTGGACATCTGCAGGGCTTCGGCCTGCGGTACGAGGGCCAGGGCGGCGAGCAGCGTGAGGGCGAGGGGTCTCATGGGGATAAGCCTTTACGATGGGCAGGGGGGAGGCAAGACTGCAACCGATGCTGAGCTGCGAGAATCTCACCGTACGGGCGGGCGCCGACGGCCCCGTCATCCTCGACGGCGCCAACGCCCGCTTCCTCCCGCGAGGTCTCAACGCCGTCATCGGGCCTTCGGGCTGCGGTAAGACGACCCTGATGAAGGCCATCCTGGGCATCCTGCCTTCGACCGGAGTGGCGAGCCTCGCCGGTCAGCCGATCACCTGCACGGAAGACCTCATCGGCAAGGTCGGTTTCGCCCCTCAGTTCACCGCCGCCCAGGCGCAGCTGACCGTCGCGGAATCCCTGGGGTATGCCCTCGAACTGGCGGTGCCTGATGCCGCGGAGCGGGCCCGTCGCCTCGAGGCCGTGCTCGGCGTCACCGGCATGTCGCCGCATCGCGACAAGCGCGTCTCGGCCCTTTCCGGCGGCCAACTCCGTCGTCTCTCCCTCGGCCTGGAACTCACCCTCGATCCGGCCTGCATGGTCTGTGACGAGGTCACCTCCGGCTTGGATCCGCAGTCCGAGGACCAGATCCTGGCGCTCCTGCGCAATCTCGCGGAGTCTCACCACAAGAGCTTCGTCTGCATCATCCACAATCTCGGCAAACTGAACCAGTTCGATTGGGTCACGGTCGTCTATCAGGGCGACGTGGTCTTCCAAGGCTCGCCCGACGAACTGCTGGGTTACTTCGGCATCCCGGACGGTCTCCGCCTTTACGAGGTACTTAACGCCTCGGACCTCGCCACCTGGCGTGACCGCTGGGCCATCCATCAGGCCGAGCACCCGGATTCTTATGCCACGGCGGTGGCTAAGGTCGGCGCTCCCGCCGAGATCGAGCCGCTTCCCGAGCCGGTCGTGCCGGGCGGCGTCTCTCAGTTCACCACGCTGCTTTCGCGCCGGTTGAAGCTCTTCTTCCGCGACACCGGTTACCTCGGTCTCACGCTCGCCATCACGTTCGGCTTCCCGCTCCTCGTGATCATCTTCAATCTCGAAGGCTCTTGGGACGTCCTCAAGATCCCGATGGATCGCAACACCGCCTCGATGGAGGAGGTCAAGCAGGCCTTGAACGTGCAGCTGGCCAATGCCCAGCTGGCGGGTCTCGCCGCCGGTCTGGTGATGTTCCAGGTCATCCTGCTCACCCTCATGGGCGCCAACAACGGCGGACGCGAGATCTCCGCCGAGCGCGTGCTCTACGAGAAGGAGCGCATGACCGGGCTGCGTCCGTGGGCTTATGCGTTCTCGAAGATCGTCTTCGTCTCGCTCATCGGCATCGCCCAGGGCGTCTGGATGTGCTTCTTCGTGAAACTCGTCTGTAATTTCCCGGGCCCGTGGGCCGAGCAGCTGGCCATCCTCGCCGGCAGTTGCGTGTCGATGTCGGTGGTCTGTCTGGGCTTCTCCGCGATGCTGACCTCGCCCGAGAAATCATCGCTCCTCTCGATCTACCTCGTGGGCTTCCAGTTGCCCCTGTCGGGGGTCGTCCTGGCCCTGCCGCCGGCGCTGACCTGGCTCTGCCGTCCCTTCATCAACGCCTACTGGGGCTGGTCGGGGTACATGAAGTCCATGATGGGGCTGCCTCTCTATGATGCCTATACCGCGAGCATGCCTAACCAGAGCGCTTACGTGGCCAGTACCACGGAAGGCTTGGCGGTGCTCCTGATCCAGGGGCTTTTCGGCATCTGTCTGGTCGTCTTCGGCTGCCAGCAGAAGCGCTGGAGCTGAGGTTCGGCCCACCCCGGCCCGGTACTTGTCGGATTTGCCCTAGGCGGGGAAATCGCTGGAACAAATCCCAAAGCGGGCTAGGTTGGAGGGGCAGGGTAGCCTGCACCCCTCCTTCCGCATGTCCAAGATCAACCCCCTCTTCTTCGCCCTCGGCATCCCTGTCGTGGTCATCGTGATCCTGGTCGCGATCGTCGTGCCCCGTATGGGCGGTGGCGGCCGCTTCGCCGACCTGACCCCGTTCTCGGTCGAGACCTACCGCCGCGATTGGGCGACGCTGCAGGGCAACAGCTACCGTCTCGAGTGTCAGGTCGAGCAGCAGCTCGCCTTCGTCGAAGGCCGCGGCCGCGTGCTCGCCGTCAAGCCGATCAGCAAGGACCCCGTCGGCCGCATCCCGGTCTTCATCCCCGCCGGCTCCGCCGACTCCTTCGAGGTCGGCCAGCGCTTCAAGTGCAAGCTGCGCGTCACCCGCGACCTCCTGGTCGTCGAAGCCCTCGAGCGTTTCTGATTCTCCCTGCCATGCGTCACCTCATCCTTTCATGCTTCGGCTGGTGCGCGTTGACCGTGCTCGGTTTCGCCCAGGCGCCTCCGCCCGCGCCTACGCAAGGCGGCACGGCCGGCAACTATTCCAGCTCCACCGCCGAGGGCGGAGCCGACCGTCTCTTCAACGTCAACAGCGACTCCGTGGACCTGGAAAACGGGACCATGCAGTGGAAGGGGAGCACGATGAATCTCGGCAACTCCCGCTCCGTCCGCGCCCGTTTCGAGCGCTACCTCGCCGCCCCTACCGATAACGGCGACATGAAGCGCTACGTCGCGATCCTCGACCAGATCCAGTTCCTGCTCTCTCCGCAGGCGCTGACCCGGGACAACTACTTCCGTAACCAGCAGGAGGCCTTCAACCTGCTCTTCAAGGCCGCGGAGTTCGAGTTCGATGCGCAGGGATGCCTCACCATCGCCACCCAGGTCCAGAAGGCCTGGCGGATGAACAGCGAATACAAGAACATCGAGGTCACCCTCAATCAGCTGGAGATCCTGCGTAAGACCCAGGAGTCCGTCATCGTCAACCGCGCCGATATCATGGAAGCAGCCAACGATGCGCGCACCGCCACCGTCAGCAAGAACGGCGCCCTGTCCAAGGGGTCTTCGGGGGCGACCGAGCTGGGACTCAGGGTCAAGGACGAGGCCCGCACGCAGGCCCAGATGCTCGCTCAAGGCACGCGGCTCTCCGCCATCGGTCTGAAGGCCAAGATCGAATTCCAGTCCCAGATGGTCGCCTTCCTGATGGCCCGACGCTATCGCCACGCACTGGTCACCAGCGCCTTCTACCGGGTCATCTTCAACGCCAGCAACCAGGAGGTCGTCGTCGGCGCCAAGGAAGTGAAGGAATTCTTCCCGGTCTCGGATTTCGTGCCCACCCTCGAGTCCATCGACCTGCTTTCCCGCGAGGCGATCAAGGACGTGGGCAAAGGCATGCAGACCGTCGACGACCTGCTGAAGCAGGAGGAGCTCTATGGCGCCTTCGAGCGTCTCCAGGAGACTTTCTTCCTCGGTGAGTTCGAGCCGCCGGTCATGCTTTACCCGCAGGAAAAGAAGCGCCAGATGCTCACGCTCTGGAAGGACCTGCGCGAACTGCAGCGTCTCGGCGACGAGCGTGACCTCGCGAGCGTCGAGGCCTACGTGAACAAGGTCCGCGGCCAGGCCCGCGACTTCCCGAGCGCCCCGGTCCTCTCGAAGGTCAACAACGCCATGAATGCGTCGAACATGTCGCTGCTCTCCGCCAAGGCCGCCGCCCTCGCCGGCGACACGGCCAAGGCCGAGACCGCGCTCGAGCGCGCCACGAAGATCTGGCCGCAGAATCCCGGCGTGAAGGAATTCGCCAATCAGGTCGTGAGCCGCCAGGACACCCTCGCCCAGAAAATCCCCGAGTTCGACCGCCTGATGGCCGAAGCCAAGTGGCGTGAGATCTTCAATAAGAAGCTCGAGTACGCGCTGGCCCTGGCGCAGGACAAGGAGCGCTCCGACAAGCTCCGCAAGGTCGTCCAGCGCGTCGGCGAGCTCGACGCCAACATCCAGAAGGCCTCGATGCTCGCGGCCCAGAACAACCCTTACCTCGCGTGGGACGTCATCGTCGAGATCTACAAGACCGAGTCCGATGACCTCGTGCTCGCCAAGACCCGTTCCGACATCGCGCCGCTCGTCGCCGGGTACGCCCAGCTGATCGGCCGGGCCGAGAAGCTGGAGAAGGAAGGCGCCGAAGCCGCGGCTCTGGCCGCCTGGCTGGCCGCGCAAGACATGAATCCGGCTTCGCCGACCTGCGGCGCCGCCGTCAAGCGTCTGGCCCGCGCGGTCGCCGAGAGCGCCGTCATCCGCTCCGAGGGCGCCGTGCCCACGCCGCCCGCTGCCGACGACATCCCGGCGCCCCCGACGAAGTAAGCCTCACCAGAGGCTGACCGGATTGTCCTCGAGAGGATCGACCACCGTCACGCGGAGGTCGGTCTTCCGGTCGCGCACTTCGTTCATCAGGGCGTCGACGATGACGGTGCGGTTGCACTCCTTGCTGAGGTGGCCGAGGTAGAGCTCGGTCGCCTGCCATTCGCGCAGGCCGACGAGCAGGTCCTTGGTCTGCGTGTTGGAGAGGTGTCCGAAGTTGCCGCGGATACGCTGCTTCAGGGAGATCGGCCGCTTGGAGAGGTCGAGCATCTCGTCGTCGTAATTCGCCTCGAGCACGAGGATGTCGGCCAGGGCGACATGATGACGGACGACCGGGGTCACGTGGCCGAGGTCGGTCAGCCAGGTCAGGCGTTTCGCCGGACGCGCATCTTCGGCGGGGAGGTCGAAGGCGAAGCCGACCGGGTCGGCGGCGTCGTGCGGGATCGGGATCGCCGTGACCTGCAGTCCCTTGAACTCGAACGTCGTGCCGGTCTCGAAGAGCTGCCAGTCAGGCTGCGACTTGAAGGAGTCCTTGATGCGGCGGGCGGTCTCGCGGTTGGCGAAGACCTTGAGGCGCGGATTCTGGCGGAGCAGGGCAGGCAGTCCGACGCAGTGGTCGGAGTGTTCGTGCGTGATGAAGACGGCGTCCAGGGCCCGGGCTTCGATGCCGAGCTTCTGCAGGGAGGCTTCGAGCCGCGGCCCTTGGAAGCCGGCGTCCAGCATCACCCGTGCGCCGCCGACCTCCAGCAAGGAGCAGTTGCCGGAACTGCTGGTGCCGAGGATGTGGAAGGCGAAAGCCATGCGGGAGGCGATGCAACCCCGTGAACTCGCGGTCTTCAAGCCGCCATTCGACCTTTTCCGCTTGAGGGCGTCCGCCACCGGAGGGAAGGTAGGACATCCCGCCATGCCCTCCCTTCCTCGCGTCATCAGCATCATCATGGGGGGCGGCCGTGGCTCCCGCCTGTACCCTCTGACCAAGGACCGCTGCAAGCCGGCGGTGCCGCTCGCGAGCAACTACCGCCTCGTCGACATCCCGATCAGCAACTGCCTCAACTCGGGCTTCAACCAGATCTTCGTGCTGACGCAGTTCAACACGGCGTCCCTGCACAAGCACATCCAGCAGACGTACAAGTTCGACGGTTTCGGCCGCGGCTTCGTCGACATCCTCGCCGCCGAGCAGACCGGCGACAAGGAGACCTGGTACCAGGGTACGGCCGACGCGGTCCGCCAGAACCTGCACCACTACAACCTCAAGGACGAGGACCTCGTGCTGATCCTCTCAGGCGACCAGCTCTACCGTCTCGATTTCGACGAGCTCGCCCGCCAGCACATGGAGAACGCCGCCGACGTCACCATCGCCGCCAAGGCCATGCCTTCCGACCAGGTCTCCGCCCTCGGGGTCATGCGCGTCAACGCCGACCTGCGCATCGTCGAGTTCGTCGAGAAGCCGAAGGATCCGGCGGTCATCTCCTCCCTGGTGCTCGGCGGCAACGCCCGCGCCCGTCTCTCCGACAAGTCGGATAAGCCTTACTGCCTGGCTTCGATGGGCATCTACCTCTTCTCCGGTAAGGTCATGCGCGAAGCCCTCGCGGACCATACCCAGACCGACTTCGGCAAGGAAGTCATCCCTGGCCTCCTCGCTTCGAAGCGCATGATGGCCTACGTGTTCGACGGTTACTGGGAAGACATCGGTACGGTCGGCTCCTTCTGGGAGTGCAACCTGACCCTCACCGACCCGGTGCCGCCGTTCGATTTCTTCGACGGCCAGAACCCCGTCTACACCCACTCCCGCTACCTTCCGCCGGCCAAGCTGAACGGCGCCCGTTCTTCCCGCGTGCTGATGGCCGACGGGGCGATCGTCGACGACTCCGAACTCAACCGCTGCGTGATCGGCGTGCGCTCCGTCATCCGCGGCGGTTCCCGTCTCGAGAACGTCGTGATGATGGGCGCCGACGCCTTCGAGCGTCCGCATGACCTCGCCCGTAACAACTCCCTTGGCCGCCCCGACGTCGGCGTCGGCCCGAACTGCCTCATCCGGAACGCGATCATCGACAAGAACGCGCGCATCGGCGAAGGCTGCCGTCTGGCGCCCACGGGCCTGCCGGAAAAGTGGGAGACCGAGGCCTTGTTCGTCCGTGACGGCGTGATCGTCGTCAAGAAGGGCGCGATCGTGCCTCCGGGCACGGTGGTCGGGGAATGAAGACCTACGCGCTGACGTATTGGTTCACCTGGGCTTTCCTGGTGATCGCCGCCGCCCTCACGGGCGTGGCTTCGCTCAAGCAGGCTTTTTTCGGCGGACTCTTCGCCTCGGGTCTCTCGGCCTTGCTCACCGGCATGTATGTCCGCGCCGGCGCGCGCTATGCGCCGTTGCTCGGCGCGACCGCGGGCACCCTCTGGGTCGTCCTGATGTTCTTCCGGCTGCGTTGGTTCGGTCAGCCCGACGATTTCCTGTCCGCTCAGTGGACCTTAGGTATCGATATCTCGGTGCATGCCGCGGGTTTCGCCGGCGCGGGCCTGCTGGTCGCCTTGCGTGAACGTCACGACTTCGGCCGGGCGTTGGGCGGCGGCCTGCTGCTCGCGGCGGCCATGACGGCGGTACCTTACGGCGTCATCGCCTGGATCGACCATCGTGTCGCGGGACCTCTTGAGGTCGTCCTGCTCGTGCACGCGGACGTCCGGCCCGACGAAGGCCCCGTGCGTCGGGTCGGCGCGGTGCGTGCCGAGCTCGCTCCTGCCGAGGTGGCGTTCTTGAAGGAAAGGATGCTGGTCGTGGATGGCCCTGGCGGGACGGAAGTCCTGGACGAAGCTGGCCGCCGATACTGGCCCCTCTGGCGTCGTCGTCTGGTCTATCCGGGTAATCCCGGCGGTCCCGTCCGTACCCTGGTGGTGCTCATGCCGCCGGATCTTGCCGCCGACACCTGGGAACTGCCGGTCCATCAGGAGCCGACGGGCGTGGCGCTGGCGGTCCTTGGTCCGGCCAAGGGCGTGCGTTTCAGCGGGGGTCCGGTCAGCCAGGCCGTCCGCCTCGAACTTTCGCTCGCGGTCAAAGCACGCGAGGGCGTCCCGACGTACCAGTATCTTCAGGCGGAGGTCTTCCGTCGCTCTCCGGTCGGCGATCTCTACGCCCCGGTGCTGGCCAAGGGTCTGGCGCCGGCTTTCCCGACCGCGGCGGTCGACGACGAGCCTGCCAAGGCTGCGGACTCCGCGAAGGGCCGTCCGGTCCGTCCGAAGTTCGGCGAGGCGCCCGCGGCCAAGTGAGCCGGATCAGGTCGTCGAGCTGAGGAAGTCGCGGTGCAACGCGGCGTACGCGCCTTGCTTGACGAGGAGCTCGTCATGCGTGCCGCGTTCGACGATGCGTCCGGCGTCCAACACCAGGACGCAGTCGGCCCGGCGGATGGTGCTGAGGCGGTGCGCGACCACGAAACTGGTGCGGCCTTTCATCAGGCGCGTCAACGCGACCTGGAGGCGGGCTTCGGTCAGCGTATCGACCGCGCTCGTGGCTTCGTCGAGCACGAGGATGCGCGGGTCGGCCAGCAGGGCGCGGGCGAAGGCCACCAGCTGCTGCTGGCCCATCGAAAGGCCGCGGCCTTTCTCCGAGCAAGGGGTGTGGATGCCTTCCGGCAGGGCTTCGATGAGGTCGAGGCAGTCCAGGTCGCGGAAGGCCTGCCGGATCTCCTCGTCGGTCGCCTCGGGGCGGGCGGCCTTCACGTTGTCGGCGATCGTGCCGGCGAACAGGAAGTTCTGCTGGAAGACGAAGCCCATCTGGCGGCGGAGCGTGTCTTGGCGCAGGTCGGCGAGGTCGTGCCCGTCAACGAGCACCTGACCCGTCAGCGGCAGCTGGAACTTCGCCAGCAGGCCGATGATCGTCGATTTGCCGGAGCCCGTGTGACCGACGAGCGCGATGACCTGCCCCGGTCGGGCGGTGAAGCAGATCTCGTGCAGCACCGGACGGTCCGGGAGGTAGGCGAAGCCGACGTCGCGGAATTCCACTTGTCCGCTCAGGCGGGGACAGGCGGTCGCGCCCGGCTTGTCCGTCCAGGCCGGCGCCGTGTCGAGCACGCGGAAATAGCGTTCCGCGCCCGCCATCGCGAGGGTCGCTTCGGAGAGCTGCGTCCCGATGATCGTGATCGGCGAGAAGAACAGGTCCGCGAGGAAGAAGAACGTCACGAGGTCGCCCAGGCCCGTGCTGGTGCCGGAGAGGGCGGCCCAGCCGCCGACGCCGATGAGCGCGGCCATGAAGCCATGGGCGTTGAGTTCCAGCAGCGGCAGGTAGAGCGATGTCAGGCTGGCCGTCTTCACGACGTTGCCGGCCAGGCTGCGCACGAGGCGCGTGAAGATGCCGGCGTTGGTGTCCTCGCGGGCGAAGCCTTGCGTGACGCGGATGCCCTGGACGGTCTCGGCGAGCGCCGAGGTCACGCGGGAGAAGGTCTCCTGCTGCACGCGGGAGGCATGCAGGATCTTGCCGCGGAAGAAGGCGTGGACGAGCAGCAGGCAGGGCACGATGGCCAGCAGGACGAGGAAGAGCCGGGGGTTGGCCAGGAGCATCAGCGCCGCGGCGCAGGTCATCTGGCCGAACGAGACGAAGGAGATGAAGAAGTTGTTCTGGACGCCGTTACGCATCGCCTCGATGTCCGAGACCATGCGGCTGATCAGGCTGCCGTGGCGGCGGGCGTGGAAGAACGAGAGGGGCTGCGTGAGCAGGTGCGCCATCAGGCGGTCGCGGAGGTCGCGGAGGACGTTCTCGCCGATCTGGTGCGCCAGCCGGATGCGCCAGTAAAGGGCGACATCGGCGATGACGAAGAAGGCCGTGAAGAGGGCGAGGGCCCGGAAAGTCGCGGGACCGTCGCCGGCTTGGACCGGGCCCTTGATGATCGCGCCGACGAGCCAGGCGAGTCCCGGCAGGGCCATCGCGCGGAAGACGCAGAGGGCGAGCAGGGTGTTGCGCTGCAGGCGATGGGGGCGGGTGAAAGCGAGGAGCCGGGTGATGGTCGACCAGCGCAGGGGCAGACGGTCCGGTTCTTCTTCGTCGGGCCGCAGGCGGCGGACCGCGATCTCGAGGGGCGGCTTGCTCATGCGGGGGCTCCTTCCGATTGGACGAGGATCGCCCGGCGATAATGGCCGTCTTCCGCCATCAGCTGGGCGTGGGTGCCCACCTGGGCGAGGCGCCCGCGGTCGAGGACGAGGATGAGGTCGGCCCGACGGAGGGTGCTCAGGCGATGGGCGACGATGAAGGTCGTGCGGCCGGCCATCGCGGATTCCATCGCCTCCATGATCTCCTTCTCGGTCTCAGGGTCGATGGCCGAGGTCGGGTCGTCGAGGAGGAGCACCGTCGGTTCCAGCAGCAGGGCGCGGGCGATGGCGATGCGTTGGCGCTGGCCGCCCGAAAGGTTCACGCCCCCTTCGCCGAGGAACGTCTCGTAACCCTCGGGCAGCGCCGTGATGAAGTCATGGGCGCCGGCGATGCGCGCGGCGCGTTCGATGCGCTCCTGCGTGGCCTCGGGATGCCCGAATGCGATGTTCGCCGCGATCGTATTGGAGAACAGGAAGTTCTCCTGGAAGACCATCCCGACCTGTCGGCGGAGTTCCGGCAGTGGCAGGCGGCGCAGGTCATGCCCGTCCAATGTGACGCGCCCCGAGCGCGGGTCGTAGAAGCGGGGGATCAGCGAGAGCAGGGCGGACTTGCCTGCGCCCGTCGCGCCGGCGATGGCGATCCGCTGGCCGGGCTCGGCGACGAACGAGAGGTCGCGGAGCACCGTCGCGTTGTCCTGGAACTCGAAGCTGACGTTTTCGAAGGCCACGCGGCCGACGAAGCGGCCGGGTGAGCTCGCCCCGGCCTCGGTTTCGACGCCCGGGTCGGTGTCCAGGATCTCGAAGATGCGTTTCGCCCCCGCCAAGGAGACCTGCGCGTTGTCGACGACCGAGGCGAGCGTCGTCACCTGGGTGGAGAACTGTTGCAGCAGGCCGGCGAAGGCGACCAGGCCGGTGCCGAGGGCGAGCTCGCCGCGCGCGACCATCCACCCGCCGTAGCCGATGAGGATGGCCATCGAAAGACGGTTGAGCCCGTCGATGACGGGCCAGAACAGCGCGACCTCGGTGAACACCTTGCGTTTCTGGACACGGATCGCCTCGCTCCAGCCGGCGAAACGTCCCTGCACGCGCGGCTCCAGGGCGAAGCCTTTGACGACCTGGATGCCCTGCACGTTCTCCGAGAAGCCGAGCACCATGCGGTCCATCAGCTCGCGGTTCTCCTCGTAGGCCGGGCGCACCTTGCGGGAGAAGCGGATCGCGAACCAGACCTGGAAGGGCAGGACGCAAAGGCAGGCCAGCGTGAGCCGCCAGTCGGTGCGGAACATGTAGGCGGCGCAGGCGGCCAGGGTCAGGGCGATGATGGCGAGCTGCAGCACCACGCCTTCGATGAAGAGCCGGATGGCATGCGCGTCGGAAGTGACGCGGTTGATGATCGAGCCGCTGGCGTTGGAGTCGAAGAAGCGGAAGCTCAGCTGCTGGAGCTTGGCGAAGACCTGGGAGCGGAGGTTGACGACGATGCGCCCGTGCAGGAAGCGGACGGAGACGAGGCCGAAGACGAAGGCGAGGGTCGCGCGCAGGACCGCGGCGACGAGGATGCCGGTGCCGAGCCAGACGAAGACGGCCTGGTCCGAAGCGTCGGCGGGGACGAAGAAGGGCAGGGCCGGCGCGGGGACGGTGCGGTCGGCGCAGTGGCGGACGAAGTCGATGCCGACGCCGGCCAGCGCGACGACGGCGACGGTCAGGAAGACGACGGCGAGCTGGAGTCCGAGGAGCTGGAGGCAGTCCGCGCGATACGACCAGGCGATCCGCAACAGCCGACGCAGCGTGGCGTCACGGGCGTCGGCGGTCGGAGGGGCGGGGTCGGCGGGCATGCGCGTCTGGGCGCAGGCTGGCTCAGCGGATCATCTGGCCTTCGCGCGAAGCCTTCTTGCGGAACTCGGCGAGGATACGGGCCGTGAGCGGGCCGGGTTTGCCGGTGCCGATCTTGCCGGCGTCGACTTCGATGACCGGGATGACTTCCGCGGCGGTTCCCGTCAGGAAGCATTCGTCGGCGTTCCAGACGTCGTAGCGGGTGATGTTCGTCTCGACCGTCGGGATGCCGAGGGCGGCGGCGACTTCGAGGGCGACCTGGCGCGTGATGCCCACGAGGGCGCCCGCGTGCGAGGCCGGGGTGATCAGGCGGCCTTTGTGGATGAGGAAGACGTTGTCTCCGCTGCACTCGGCGACGTAGCCCTGTTCGTTGAGCATGAGGCACTCGTGGAAGCCATGCTGCTGGGCCTCCATCTTCGCCATGATGTTGTTCAGGTAGTTCAACGACTTGATCATCGGGGGCAGCGCGGCCGGGCTGATGCGGCGGGTCGGCGCGGTGATGATGCGCATGCCCGTGGCGTAGAGTTCCTCGGGGTAGAGCTTGATGGTGTCGGCGATGCAGACGATCGAAGGCTTCGGGCAGTTCTTGGGCGAGAGACCGAGGTCGCCGAAGCCGCGGGAGACGACGAGGCGGATGTAACCATCGGTCAGCTTGTTGCGGCGGCAGGATTCGCAGACGATCTCGGCGATCTCGGCGCGGGTCCAGGGCATCTCGAGGCAGAGGGCCTTGGCCGACATCTCGAGGCGCTCGAGGTGCTCGTCGAGGCGGAAGACGCAGCCCTGGTAGAGGCGGATGCCTTCGAAGATGCCGTCACCATAGAGGAAACCATGGTCGAAGACGGAGATCTTGGCCTCGGCCTTGGGGTAGAACTTGCCGTCGATGTAGACTTCCATGGTGGTGAAAAACCCACCTTGGGGGGTTAGGTGGGGTTTTTCCAGCCCGAAAGCCCCTTTTCCGGCGGTAATCTGCCCGTTCAGGCGGACTCTCGGACCGTCAGGCGGAATTTGCCCGAGTCTTCCGGGGTGAGGAGTCCGACTGACTCGCTCGTGATCGGGCTCCCCAAAAGGTGGGAGAGACGCTCGACGAGCGTGGCCTGGACCGAAGCCAAGCCGTCGCCGGCTTGTTCAGGGAGTAGGCTGAGGTGGGCGGAGCCATCCGTCCGTTGGCGAAGCTGGTAATGGGCGATGCCGCGGAGGCCGCTGAAGGCCGCGTCCACCTGGCGGGTCGTCAGGATCCGGCCATCGGCGCCGCGGAGGGCGTCCCGTTTACGGCCGTGGACGAGGTAGCCGCCGGCGACGCGTTCGACGTAGTCGCCGATCTCGTAACGCATCAAGGGGAGGTAAGGATTCGTGAGCGTGGTGACCAGCAGCTCGCCGATGCTGTCGGCCGAAGTGGATTCCAGGAGCGCGGTCTCCGGGCTCGGGCGCATGACTCCGTCCGTCTCGACGAGCAGGTGGCCGGTCTCGCTGGAGCCGTAGAGGTCGATCACCGGCACGCCGAAGACGCGTTCCATGATGGCGCGGTGCGTGACGCTGGTGAACTCGTAGCTCGTCAGGATGAACCGCAGGGAAGGGAAGCGTCGGCCGTGGCGCTCGCAATGCAGGGCGAACCAAGCGCCGTGCACCGGGTCGACGTCGAGGAAGGCGGGCTCCCATGACGCGACTTCGTCGGCCATGACGGCCAGCTTATCGTCGCCGAGGCTGAAGGGGATACGGGTCTGATTGACGTAGCGGCTGTCGCCGAGGGTGCGTTGTTCGAGGTTGAGCCAGCGGTTGTAGCAGCTGACCCCGCTGCAACCCGGCGTCGTGAGGACGGCGCGGCGGAGGCTGGTCCGGTCGCCGAAGCACTCGGCGACGAAAGGATTCCGGAGCAGGGCGCGAAGCTCCTGTTCGGCCCACCAGGTCTTGCCGAACACCACGCGCACGCTGGCGCCGGAAGTGCCGGAGGTGCTCTCTTCTTCGATCAGGCCGGAGGCGAGGAGCGATTCGACGGACAGCCCGGCCGGCAGGAAACCTTCGGGCGAGTGTTCGCGCAGCTGGCTCTTCGTGATGCGGGGCAGGTCGACGAGCTGAGCCGAGCGGTCGGCGAAGGCCGCCTGCCAGTCGCCGGAGCCGTAGAACGGCACCCCGGCGGTCTGGGCGATGGCCGCCTGCAGACGCGCGGCCTCATCCGAGGCGCGGGCGAGGGGGGGCGTGGAGAGCGGCATGACCACAAGGAGCAAGCAAGACGGGCGAAAGCAAAACGACGGCGGACTTTTAACGGCGGAATAAGGCCATAAAGGTCCCTGTGGCCCGCTGGGTCGGAACTATCAGGATTGAACGGGGTCTTTTGTCCTCATATCACCCCGCATGCGATTACCCCGTCGTTCCTTTCTGCGTAAGGCTGCCGTCGCCGCGCTTGGCTTCACGATCATTCCCCGGCACGTCCTCGGCCGTGGCTTCGTCCCGCCCAGCGAGACCCTGAACCACGTCATCGTCGGCTGCGGCGGCATCTCCTCCATGCACTCCGAGCCCCGCATGACGGGCAAGAACCGCATCGTCGGCATCTGCGACGTCGACGCCCAGCGCGTGCAGAAGAAGCTCGAGCGCATCAAGCAGGCCGGCGGCGGCACGCCGATGACGGCCGAGGATTTCCGCGAAGTCATCGCGATGCCGGACGCCGACGTCGTGCACGTCTGCACGCCGCCGCATTGGCACGGCGTCATCGCCGCCATGGCCGCCCGCCGCGGCAAGGCCGTCTGGTGCGAGAAGCCGCTGACCCGCACCATCGGCGAGGGCCTCGCCCTGAGCCGCGTCGTGCAGCAGACCGGCGTGCCCTTCCGCGTGAACACCTGGTTCCGTCTCAACCGGACCAATTATTACGGCGTCGGCCCGGCCCGGGAGATCCGCCGCGTCGTCGCGAGCGGCGTCCTCGGCGGCCCGCTGACGGTGCGCCTCGCCCCGGTCGGCGGCATCCAGTGGAAGGTCAACCTCTGGACCGGCAAGCCGGACCTCAAGCCGGAGCCCGTCCCGGGTCACCTGAACTGGGACATGTACTGCGGTCCTTCGCAGCTGATCCCTTATCACCCGCATCGCTGCCACGGTTCCTTCCGTGGTTATTGGAACTTCGACCAAGGCGGCCTCGGTGACATGGGCCAGCACTTCCTCGATCCCGTGCAGTACTTCCTCGGCAAGGACGGCGAGTCGCCCGTCTCCGTCGAGTGCGACGCCCCTGCCCAGGACGCCATGGCTTGCGGCGTCTGGAAGACCGTCACCCTCACTTACAAGGACGGTACGCGCATCATCCTCGAATCCGAGCTCGCCGAACGTAACCCTGAGAACCCCTTCCTCGAAGGACCGAACGGCAAGCTCTTCGCCGGCATGCGTTGCAACCGTCCTGAACTGCTCGTCAAGGCCGCCGAGTTCCCGCTGCCGGAATATCAGGAAGATGATTTCGACGCGTGCGCGCGTGAGAAGCGTCCGTTCGGCTACGGCGTCAACGAGGCGTTCCGCAGCTCGACGCTCGTCAACCTCGCCGCGCTCAGCGTCCGTCTGGGACGTAAGCTGAACTTCAAGGCCGACGGTTCCGGCTTCGTCGGCGACGACCAGGCCAACCAGCTCCACTCGCCCGCGCTCCGCGGCACATGGTCGATCTGAACCTCCAGTCCGCCCGTCGCCAGTTCCGCTGGCTCGCCGTGCTTGCGTCCGTCCTGGGGCTCCTGTCCGCCTGGGGCGCCCGTGACCACGTGATCTGGATGCTCGAGGTCCTGCCGGTCTTCCTCATCGCCGGCTTCGCCTGGCGGTTCGACTGGACGCCGAGCGTGTTCCTCGGTCGCTGGATGTTCTTCCATGCGATCGTCCTGATCGTCGGCGCCCATTACACCTATGCCGAAGTGCCGGCCGGAGCGTGGGTGGCCGAGTGGCTGGGGCAGGCGCGCAATCCTTACGACCGGCTTGGTCACCTGATGCAAGGGGTCGTCCCGGCGCTGATGGTCCGCGAATGGCTGCTCCGTGGGCCGGCGGCCGGCGCCGTAGGTCTGACCGCCTGGGCGGGCGTCTGCTTCGCCGGGGCTTTCAGCGCGGCCTACGAGATCTTCGAATGGGGCTCCGCGATCCTGCTTGGTCAGGCCGCCGACGCTTTCCTCGGTTCCCAAGGTTTCGTCTGGGACACCCAGGCGGACATGCTCTGCGCTTTCCTCGGCGCCGCCTTCGCCATGTGGGTCCTCGGCCTGTGGCATCGCCGCTCGCTGGCCGAACTCTTCCCCGCCGCCTGATCTTTAACCTCATCCCCATGATGTACCGTTGCCTCCCGCTCTTCCTCTTCGCCGGCCTGTTCGCCGCCGACATCCCGACCGACGCCACCTTCGCCGACCTCGCGGTCCCGGAGAAGCGGCTCGCCGCCCAGCAGGCGATCCTCGATCACTCGCGCGGGTTCACGAACGCCTCGCCGGAAGCCAAGGCCTGGTTCGAGCGCGTGCGGACCGCCGCCAAGACCCTCGAGAATCCCGAAGGCCAGGCGGCCCTCCAGCAGGTGCTGATGTTCGATCCGAGCACGAAGCCGCGCCTGCCGCTCAATCCCAAGCAGCCGAACACTTACGAGGACCCCGAAGG
>JBKCKE010000227.1:0-4827 GCA_046301395.1 Verrucomicrobiota bacterium | reverse complement strand
AGGGGGTCGGGGGTATAGGGCAAGAAGGGAGGGGCGGCCCGATCTGTTCAGGGCACAAAAAAGGACAGGGGGTGAGCCTGTCCTTTCGTTAGCCTCGAGGTAGGCCTTACTTGGCTTCGGCGGGCGGGGGGACGATGTCCTGGACGAGCCCGATGCCGGTGAAGTAGGCGTTACGCTGCGAGATGCGTTGGGCGAACAGGCGGCTCTCTTCGGCGGTCGCGCCGTCCTTGGGGAGGTCGGCCTTGGCCGGGCGGATGAAGACGTAGTCGCCGTTGGCGGTGCGGATCGGAGAGGTCACCTTGCCGACGCCGGCGGCTTCGATCAGGAGGCCGGTGTTCTCGTTGGCACCGTTGAGGGTTTCCGGCACGGCGTAAACGGAGAAGGCCTCAGGGGAGGCAAGGGCGAGCTTACGGGCCTTGGCGCTGTCGGTGAAGCTCTTGCCGGCGGCGATGTCGTCCTTGATGCCCTTGGCGAGCTTGTTGGCCTCTTCGGCGAGCAGGCGGTTGAACTGGGACTTCTTCCAAGCCTCGACGGCCTTGGTCTTGGCTTCGTCGAAGGTCGGCAGGCGGTCGGGCGTGCGCTGGTTGAGCAGGATGAAGGTCGCGCCGGTTTCGGAGCGGTAGACTTCGGAGCGCCACTCCTTCTCAGTGAGTTCGCCGGCGACACGGAGGGCTTCGGCGGGGACTCCGGCGACGGACGGAGCGGTGGTGACATCGAAGGCGGCGATGGTCGTGCTCTTGGCGTCCTTGGCCTTGATCCACGCGGCGAACTCCTTGCTGTCGGCCTTGGCGGTATCGACCGGGAACTTCTCGGCGAGTTCGTCGGAGATCTGGCCGGCGAGGTTGGTGATGGCGCGTTCGGCGCGGACGAGCTTCTCCAGTTCGGCGCGCTTGGCGAGGGCCTGCTCCTTGACCTTGCCGGTCTCGAACTTGAACTTCTCGGCCTGGTTGTAGCCCATGTTGATGATCTCGTCGTCGCTCACCGGCGCGGTGTCGGCGACGGTCGAAGCGATGGTCACCGCGGTCACAGCCACGCGGGCGGGCAGACGGTAGTCCTCGATGTTGGTGTTGAAGGCTTCCTTCACCTTGGCTTCGTCGACCTTGACGTCGGGCTTGAAGCCGGCGGCGGAGAAGGTGGCGACGTCGACGGTCCACTTGGTGCGTTCGCGGTCGAGGATGCGCTTGATCTGGCTGGCGGTCGCGTGGCCGGAGCCGGCGAGGGCGCCGAGGGCCTTCTGGATGCGCCAGGTGTCCTTGATGTAAGCTTCGAAGCGGGCGCGGACGTCGAGGTCGGAGGCGTCGAGCTGCTTGGCGGCGAACTCAAGGAACTTGTTGAGGCCGTCGTTGCCCTTGCTGTCGGCGGCGGTCGTCATCTCGCGGGCGATGCGGCGGATCTCCACGGCGGAAGGGGCAGGGATGCCGAGGCCGTCGGCGAGGGCGAGTTCGGCGACGCGCTGGACGAGTCCGTTAGGGTCCATGCGCTGGCCGGTCATCTGGCCGAAGAAGAGGGCGTCGTTGTGGCGCTTGCGGACGACGGGGTCGTTGAGGTTGACGCCTTGGTACATGTAGGCGGGGCCGCCGGTCAGGGCGCCACGTCCGGCGAACCCGTAGAAGACGAAGGAGACCACGATGACCACCAGCAGGAAGCCGAAGATCAGACGGTGGTGCTTGCCGGTGGCGTTCTGGAGCCAGGTAATCATTCGGGCAACTTACCCGAGGCTTTCGGCGGGTGTCAACCCGTCCAAGTCCGCCCGGTGCTTGCTTTTGCGGGGGTTGTTCACATCCCTTGGTCCGTGCCCAAGCCCCTCCAGTGCATCGTCGCCGTGGCCCGGAACGGGGTCATCGGGCGCGACGGGAAGCTTCCTTGGCATATCCCGGAAGACTTGGCCTGGTTCATGGACCAGACGGCGGGCGGTGTCATGATCGAGGGTCCGGCCTGCTACGCCGAGCTGGGCAAGGCCCTGCCGGGTCGGGGTACGGTGGTGGTCTCCCGTGACCCCGCGAAGTCGTTCCCCGGGGCCGAGCGCGCCGCTTCCCTGGCCGAGGCCATCGTCATCGCCGACCGCATGGACCAGTGGCCGGGTCCGGTCTGGATCACCGGCGGCGAGCGGATCTACGCCGAGGGGACGCCCCTGTGCGAACGCCTGCTCATCACCCGCATCGACCGCGACTTCGAAGGCGACCGCTTCTTTCCCGCCGATTGGCAGAAGCTCTTCACCAAACTCGTGTCGTCGAAGGCCGGAGAGTATGAGGGGTTGGGCTATCGGTTTGAAGTTTGGGAGCGCTGAGCGCGGCTGACGCCGCGAGTGGACACGTGGGCAAGGTGACACGGGGACAAGGGGAAGGCTTAACTCAAGGGGAGACCGGAATGTATGCTGCGGACATTTCCCCAGTTAACTATCCGGTCTCTGGTTTCCCTTTGAGCCCTGTCTCGGGGTAGGGCGGCCATTGCCATGGCCGCCGTTCGCCGATGGCCGGCGCAGGGCGGCCGCAGGTAGGGGCGTGGCTTCGCCGCGCCCTCCGCATGGGAGGGCACGATAAATCGAGCCCCTACCATCGTTCGCCCTGCGGCGAACAAGAGGCAGCTAGGGCAGCACGCGGTGCTGCCCCTACCTCGGCCTTGCCCCCTCGCGACTACGATTCCATAGTCGCGGCATGCTGCTCCCCCTGCTTTTGCTGGCTGCGATTCCGCCGACCATCTCCCAAGAGTCGAAGGTCCCGCCGTATACGTTACCCGATCCGCTCGTGTGCGCCGACGGACGTAAGGTGACGGACGCGCAGACCTGGAACGAGGTCCGTCGTCCGGAGGTCTTCCGTCTCGTCGAGGAGAACATGTTCGGCCGCACGCCCGATACCTCGAAGCTCCAAGCCGACGCCGTGGTCGAGATCCGCGAGCAATCCAAGGACGCCTTCGGCGGCAAGGCTACGCGCACCCAGTTCAAAGTCTGGCCGATCGGTAAGAAAGGCCCGTCGTTCGACATGCTGCTTTACGTGCCCAACGCGGCCAAGCGTCCGGCTCCGGTCTTCGTCGGGCTCAACTTCGGCAGCAATCACACCACCACCGCAGACCCGGCGGTCTTCGTCGCGTCGACTTGGGTTTCTAAGCAGTGGGCCTTGAAGGGTACGACCCAGGCCGATCCGGCCTTGCGCGGCGGGCAGGCGCGTCGCTGGGAGTTCGAGGCCCTCATCGACCGCGGCTATGCTTCGGCCACCGTCTATTATGGTGATTTCGAGCCCGATCATCCCGAGGGCTGGAAGGACGGTTTCCGCGGGGCGCTCTCGCCTGACGGCGTGAACACGAAATGGCAGGACGGCGAGTGGGCGGCCATCGGCTGCTGGGCCTGGGGCCTTTCGCGCATGCTCGATGTCCTTGAGAAAGTCCCGTCCGTCGACGCCCGGCGCGCCGCGGTGCATGGCCATTCGCGCCTCGGCAAGGCTTCGCTCTGGGCGGGTGCGCAGGACCAGCGTTTCGCCTTCGTCATCTCCAATAACTCCGGTTGTGGCGGCGCCGCACTCAACAAGCGCATCTTCGGCGAGACCGTCGGCGTCATCACCGGACATTACCAAGGCCGCGGTTTCCCTCACTGGTTCACCGCGCGCTTCGCGACCTTCTCCGAGAAGGAAGACCAGCTCCCGCTCGACGCGCATTACCTGCTCGCGCTCGCCGCCCCGCGTCCGCTCTACGTCGCCAGCGCTTCGGAAGATAGCTGGGCCGATCCGCTCGGCGAATTCCTCGGCGCCGTGCATGCCGATCCCGTCTATCGCGTGCTGGGTCAGCCTGGCCTCGGCGTCAAAGAGCAGCCGCCCCTCAGCCAGCCCGTCGGCCTGACCATCGGCTATCACCTTCGTCCCGGTAAGCACGACATCCTGCTCGAGGACTGGAAGAACTACGCGGATTTCGCCGATCGCGTGATGCCCGCCAAGTAAGGCGGGGCGGGGAAGGGTTGACTCCCGTAGGCCTCCGCGGCTTCATTCGGGGCAGGTACCCGTATTTCAATGGATAGAATTCTGGCCTCCGAAGCCGGCGATTTGGGTTCGAATCCCAACGGGTGCACCACTTTGCGGCGAGCGTAGCTCGCCAGGCCTAGGGTCAGGGGCAGGGATGCGATCACTATCGCATCCGTTCGACTCCGAGGCCGGAAGTCGTCGGCCCTTGGCTAGCCTCGGTCGATGTCTTGGAGTTCCGTTTCAAACGGACGTGATGGTGATCACGTCCCTACCTATTATTGAACCTGCTCCTCCTGCTCACCCGTCACCTTGCTGCCGACGGTGAGCATGACGAGTAGGCCGATGACGGCGTAGCAGATCGACGAGCCGAGAAGCACGTTACGCAGTTTGAAGACGTCGGTCATCCAGCCCATGATGATCGCGGCGAAGGGCAGGAAGCCGAAGAAACTCAGGCCGGCGACGGCCGAGACGCGGCCGCGCAGTTCGGCCGGCGAGCGTTCCTGGACGATGGTATTGGCGAGGCCGACGAGCGTGGAGACGCCGACCGCGAGGCTGACGAGCGAGGCGCCGGCCCAGACCAGTCCGGTGGCTTGGCTGAGGCTCACGAGCGCTCCGCAGGCGAGGACCATGCCCGTCAGGATGGCGAGGCGACGCAGCGACGGCCGCAGGGCCATGATCAGTAGCGAGCCGGAAACCGAGCCGGCTCCGGAGCAGAGCATCAATAGGCCCATCTGCTCCGGCGTGGCGTGGAGGTCGTTCTTCGCGTAGAGCGGCAGCAGGACGATGATGACCGGGAAGACGAAGAGCGTGTTTGTGGCGAGGAGCGCCACCATCGCGAGGCTCGGCTTGTCCTGACGGACGTGACGGAAGCCTTCGCCGG
>JBKCKE010000226.1:0-5978 GCA_046301395.1 Verrucomicrobiota bacterium | reverse complement strand
GACAAGGCTTGCCCAGTCCCGCCCGCTATTCTTTTATTCCCCTCACACCATGAAGCGTCTCACCTTCCTACTCGCTCTTGCCGCCCTCGTCGTGGGTTGCACCTCCCGCATCCCCGCCGGTTTCCAGCCCCTGTCCTCCGGTAAGGGTGGCAACGGCTTTAACGGCGAAACCCTCGACACCCGTCCGACCGGTTACGACGCCATGGCCCTCGCCATCCGTAACGGCACCATCCCGCCCGAAGCCATCCTCGCCACCGTCTACTTCGATTTCGACCGCTACAATGTCTCGGCCGCCGAGCGTGGTAAGCTCGACGCTGCCGCCGCCCGCATCAAGGGCACCAAGGTGATCATCGCCGGCTACACCGACACATTCGGCACTGAAGAGTACAACCTTGGTCTCTCCGATCGTCGCGCCCAGTCCGTCCGCGATTACCTCGTCGGACTCGGTGCCAACCAGGCTAACAGCGAAATCATGGCCCTCGGTTCCCAGCAGGCGGATAAGTCCGCCGCCGGTCGTCAGTCCGGTGCCAAGGATCGCAAGGCTCTCGTCGTCGACGTGAATTACGGTGGTGCCGCCGCCGCCAATCGTCCGTCCGCCGCTCCCGCTCCTGCTGCCGGCGCCGCACCGGCTCCGGTCAGCGATCTCAGCCCTCTCTGAGTCGCCTGACACGCCAAGCAGAAGGCCCGCCAGATGGCGGGCCTTTTTGTTGGACGGCTTCCGCGGACGCTCAGGGAAGCGTCGCGTAGAGGTAGGCGAGCGTGCCGACGAAGAGAGCGCCCGAGGCCAGCTTGGCCGTCAGACGTTCGCGATCGGTGCGGTGCAGGGCGCCCCAGCGTCCGAGCACCCAGCAGGCCGTGGCGATGAGCGCCAGGCCTAGTGAAGCATCGCGCACCCACGCCGCATCTTCGACGAGCGCGTTGAGCACCCAGAGGAGATACAGCGCGTAGCCGAAGAGCGGGAACGACATGCCTTGCTTCAAGGACTCCATCCACTCGCCGGGACGGGGCAGCATCGCCGCGAGACGCGGAAAGACCGAGAGCAGGAGGTAAGGAAGGGCCATGCCGAGTCCGATGACCGTGAAGAAAAGCAACGTCTCGGCGGTCGAACGATCCTTGTCCAAGGCGAAGCCGAGGGCCGCGCCGAGTCCAGGGGCGGTGCAGGGCGTGGCGACCACCGTGGCGAGCACGCCCGAGAGGAAGGTCGCGGTGCGCCCTTCGCCGTCGCCGGCGGAGACGCCGCCGAGGCCGGTGCCGATCTCGAAGACGCCGGCGAGGCTGAGGCCGAGGACGATCATGAGCACGCAAGTGCCGAGCACGAAGCCGGGCGATTGCATCTGGAAGCCCCAGCCGACGGAGGAGCCGCCGGACTTGAGTCCGATGATGAGCAGGGCGAGCACGAGGAAGCTTGCGATGACGCCGGCGGAGTAGAGCAGGCCGTTGAGGACCACGGTGCGGCGCGAGGCGCCGGCTTCCTTGGCGAAGCCGAGCACCTTCAGGCCGATCATCGGGAAGACGCAGGGCATCAGGTTGAGCAGGATGCCGCCGCCGAAAGCCAGGAGCATCCAGACGAAGAACGAATGCGTCGTGGTCTCGGCCTGATAGGCCTTGCCTTCGCCGACGGACTTCAGGGCCGCCAGCACTTCGGTGCCCGTGAGCGCCTCGGAGAGGATCGCCGGCGGTTGGCCAGCCTTGAGGAAGACGTTCAGAGGGATGCCGGTGCGGCCGTACTTGCCGAGCTCCTGCGCGATGACCTCGTCCTTCTTGGTCCAGTCGGCCTTGAGCATCACCACGCCCGCGGATGAAAGCGCCTGCGCGACATCGCCCTGCGTGTAGACGCGCTTGTTGACCTGGCAGGTGGCGCACCAGCGCGCGGTGAAATCGACGTAGACGGTCTTACCTTCGGCCAAGGCCTTTGCCTGGGCTTCCGGCGACCAAGGCTGCCATTCGCCGGTGGTCTTCGTCGGTGTGGTCGCCGGACCGGGCGCGGCTTTGGCCGGCGCGCCGCCCAGTACCGCCTTGATGTCCACGAAGCCGCCGTCGGCCGCCCGCGTGGTGAAGATCAGTTCGCCGGAATCCAGTGTCTCCGTGGCGTCCGCCAGTTCGAAGACGACGCTGCCGCCGGCCTGCTTCTGCTTGGCCGTCGCGGTCGGGGCGACGAAGCCACGCTCGGGGAACCAGGTCTGCGGGAGTTTCTCGCCGGCCGGGATGGCGACCGTGAGCGACTTGCCGTCGCTCTTCGCGGTCGTGGTGAGGCGAGCGCGGAGCGCCGGGTAGAGCTTCGGGTCGTATTTGTAGGCGACGTTACCGGCGCCTACCTGGACGGTGAGTTCGACCTGCTTGTCATGCGGCCAGCAGCCGGAGTCGTCGCATTCGAGCCATTCGGCTTTGCCTTTGAAGGTCAGCGCGCCTTTGGCGCCGGCCGGGACGGCTACCTCCATGAGCAGCAGGGTCTCGTCCTCGTAGACGAAGTTATAGACGCCCGATTGATCGAGCATCTTGGGGCCGGGCCAGACGAAGGCGCCGACGGTGGTGCCGGACTTCTCCTGCCATTCGACCGTGGGGGACTGGCCGGCGTCGCCGGGGTTCTTCCAGTAGATGTGGAAGTGCGGGTCGCAGCGGAAGCGCATCGCGATCAGGGCCTTCTCGCCCGCGCGGATGTCAGGGGTCAGGTTGACCAGGTCGACCTTGGTACGGACGGCGGCCGCGAGGTCGCCGAAAAGGCCAAGGAGCGAGAGCAGACCGATGGCAAGGAGTCTCATAGGCCAACCTTGGCCGTAAAGCCGACCGGAAGCAAGACGACGCACGCCCCTCAGCCGACCACGTGGCAGGGCAGCAGGGCTGCGTCGCTCATCCCGTGGATGATCTTCTTATCCGCCGGACAGAAGGTCGCCAGGATGCCCGAAAGTTCGACCGAATCCCCGTCGACGAAGAAATACGGACAAAGGCGGACGCGCCCTTCGGCCGGCGCCACGCTACCGTCGTCGGCATAGACCGGATGGGTCAGGCGCGAAGGCTTGTGGTAGGCCTGCATCACATGGAAGGTCTCGTTCTCCGGGTTCAAGGCGTCCTCGATGGCCTCAAGCCATTCGTCGCGGGAGACGTCGCTGCCTAAGGTCACGCTGCGGGCGCCCCAGGCGGTCTCGTGGAAGCCGCTCGCCTTGATGATCAGGTTGCGCTCGCGCTGCGAGGCCTCGGCGAGTTCGGCCCATTCGCGGATCGGCCGGCCGTTGACGCCTGGTGCGTAAAGCACGGCCGTCGGCGGGAGTTCCGTCTTCTCCATGATCCAGGTCTGGGGGACGATGCGGAACAAGGCCTCGTGGTGGTCTTCGGGCAGGTTCTCCTTCCAGAACTCGGCGAGCTGCGGATGATGGAGCAGGGCGAGCCCGAGCTTCTCTTCCTGGAAGGCCTTCATCGGCGGCGTCAGCGTCAGGGTGCCGGCTTCGACCGCGTTGAAGATACCGTCGGCGCCCTTCACGTTCGCGAGGTCGAAGAGCTCGAAGAAACGGTAGAGGATGTCGACGCGTCGCGGCGCACCGTCGACGGGGACGTAGGAGCCGTCGCCCATCTGCATGACCTGGGAGGGTTCGACGACGTGCACGTCGTGTCCGAGCGAACGTAGCTTCTCGCCGAGCCATTCGAATTCCGGACGGTAGGTCGCGCCTTCCTCGCTCACGACGATCGCGACCAGCGGGAATTTCTCCTTCGGGGTCAGCCGGCCCAGCGCGGCCATGAAGCGGTCGGGCATGCCGGTGCGGCCGATCACGCCAGGGTAATCCTCGGCGTAGACCTCGTTGAGGTAGGCCGTAAGGCCGACGCCGCCAGGGACGCTGTCCAGCTCCGTCATCGTGAAGCCCTGTTCCGTGATCAGGAGGTCCGGGCGCAGGACGACCGGGCACTGGTTCTTCACGGCGCGATGGCGGCCATGCGCCACGAGGCCGGCGGGCTTATAGCGGTCGAGGTATTCGGCGACCCAAGGGGCGTAGACCTCGCGGTTGCGGAGGATCTTCTTGCCTGAGAAAGAACGGACGTAGAGGCGTTCGAGCGCGCGGTGGTAGCTCAGGCAGGCCGCGCCGATGCGCTTCAGGTCACGCAGCTGGGCTTCGGTCAGGGCCCACGGCTCCGGCGAAAGCTTCCAGATCTTCTCCGCGAACAGCGGAGTATCGAGGAGCTTCTGACGGAGGATTTCCCGGGTGGGCATGGCGCGGAGGACTTAGTCCTCGATCTTGATGTCCTTGTTGCGCGTGCGCGGCCCGCCGGCGCGCAGCCAGCCGTTGATGAACGCGTCGATATCGCCGTCCATGACCGCCTGGATGTTGCCCGTCTCGACCCCGGTGCGCAGGTCCTTGACCATCTGGTAAGGCTGGAAGACGTAGGAGCGGATCTGGTTACCCCAGCCGATGTCTCCCTTCTCGCCGTAATATTTCTCCATTTCGGCGCGCTTGTCGTCGATGGTCTTCTCGTAGATGCGGGCGCGGAGGATCTTCATCGCCAGGGCGCGGTTCTTGACCTGCGAGCGTTCGCGTTGGCAGGCCACGACGATGCCCGTCGGGATGTGCGTCAGACGCACCGCGGATTCGGTCTTATTGACGTGCTGGCCGCCTTTGCCGCTGGAACGGTAGACGTCGACGCGCAGGTCGGCTTCGTTCACCTCGACATCGATGTCGTCGTCGATTTCCGCGACGACGTCGACGGAGGCGAAGGACGTGTGGCGGCGGGCGTTGGCGTCGAAGGGGGAGATGCGGACGAGGCGATGCACGCCACGCTCGGCCTTGACGTAGCCGTAGGCGTTCGGACCTTCGAGGCGGAAGGTGGCCTGGCTGATGCCGGCGCCTTCGCCTTCGGCGATGTCTTCGACTTCGATCTTGAAGCCGCGACGTTCGGCCCAGCGCGTGTACATGCGGTAGAGCAGGTCGGCCCAGTCGTTGGATTCCGTGCCGCCGGCGCCGGCCTTGACGGTGACGATGGCGTTGGAACGGTCGTGCAAGCCGGAAAGGAACGAGGCGATCTCCAGGTCGGACACCGCGGCGAGCAGGTCGGTGGCGAGCTTGCGGAGTTCCTCGACTTCGGCGTCGGCCGTGCCGTCCGGGGACTCGGTGATCAGTTCCGCGAGGGTCTTGGCGTCTTCGATCTGGCGACGAAACGCGATCTGCGGGCCGACGATGTTCTTGTGGCCGTTGCACTCCGAGATGACCTTCTGGGCGGCCTTCTGGCTGTCCCAGAAGTTCTGGGCGCCCATCTGCTCCTCGAGCTTGGCGATCGCGGCCTGTTTGCCGGGGACGTCGAGGAACTTCCAGAGGTAGCCGGCACGGCGTTCGATTTCGTCGAGATTGGCTCGGATTTCTGGCGGAATATACATCGAAAAGACAGGGGAGAGGGAGGGCCGGCCGCGGATCGCGGCAAGCGAAGTTCGGTGATACGGAGGCCGGACGGCGTTTTCAATGTCAGAGTGCTCCGCCGTCGTGTCAGGGTCGCACTTGCGCCCCGGCGAGGGAAGGGCATACATCCACCCCATGTCCACCCTCGAAGGCCTGAGTTTCGCCCAGATCGCCGGCCCCGTGCCCGAACGTCGGGTGCTCGCCAACGGACTCGAGGTCATCTACTCCCATCGCCCGGGCATCGGCCTCTGCACCGTCCAGGCCTGGGTGCGCACGGGCAGCATCCACGAGGGCCGTTGGGAAGGCTCCGGGATCTCGCACTACTTGGAGCACATGGTCTTCAAGGGAACCGGACGTTTCACGAACCGGGAACTGACCGACGCCATCCACCGCAGCGGCGGTTCTTCCAACGCTTACACCACTTTCGACCGGACGGTGTATTACGTCGACGCCCCCCAGGAAGGTTTCGAGACCGCGATGGAGGCCATCGCCGACATGGTCTTCGATCCGCTGATCACCGACGCTGACGCGCGCATGGAGCGCGAGGTCATCCTGCGCGAGATCGCCATGTGCGATGACGAGCATGATCAGATGCTCGCGAAG
>JBKCKE010000225.1:0-10860 GCA_046301395.1 Verrucomicrobiota bacterium | reverse complement strand
CTCCTGAAGAAGCACGACCTCGGCTGCTGGGCCATCTCCTCCCACCTCGTCGGCCAGGCCACCTGCGACAACATCGACGAACGCCACCAGTGCATCCTGCCCGCCCATGTCTGGGGCGACGGCAATCCGGAAGGCGTCCGCCAGCGCGCGTGCGCCGAGATGGCCCTGACCGCCCAGGCCGCCCGTAAGTTCTTCGACGCCGGCAAGGCGTACATGGCCAACAAGCCGAAGGGTTCCGGCAAGACCGTCGTGAACGGCTTCACCGGTTCCTCGATCTGGCACGCGATCTACGCCTTCCCGCCCACCAACCAGGCCTACCTCCAGAAGGGCTACGATGATTTCGCCAAGCGCTGGAAGCCCATCCTTGAGTCCTTCGAGAAGCACGACGTCTACTTCGGCCTCGAAGTGCACCCGACCGAGATCGCCTTCGACATCGCTTCCGCCCAGCGCGCGCTCGATGCCGTCGGCAACCACAAGCGTTTCGGCTTCAACTACGACCCCAGCCACCTCGGCTACCAGGGCGTCGACTACGTGAAGTTCATCCGGACCTTCGGCAAGCAGATCCACCACGCCCACATGAAGGACGTCTGGTGGGGCCACGGCGACGGCTCCGTCGGCGTGTTCGGCGGCCACACCGATTTCTGCGACCCGCGTCGCGCCTGGGACTTCCGCTCCGTCGGTCGCGGCGACATCAAGTTCGAAGACGTCATCGTCGCCCTCAACGACGTCGGCTATGCCGGCCCGCTTTCCGTCGAGTGGGAAGACGGCCGTATGGACCGCTTCTTCGGCGCCGCCGAATCCGCCGCTTACGTCAAGAAGCTCGCCTTCCCGACCAACAAGGTCGCGTTCGACGCCGCCTTCGACAAGTCCGCCCAAGGCAAGTGATCATCCCTTAAACGAACACACTTATGGCAACCAAAGTAGGCGTCATCGGAGCAGGGGGCATGCTCCAGTACCACGCGGCCGGCTTCAAGCAGGCCTACGCGGAAATCGTCGCCGTCGCGGATCCCGCGCCGGGCGCCGCGAAGAAGGCCGCCGAGAAGTGGGGCATCCCGCATCATTATGAATCCGTCGACGCCATGCTGGCTGAGCGCAAGGAGATCCAGGCCGTCAGCGTCATCGTCCCCAACAAGTTCCACGCCTCGCTCGCCATCAAGTGCCTCGACGCGGGCAAGCACGTGTTCTGCGAGAAGCCCCCGGCGCTCAGCGCCCCGGAAGTCCTCGAGATCATCGCCGCTGCCAAGAAGTCGGGTAAGCACGTGATGTTCAACTTCAACAACCGCGCGCGCCCGGAGTCGCAGGCGATGATGAAGTACGTCGAGCAGGGCCAGGTCGGCAAGGTCAACTCCGCCCAGGCGAAGTGGATCCGCCGTACCGGCATCCCGGGCTTCGGCGGCTGGTTCACCACCAAGGAACTCTCCGGCGGCGGCCCGCTCATCGACCTGCTGCACATGGTCGACCTCGCGATGTATTTCATGGGTTACCCTGAGCCGGCGCACGTCCTCGGCCAGACCTTCAATGACTTCATCGAAGACAAGTCCTTCAAGGGCCCGTGGGGCATCCCGGACCGCGTCGGCGGCGTCACCGACGTCGAGAACGCCGCGCATGGCTTCGTGACCTTCAAGACCGGCCAGGTGCTGACCCTGCAGGTCTCCTGGGCCGAGATGATCAAGCGCGAGGAAGTCTCCGTCGTCTTCCAGGGCACCAAGGCCGGCGGCAAGGTCGAGCGCCTCTTCGGCATCGACGGCCTCGACAACACCGCGATCGATACCTGCGAGCTCTACGTCCAGGAAAACGGCAACAGCGTGAACCGCTCCATCGTCACGCCCGCGTGCGAGGACATGGGCCGCATCGCTTCCGCCGCGAACTTCATCGAGTCGATCGAAGGCCGCGCGAAGCCGCTGAACACGCCTGAGCAGGCCTACCGCCTCATGCAGGTCATCGACGCCATCTACGCCTCGGCGAAGACCGGCAAGCCCGTCTCCCTCTGATTCATACTCCTATGGCATCCCTTAATCGCAAACTCCGCATGGGCATGGTCGGCGGCGGCCGCGGCGCCTTCATCGGCGGCGTCCATCGCATGGCCGCGGCCCTCGACGGCAAGATCGAGCTCGTCGCCGGCGCGTTCTCCTCGGATCCCGAGAAGTCCCGCCTCTCCGGCCAGGACCTCTGTCTCGACCCGTCCCGCGTGTACGCTTCGTACGCCGAGATGGCCAAGGCCGAGGCCAAGCGCCCGCTCGGCGATCGCATCGACTTCGTGTCGATCGTCGCGCGCAATGATATGCACTATCCCGTGGCCAAGGCCTTCCTTGAGGCCGGCATCCACGTGATCTGCGAGAAGCCCCTCGCATTCTCCCTCGCCGAAGGCAAGAAGCTCCGCGCCATCGTCAAGAAGAGCGGCCTGGTCTTCGCGCTGCTGCATAACTACACCGGCTACCCGATGGTCAAGGAAGCCCGTGACTTCGTGGCCGCCGGCAAGCTCGGCAAGATCAACAAGGTCCTCGTCGAATACCCGCAGGGTTACGCCATCGGCGCCCTGCAGTCCGGCAAGATCCAGAAGATCGCCAACTGGCGCATGGATCCGAACTGCTCCGGCGTCTCGAACTGCGTGGGCGACATCGGCACGCACGCCGAGAACCTCGTGCAGTACGTCACCGGCCTCGAGATCCAGGAGATCGCCGCGGACCTCAGCACCTACATCCCCGGCCGTCTGCTCGATGACGACGCCAACATGCTCGTCCGCTACAAGGGCGGCGCGAAGGGCGTCCTGCACGCCTCGCAGATCTCCACCGGCGATGAGAATAACCTCAACATTCGCGTCTACGGCACCCTGGCTTCCCTCGAGTGGCATCAGGAGCACCCGAATGAGCTGATCGTGAAGTATCTCGACCAGCCCCGCCAGGTGCACCGCCGCGGCAACTCCTACAACGGCGCCGCCTGCAAGAAGTATACCCGCACGCCGTTCGGTCACCCCGAAGCCTTCATCGAAGCGTTCGCGAACATCTATCGCGCCGCCGCCGAAGCCATCACCGACCGCCTCGAAGGCCGCAAGGCCCCGAAGGAAGGTTACGACTTCCCGTCGATCGACGATGGCGTCACCGGCATGGCCTTCATCGAAGCCGCGGTGAAGTCCTCGAAGGGCAACGCCCGCTGGACCAAGCTCGCCGACTAAGCTGTCCGCCAGTCGCTCACGAAGGCCCCGGGTTCCGGGGCCTTCTTATTTGTTCAACCACCAGATGCTCGCGTTGAGCAAGGTGGCGAAGCTGACCCACAGCAGGTGGGGAAGCTGGAGCAGGGCCGCGCCGCGATGCTGCGGCCAGAGCTGGCGGATCCACACGACGAGGAGCGTCAGGTAGGCGAGCACGTCGATGAGCGCCAGGTCCGGGCGATGCAGTCCGAAGAAGAGCAGCGACCAGAGTGAGTTCACCAGCAGGATGATGAAGAACGTGCGGCGGGCCTGGCGGTCGGCCCAGGCCTCCGCGGCGGCCCACGCCATCAGGACATAGAGCGTAGACCAGACCGGACCGAAGATCCCGTTGGGCGGATTGAAGGAGGGCTTCACGAGGCCGGCATACCAGCCCTTGATCTCCGGCATCGTGGCGGCGGAGCCCAGGCCGCCAATCACGAGGCAGAGGGCGGTGAGGCCGATGAGCCGCCAAGGGAACCCCGGGTTGCACCTTGCGTGCCGTTCACGGGCCAAGTCTTCGAGGCTGGGTTCCATGGCGCCATTTTCTCCGCCCATACGCTTATGGCAAGGCCGGGGGAGGAGTCCGCTTGCCATCGGCCGGCTTCCCCCTCTTTTTAGGGCCTTATCACCATGTCTGACTCCTACATCCAGCAGCTCTTCGCCGAACGCATCGGCGGCGTCAATTACGGCAAGTCGACCGCGATCTATAAGTTCGAGAAGATCAAGCGCGCCAAGGCCGCCGCCAAGAAGGCGAAGCCGGACGTCGCCCTGATCGACCTCGGCGTCGGCGAGCCCGACGAGATGGCCTTCCCGATGGTGGTGAAGGCGCTCCAGACCGAAGCCGCCAAGCCCGAGAACCGCGGCTACGCCGACAACGGCGGCGCGGACTTCAAGCAGGCCGCCGCCCGCTACATGCAGAACCTCTTCGGCGTGACCGTCGACGCCGACACCGAAGTCCTCCACTCGATCGGCTCCAAAGCCGCGCTTTCGATCCTCCCGGCCTGCCTCATCAATCCGGGCGACTACGTGCTCATGACCGTCCCGGGTTACCCGGTGTTCGGCACTCACGCCAAGTACTACGGCGGCCTCGTCCATAACCTGAAGCTCACCGCCGAGAACAACTTCCTCCCGGACCTGAAGTCTGTCCCCGCCGACGTCCTGGCCAAGGCCAAGGTGCTCGTGATCAACTATCCGAACAACCCGACCGGCGCCTGCGCGACCCTCAAGTTCTACGCTGAAGTCGTCGCCTTCGCCAAGCAGCACAACCTCGTCGTCATCCAGGATGCCGCCTACGGTTCGCTCCACTTCGGCGCCGAGCAGGTCTCGATCCTGCAGGTCCCGGGCGCCAAGGACGTCGCCCTCGAACTGCACTCGCTCTCGAAGAGCCACAACATGACCGGCTGGCGCATCGGCTTCGTCGCCGGCAACGCGCTGCTCGTCCGCGCTTACGGTGACGTGAAGGACAACTCCGACTCCGGCCAGTTCCTCGGCATCCAGAAGGCCGGCGCCGCGGGCCTCGACGAAGTCTCCATCCCGAAGGCCATCGCCGCCAAGTATTCCCGTCGCATGGACAAGCTCGTCGGCGTGCTCGCCAAGCTGGGCTTCCAGGTCCGCAAGCCTGGCGCCGGTTTCTTCCTTTACATGCCCGCCCCGAAGTCCGCCACTGGCCCGTCCGGCACGGTGAGCTTCGATTCCGGCGAGGCCTTCTCGCAGTGGATGATCACCGAGCACCTCATCTCCACCGTGCCGTGGGATGACTGCGGTTCGTTCGTCCGCTTCTCCGTGACCTTCGTCTCGGACAAGGGCGAGGCCGGCGAAGCCGAAGTCATCGCCGAGGTGGAACGCCGCCTCTCGGCTTGGAAATTCAGCTTCTGAAGGCCTTTTTGAGCCTCCCTTCCTTGTCGGATTGACAGGGCAGGGGGGCTTTGTCCTTCTGAACGTCCAGTTAATTGGCCTGATAGCTCAGTTGGTAGAGCAGACGCCTGAAGAGCGTCGTGTCGTTGGTTCGATTCCGACTCAGGCCACCATTTAACGCCAGCCCATCTGTTTTAAACCAGATGGGCTGGTCCTTTGGTGGGCTCAGCGGCCGAAGATCAGCCGCCAGACCGAGAAGTCCTTGCCGCGGTCGACGGGGTCGGTCGGCGGGGTCTCCTTGCCTTGTGCCAGCAGGGTCAGTCGCTTGGTCTCGGACTTTATCTTCGACCCTTTGGTCGTCCGTTCTTCCCACTCGGCGCGCACGACGCCGAAGGAGGCCTCCTCGCTGCGCCAGACCTGGCCGCGGAACTCCAAGACCTGTTTCGAGACCATCGGCGGGTCCGTGACGGTCGAGGCGAGCATGCGCAGGCGTTCGCAGGCGAAGCCGCGGCCGGCGGCGGCGATCTCCTCCTTGGCCGGTTCATCCGGCGTGAGCTCGCTCGTGTAAGTCAGTTTCGCCCAGTCGGAGACCCAGGCGATGTCCTCTCGCGTCATGTGGTAGGCGCCCTTCACGGGATTGGAGAAGACGATCTCCGCGGAGTTCTCGATCAGCCGGCTCGCGGCGGCCCGGTCCATGTCGGGGCGCACGAGCAGACGGAGCGGCGCCCGTTCGCGGGAGCCCAGCCACATGACCGGTTCGACGGTGAACCAGACGTGCGCCCGCCCGTCGACGTCCCGGCCAGGCCGGACGGAGAAGCGCACTTCACTGGTCGTAGCCGTCGCGCCGTCGCGAATCGTCTCCATTCGGTAAGTGGCCCAGGTTCCGGCCGCAGGGAGTTTCTCCGCGAAGACCTGCCACTGGGCGGGGGCGGAGACGACGCCCGCCAAGAGCAGGAAGAGGGCGGCGAGGCGGCGCATGGGCAATTAATGGGCATTTATTGGCCTTTTGGCGAGCCCCGACCGACTCCGGCTTCCTTTGCCTTTGACTCTCCGAGCCGCCGCCCTTGAAGTCAGGTCCTTCGTCATGGAATCCCTGGCCCAGTCTTCGACCTCCCTCCGCTCCGCGGCTGGTCGTGCCATCATTCCGGCGATTATTACCCTCATCGGGCGCTAAGCCCGCTGAACGGAACGCCCGACGGGCGACTCCCCGTTCCGCGGCGCCCGGAACGGCTCCCTCCCTTTACACCTCTTTCCCACCCACACCACCATGGCACGCTCCATCGAAATCTATGACACCACCCTCCGCGACGGCTCGCAGGGGCAGGGCATTCATTTCTCCGTCGATGACAAGCTGCGCATTGCCGCCGAGCTCGAGCGCTTCGGCATGGCCTACATCGAAGGCGGCTGGCCGGGCTCCAATCCCCGCGACGTCGAATTCTTCGCCCGCGCCAAGAAGCTGAAGTTCAAGCACGCCAAGCTGGCGGCCTTCGGGTCGACCCGCCGCAAGGGCGTGCGCGCCTCCGAGGACGCCCAGGTGCGCGGCCTCCTCGAGGTCGATACGCCGGTCGTCACGATCTACGGCAAGACCTCCGCCCTCCACGTCCGCGAAGTGCTCCGCTGCTCGCCCGAAGAGAACCTGGAGATGATCCGCGACACGGTCGCCTTCCTGAAGTCCCATCGCCGCGAGGTCGTCTACGATTGCGAGCACGCGATCGACGGCTGGAAGGACGATCCGGCCTACGCCATCGCCTCCATGCTCGCCGCCGTCGAAGGCGGTGCCGACCGCATCGTCCTTTGCGATACCAACGGCGGTTCCCTGCCGGCCGAAGTCGCCGCGGCCACCCGCGCCGCGATCGCCGCGCTCAAGAAGACCCCCGTCGGCATCCATACGCACGACGACGCCGGTCTCGGTCTCGCCAACGCCCTCGCTTCGCTCGAAGCCGGCGCCTCGCACGTCCAGGGCACCGTCAACGGCATCGGCGAGCGCACCGGCAATTGCGACCTCACCGCGGTCATCCCTTGCGCCCAGCTGAAGTTCGGCTGGAAGTGCGTATCCTCGACCTCGCTCAAGGGCCTCGCCGGCCTTTCCCGCTTCGTCGACGGCGTCGCCAACCTCGCCCCCGATCCGCGCCGTCCGTGGGTCGGCACCGCGGCCTTCGCCCACAAGGGCGGCACGCACGTGGACGCCGTCCGCAAGTTCTCCGCCGCCTATGAGCACGTCGATCCGACCGTCGTCGGCAACGAGCGCACCGTCCTCGTCAGCGACCAGTCCGGCCGCAGCAACATCGTCCTCAAGGCGAAGTCCCTCGGCATCGACCTCGATCGTGATTCTCCTGCCACCGCCACGGCCCTTGAAGAGCTGAAGAAGCTCGAGCACGGCGGTTGGAGCTTCGAAGACGCCGAAGCGTCGCTCGCGCTCCTGCTCCGTCGCCATATCGGCAAGAGCAAGGCCGCGCCGTTCGAAGTCGCTTCCTATCACGTCACCGCGCGTGGCGCCAAGGGCTCGGCCTACTGCGAAGCCGTGGTGCGCCTCAGCATCGCCGGCAAAGAGACCCTGACCGTCGCCGAAGGTGACGGTCCCGTGCACGCCCTCGATCAGGCCCTGCGTTCCGCGCTCGTGAAGTCCTTCCCGAAGCTCGCGAAGGTCAGCCTCGTGGATTATAAGGTCCGCATCCTCGGCGGCGCCGACGGCACCGCGGCCAAGACCCGCGTGGTCATCCGTTCCTCCGACGGCAAGGCCTCCTGGGGCACGGTCGGCGTCAGCGAAAACCTTGTCGAAGCCTCCCTGCAGGCGATCGTCGACGGCTACGCCCACGCGCTGTCCTGAGCGGTCGGCTGACGCGTTGACTGCCTGCAAGGGCGGGGTGTAGAAACATTCTACCCCCGCCCTTCATGCGTCCGCTCATTCTCCTGCTCGTCGCCGTATCCGTCTTCGCCGCCGATGACACCAAGCTGCGTATCCACGAACTAGGGAAGCCCGGCGCCGACAAGCTGGCCGATCTCCCGGCGAGGTACGCCGCATCCATGGCTAAGGGCTACGGCGCATCGATGCCGAATCCCGTCTTCCGGCTGAGCGACCTGGAGTTCCTGCCGGAGGGGCGTCGGGAGCGGCTCGATCTTTACGTCTCTTATCGGCGTGATTTCAAGGTGCGGCGCCCGGGCGTGCTCTTCATCCATGGTGGCGGCTTCACCGGCGGCGATAAGGCCGAGTATCGCTCCGCCAGCGTCAGCGCCGACCTCGCCCGCGCGGGCTATGTCGTCGTGAGTTGCAACTACGTGCTCGGTCCGAAGGACAAGCCGGGCGTATGGCCGCGGAACATCGCGGACTGTCGTGACGCGGTACGCTGGATGCGGGCCAACGCGGACGCGCTCGGCCTCGACCCGGACCGCATCGCCGTCGCCGGCGGATCGGCCGGAGGCTACCTCGCGCTCATGGTCGGATTGTCCGATGATAAGACCGGTCCGGGTGGCGACCCTGCCGCGAAGCATTCCGCCAAGGTTTCCGCGGTCATCGATTTCTACGGCGTCGTGAATTTCTCCAAGCACGGCAAAGGCCAGGTCCCGGGTGTTTCGGACGCGGAGCAGGCCGCTTACCTGCCGGAGAATCAGTGCGATCCGCAGGATCCGTCCGTGCTCATCCTGCACGGCACCGCCGATACCACGGTCGACATCGCGCAGTCGGACGCCCTCGCCAAGGCCCTGCGCGCCGCGAAGGTCTCGCATGAGTATGTCGTCGTCGCCGGCGCCCCGCACACCTTCGACCTGCATCCGAAAGGCAAAAGCTGGAAGCGGACCGGTCTCATCGCCGGCGCCGAGGTCAGCAGCAGTTCTCTGGAGGCAGACATCACCCAGGTCACCTTGGCGTTCCTCGCGCGGACGATCGGGAAGTAAGGCTTACTCCTTCAGGCGGGCCATCACCGTCGAGCCCTGGAGCTGGACGTCGAAGCGACCGGTGTCCTCGAGCATACGGTAGAACTTCGCGTAGCGCGGGGCGTTGGCTTCGAGGCCGGGATGTTCCTGTAGGAGGAATTTCTTGATGACCTCGACCTTCAGCCATTCGCCTTCGGGCGCGAGGCCCGTGGCGACGTCGACGAGGGCGTCGATGATATCCTGACGCTGCTGGAGCTGGGCGCGACGCTGGTCGGCCTCGGCCTTACCTTGGGCCTGCTGGGCGGACGAAAGGTTCGGGCGGTCGCGGTAATCCTGGCCGGAGTTATCCGGGGCCGGGCGGGCTTCGCGCGGCGCGCGGGGTTCGCGAGCTGGACGCGGTTCACGCGGCGCGCGTTCGGGACGGGCTTCGCGGCGGGGGCCGGCCTCGCGTTGTTGCGGGCGCGGGGCGTCGGCGAAGCGGAGATCGGGCAGCATCTTCTCGAACTGATCCAGCAGGCCGGCGGCCTCCTTGTTGGTCTTCGGCAGGAGGGCGCGCAGGGCCTGGGCGAGCAGGCCGAGGGCCTTGCGCGGGTCGGACTTGGCGGCCAGCTCGTCGTCCATGCGCGCGCGCAGTTCGGACAGGTTCAGGTAATGATGCGCCGTGGAGCGGAGGGCCTTGTGCGTGCGCTCGCCCATCACGATGATGCGGACGCCGAGGCGCTTGGCGTCCTCGACGACGGGGGTGAAGTCGCTGTCGTTGGTGACGAAGATCAGGGTCGTCGGCGGGGTCGGGCCGGCCATCAGCTTCACCGCGTCGATCGTCAGGCGCATGTCGGCGGCGTTCTTGCCGGGCGTGTAGCTGCGTTGGTCGACGAGTTCGAGTTCGGTCCACTCCTGGGCGGCGGCGCGCCAGCCGCTGAGGCGGCCTTGGAAGTCGCCGTAGGCGCGGGCGGCGGAGATCGCCGTCTCGCCGATGAAGCGGCGCAGGGTGGGGAGGTGCTGATGCGAGACGTTGTCGGCGTCGATCAGCACGCCGATGCGCTGGTTAGGCTGGGCCTTGGCCGCTTCCGGGGTCGAGGTCGAGGCGGCGTCAGCCTGACGCTTCGTCGGTTTGGCGACGCGCCGGCCCGCAGGCTTGGCGCTGCGGCGGGCGGGAGCGGTCTTCTTGGCTTTGGGTCGGGTCACGGGAAAGGTTCGCACTATCCCTGCGGACGAAGCCTTGGTTCTACAATGCGAATCCGACGGGCCGTCTTGGCGCCGCTGTCATATTTTTTTGTTGGAACTTCGTGGTTTTACGGATGTTAAACCAAACGTGCCGTCACGGTCGTCATCCATCTTTGCTTTGGTCGCAGCCCTCTGCCTCGGCGCGTCCGGCCTGTCCTCCGCCGAGCCCGTCTGGGTCGCCAAGCCGGGACCATGGGGCGACCTGCAGGTGCGCACCGTCTATCTCGAGCCGCCGGAGAACATCCTCGCCGTCGTCGCGAAGCCTTCCTCGGTGACCCGTTGGACTTTCGAGCAGACCACCGAGAAAGGCGTCCGGGCGACCATGGAGAAGGCCGGGCTCCCGTCCGCGCTCGTCGACCGTCTGCTGGGTCCGACCCAGGTGGTCGCCAGCGGGAACAACGTGGTCGTGCTGCCCAAGGTCGAGGACCTTGTGGCGATGACCGCCGCCTCCCGGTCGGCCCTCTACGCCGAACTCGCGAAGTCGTCCGCGAACGAGTATCAGCGCGACCCCGTCTTCATCCACGGCGGCGACATCGATGACTGGCTGGCCGAGACCGAGATCACCAAGCCGCAGCAGGAACTGATGCGCAAGCTGCTCTGGCGCCGGGGCTCGGCCCTGGTCTTCAGCGATATCCAGGCCCTCCTGTCGTTGGCCGAGGGTTCGGAAGAGGTCGCCGCCGTCTTCCGGACGATCACGCGCGTCCGCAGCCTGCTGGTCGAGCTCA